>NZ_LT630003.1:4074166-4400000 GCF_900105615.1 Lacrimispora sphenoides JCM 1415 | reverse complement strand
CATAGCGCTGCTCATCGGTATGAGTATCTTTCGGAAGGCCCATCCTCCATATACGGTAAAACCATACAGGAACACGAAAAAGATTTCTTACTACCATATAGAAGATACGATTCATATTCTTAGTCCTCCCTGTATCTTTCTATGGCTGTTTCATATAAATTGTTTCCTTTGCTGTCTATGACAACTACCACCGGAAAGTCTTTGATTTCCAGACGCCTTATGGCCTCTGTTCCTAAATCTTCATAAGCAATTACTTCAGAGGAAAGGATGCATTTAGAAAGAAGAGCTCCGGCCCCTCCCACCGCAGCAAAATAAACGGACTCGTTTCTTACAATGGCCTCTATGACTTCATTGCTTCTTTTCCCTTTTCCTATCATTCCCCCCATCCCCATATCCAGAAGAAGGGGCGTGTACTTATCCATGCGGCTGGCTGTGGTCGGTCCGGCGGAACCGATGGGGCGTCCTTCCCTGGCTGGGGATGGTCCCATATAATAGATCATATTTCCTTCTATATCAAAGGGAAGACTTCCCTTTTGGTCCAAAACTTCTTTCATTCTTTTATGAGCGGCATCCCGGGCAGTATAAATGGTCCCAGTCAGATAAACATAATCTCCTGAACTTAAACTCTTTGCATCTTCCCTGCTGATCGGTACCTTTATGTGATGATCCATGGTTTCCTCCATTCTTAGCTCCAATCATTATATGACCCTGTGTGCATGTCGGTTTACATGACAACAGATATTAACTGCCACAGGCAGTCCTGCTATGTGAGTCGGGTAGGTTTCAATATTTACGGCAAGGGCGGTGATCCTTCCTCCCAGACCTCCGGGCCCGATTCCAAGCTTGTTAATTTTCTCAAGCATCTCTGATTCTAAGTCTTTTACATAGGGAATAGAAGACCGTTTATCAATTTCCCTGGTCAATGCCTGCTTGGCTAACTGGGCACATTTTTCAAACGTTCCGCCGATTCCTACTCCAACCACCATGGGAGGGCATGCATTTGGTCCGGCCTCCTTAACTGCAGTTAATATGGAATCCTTGATCCCTTCCAATCCATCCGCGGGCTTTAACATGAATATGCGGCTCATGTTTTCACTTCCAAACCCTTTGGGAGCAACTGTAATATCTATCTGATCTCCGTTCACAACTTCATAATGGATGACTGCAGGGGTATTATCTTTTGTATTTACCCGCTCCACCGGCTCCACCACAGATTTTCTTAAATACCCTTCTACATACCCTTCTCTTACTCCCTGATTGATTGCATCGGTAAGATTTCCGCCTTCTATATGCACATCCTGTCCTATCCTTACAAATATCACTGCCATCCCAGTGTCCTGGCAAATGGGGATCATATCTTCTCCCGCTATCTTTAAGTTTTCCTTTAACTGGCAGAGCACCTGTCTGCCAAGGAGTGAAGTTTCTTCATCCACTGCCTTAAGAAATACCCTCTCCATATCACTAGACAGCACATGGTTGGCTTCTATGCACATTTCTTTTATGTTCTTTGTTATTTCTTCAACTTTAACCGTTCTGATCATACATTCCTCCAGATTTGCAGGCACCTTTGTTTTATTTCATCATAAATGATTCTTATTGTGAAATCAAGTTGAAACATAAAATAAGGCAGGGGATGTTTTAATTATCATTCCCTGCCTTATTTATAAGAAGTTTGATTTACTGAAAGGTTCAGCCAATAGCAGATTTTCTTTATGAAAGAAAATCATGCCTTAGAATCAAGACGATTTCTGATTAGCTTTTCCTGAATATCTTTAATCGTGATCTCTTCCATTCTTCTTCTGCAAAGCTCATTTAAATCCCCATAAATTTCATCCATGACTCCTGACATTCCAGAAGCTATCATACAGGGGGTATCTACATTGCCGGATTTCCAGGAAGAAGATACAAAGGTAACATCCAAAGCATCACAAATGCTTCTTAAATTAACTTCTGAGGAATCTTTGCCAAAATGATAGCCGCCCTCCAGCCCTTCCTTTGTTGTGATTATTCCGGCTTTTTTTAACTTTGCCATCACCTTTCTTACCCGGGCAGGGTTGGTGCATACATTGGAAGCCAGTTCCTCACTGGAAATGGTGACCTTCCTCTGGTTTAAATAAACTACTCCATGAACCGCTACTGCAAACTCACTTGTCATATGAATCCCCTATTTCATAGATATAATTTTCTAAGTGAAGTCAAACATAGTGCCGACGATGCTTAGAAAATCAGCCGTTCGACGTACCACCTGGCGAATCGAACTTCCTTGATCTGTAATTGATATAGTTTCAGTTTATATTTTATCAATTTGAAGGATCATTGTCAAGCGTACTTCCTTACCTTCATGGAATTCAGCGGTTTTTGGATAACCCAATGTTTACTATCAGATCTTTCAACTGCTCAATTGCCTGGTTTTCATCATCTCCCGTGGCTGTTATCGTTACGCGTTCTTCCTGTTTGACTGCTAATCTCATAATAGCAAGTGGATTTTTTAGATCAGCTTCCATCTCTTCTTTTTTTAATAAGATAAGAGAGGTAAACTTCTTGGCGGCGGCTGCCAAATCTGCTGCCGGCCTGGCATGAATCCCCATAGCATCCTGAACTACAAATTCAAACTGCTTCACAAAGCACCTCCTGTTAAGCCAGATCCTCACCGCCCGATGAAATCACTTTTTTCATCCATGCATAACTGTCCTTTTTGATTCTTTTTCCTGTTCCATTTCCATAATCGTCATAATCTACATAAATAAAACCATAACGTTTGCTCATTTCACAGGAAGAGCAGGAAACAATATCGATCGGCCCCCATGCATAATAGCCTCTTAGGTCTACCCCATCGCGAATGGCTTCCTTCATCTGCTCAATATGGGCTCGGAGATAGTCCACTCTGTAGGAATCATGAATTTCTCCATTTTCTACTTCATCGTAGTATCCCACTCCATTTTCAGTTATATAAATAGGCTTTTGATATCTGTCATAAAATTCATTTAATAAGATTCTTAGTCCTATGGGATCAATGGTCCAGCCCCACGGGTTTGCCGGCAGCTGTTTATTCCTGTATGCCTCATTTCCTCTCTCATAACTCTCCTTTGAACATATCTGAGTATAATAATATGAAAATGAGAAAAAGTCAGCCGTATTTTTTAAGTCCTCTTCATCACTGTTTTCAAATGTGAGCTTAATATTCCAATCCTCAAAGAATCGGTATGCATAACCGGGATAATATCCCCGAAGCAATACATCGGCAAAAAAATACTCCATCTGATTGTGTTTCAATGTTGCTAACACATCCTCGGACTTACATGTGGCAGCATATTCCGGACCGCCGCACAGCATCATGCCGATCTGCATTTCAGGATGTTTTTCATGTGCATATTTTGTAGCCCTGGCACATGCCACCATCTCATGATGGACTGCCTGATATTTTGCAGAACGGAGATCATCAACCGTGTCTTCCGGGACTCCAAGATGATTAAAGGACTCATGGCCGATCAAATTAATTTGATTGACAATAATCCAGTACTTTACCTTACCTGCATACCGGTCAAATACTGTTTTGCAGTACTTAACGAAAAAATCAATGGTCTCTCTGGAATACCAGCCTTTATATGCAGTGGTTAAGTGAAGAGGCATCTCATAATGAGAAATGGTGATCATTGGCTCCATGCCATTTTTAATGATCTCATCAAATAATTTATCATAAAACTCAAGCCCCTTCTCATTTGGCTGACCATCATCTCCGTTTGGATAGATTCTGGCCCAGTTAATCGAAGTTCTGAATGTTTTAAATCCCAGATCAGCCAGCATTTTTAAATCCTCAGGATAGGTATGGTAAAAATCAATGCCTCTCCTTTTAGGAAAATTTTTATCATTGCTTTGTAAGGCTTCCTCTATATACGATCTGGTTATTTCCCCATTGGAACGCTTTTCAATGGGAAGATCTTTTTGAAATTCGTTAATATCTGCCAGGCATAGGCCTTTGTCGTCCAGGTCATAAGCGCCTTCCAGCTGATTTGCCGCTACCGCACCTCCCCACATAAAATTTGATGGGAAACCTTTTGGTACTTTATTCATGATGCTCTCCCTTCCTTCCCGATTTTATGAATCTATTCCTGGTTTTCCAAGCGTTTCAAACGCTTTTCCCAGCTTTCAAAGATTTTGATCATTTGCTTTGCAATATTGATTTCACTGTATATGGTCATTAATGTATCCTGTGCATGGGCGAAAATCAATGAATACTCTGTTTTTTCTCCTCTGGTTTCTCCCTGAATGGCATCTGTCTGGATCCGGTGTGCCTCAGTAATCTTTTTCTGCGCGTCCTTCATTTTTTCATTGGCTAAAATAAAATCCTGATCGGCAATGGCTGTCAATGCTTCTTTGCACAGTAAACGTGCATCTCCCGCATTCATAATGATGCTCATTGCAGATTCTAGTGTTTTTTCATCCATGTTTAATCACCCTTCTTATTACTTATTTCTTTTCCTCTGCTTTTTTCTCTGCTTCTGTCTCCTGACTGTCATAGATACGGAAAAAAGGATACCATATGACAGTTGAAATCAATGCACAGACAGCCATTAAAATTACACCTTTGATACTTCCTGTTGTGAGCCATGTGGAAATAGGAAATGGACAATACCACATATCAAACACCCTGGTAGGTATCGGTGCAAATGGAATCACCTTTGTAAAAATCCAGACAACTGTAGGAAGTACGATTCCCATCAGCCACATGGGAATCATCATAATTGGATTCCATGCAATGCATCCGAATACGACCGGCTCGTTAATATTAAAAATTGCAGGTACAAAACAGGCACGTCCCAATGCTCTCAATTTATTGCTCTTTGCAAATATAAGCATAATAACTAATGGTAATGTACATCCGATTCCACCGATCCATAAATAAGCAGAGTATACCGTTGGATCAGTAACCAGGTTTAGTGTTTCATGAGTAGCCGTTCCGGCTGCTGCCATGGTAACATTGGCGGTAATGGCCATGAGCATCGCCGGTTTATAAACTGGGGTAAGAACCCAGCTTGAAATTCCCAGGGAATATAAAAAACAAACAAGGGAAAGAGAAAGTACAAATCCCCAGGGAGTCTGCATAACATTGGAGATTGGCATAAATAATGACAGTAAGATATTATAAAGGTCAACCCCAAGCAGATCCACCAAAATCCAAAGGGAACAAACGATGATACCAGCCGGTAACATTAAATCAAACCAGGCTCTTACAAAATCAGGTATTACGGAATCCTCTTTAAAGAATGAGAACTTTCCGAAAATGCCCATAATAAAACCTGTAAAAGCACCTGCTGTAATCGCTACAAACATTCCTCCGGCCCCTAAGGATGCATGCTGAAATCCAGCTTGCCCATCCCTTATCACCTGAGGAGAAATAATAATTAAAAATGCTACTACACCGGAAAGCGCTGCAATAATTCTCTGTCTGCGCAGACGCTTTTTTTCCATTAAGTTAAATGGTATTAAAAATGCCACAAATAATGATAGCAACCCCATTGTCCAGCCAAACGGAGTCCAGAAATTCGGCCACCACTCCCAGCCAAAGACTTCTCCCGGGACAGTTAAAAAGCAGAATATTGATCCTAATAAAATAAACGGAAGCACCTGCATAATAGAATCTTTTAAAGTGGTAACCCATACATTATTGTTAATTTTGTTCATCTTTGGTGCGAAACTATGCTCTAACCAATGAATTAACTGTTTCATCCTTCTCCTCCTCCTTATTCACTCAGCTCATTTCACTCAGCAAATGCTCCAACGCCAAATCTCCATTTAACGTGGAATAATACTCCGGCTTCATTAAGATGACCTTAACAGCCTTTCCGCCTGTGTATTCTTCAATTTCATCCATGATATAGGCCAGATGAGGTCCTACCATAAGAGCATCAATTTCATCAATATAGTTTTCGATTTCACTTTCTCCTCTGGCCTTTATATTGATCTCCATTTTTTTTGCAGCCGCTGCCTTTCTTATATTAGCTGCCATAAATCCGGAACTTGCACCAGATCCGCAAACCAGTAAAACATTTAACATAAATAAAATCCTCCTTTATCTGTATAATAAGGTTTATGAGATCATGAAAACATCATTTTGCTTTCACAATGTACTTGATGTATTCATTATGACTTTATTCCACTTATAATTCCACCAGACATTTGCACATGGAGCGTGCAAAACTTTGGTGGAAAAATCCTTTCCAGACTCTTATAATAGACAGAAGGAGGATTTTACTATGGGGCCAAAACTATTAAAATTGATTCGTATCCTGTTGATGCACACTAATGAAATGACTGCTTCTGCTTTAGCTGCTGAAATGGGGGTATCGGAACGAAGTATAAAAAATTACATTTCAGAAATCAATGACAATCATCCTCAGACCATCCTCTCTTCCAGGAAGGGGTATACTATTAAAGCAGAGGCCGGAAGAAAAATATTAAATGACTCCGGCACTCACATCCCCCAGTCTTCCCAGGAAAGAATGGTTTATATTATCAACCTTTTGATCAAACAGGAAGCCGGCATTGATGCATACGACTTATGCGATACCATATACATCAGCTACTCCACTTTAAAAAATGAACTGGGAGCTGTAAAAAAGAAACTGAGCCAGTTTGATTTAAAGCTTTTGAATCAAAAGGACAACTTGTCCATTGAAGGACTGGAGAAGAACAAACGCCGATTGCTCAGTTCTATTTTATACGATGAGTCCAACATTAACTTTGTAAGCTTAAAAACAATTCAGCATGTTTTTCCTGATATTGAAATTGAATATATCAAAAATACATTGCTGAATATTTTTGATAAATATCAATATTTTGTTAACGACTATTCTCTGATCAATATTGTACTGCACATTACCATAGCCATTGACAGAATCAAAAATCACAACATCAATACCCAGGATGTTAAAGAACTGGCTCAGATACGCCATCATGAATATGAACTGGCAATCCAGGTCACGAAAGAATTGGAAAATCATTTTCATATCACATATAGTGAGGCAGAAATTTATGAACTTGCACTGCTGCTGATTTCCAGAGCCACCACCATTGATTATAAAAGCATAACCACTGCAAATCTGGAGGACTTTATCGGCAAGGAATGCTTTGACCTGGTGGAAGAGATGATCCAGTCAGTGAATGCTTATTACTATATTGATTTATCGGAACCTGAATTTTTGATTCGCTTTGCTATTCATATTAGAAATTTACTTCAAAGATCAAAGAATCAGCAGTTTTCAAAAAATCCTTTAACGGAAGAAATTAAAACTTCCTGTCCTTTAATTTATGATGTATCCGTATATTTATCCGGAATCATCAAAGACCGTACGGGGATCATCATAAATGATGATGAGATTGCTTATATCACTTTTCACCTGGGGAGCACTCTGGAAGCACAAAAAAGTCTTAATAAAAAGGTAACTGCTATATTATACTGCCCTAACTATTATGATTTAAATATACGTCTGACAGATACCATCAATCAGCACTTTTCCTGTGAAATGCTGATAACCAACATCATAACGGATGATTCGGCTTTAGAACAGGTTCCTAAATGCGATTTTATTATGTCTACGGTACCTCTTCATGGCTTTTATGGGGTGGACATCGTTCATATCGGAATGTTTTTTACGGATAAGGATATTTCTGTGATCAGAAATAAAATTACATCCGTAAGAATCAATAAAAGAAAAGCAACCTTTAAAAATTATTTGGAGTTGTTAATTATCCCTGAATTCTTTGAAAGAAGAAATGACTTAAAAACAGAGGGGGATGCAATCGAATATCTGGCCAGTAAAATGCATCGGCTAGGTTATGTAAACCAGACCTTCCGGGAAGATATCTACATGCGTGAAAAACTTTCATCTACTGCTTTTCATGACTTTGCAATCCCTCATGCAATGAAAATGCATGCAGATAAAACCGGTCTGAATATATTGATATCAGATTCTCCTGTCTCATGGAACGGAAAGCCTGTTTACCTGATCATCATGATGTGTTTTAACAAGAATGACCGATATATTTTTAATGAAATCTTTGAGCCTCTCACCATGATGCTCACGGACAGAGAATTTATTAAAAAACTGATTCAGGTCAAAGACCATGAAACCTTCATCCAAATGCTGACTGATAACTTGGAAGTGACCTTCTAGTACAGAACTTTACAGCCGCACATAAAAAATAGTTGTCCTGACTTTTTAAGCTGGACAACTATTTTTATGTGCAGTTTTAAATTATTTTTCCTTTATCCGGACAATGGCATTCTTTATTACTTTATCATCCATCTCTAAAATGGTATAAAGATTCTTTTCATCCTCAAGCTCCAATGGAAGCTGAGATTTCTTTGGTATAAAACCAAGTATTTCTATCAGATATCCTGACAATGTATCACAGGAGCTTTCTATTTCTTCATGAAGCACATCATCCAAATCATACAGGGATATACTTCCTTCTGCTTTATACACATTAGGTTCTACTTCTATCAGTTCCGGTTCCCAATCATCATATTCATCCGGGATATCTCCTACAATTTCTTCTATCAAATCCTCCATGGTTATAAGACCGGAAACTCCTCCGTACTCATCCACCAGGATGGCCATTTTGGTTTTACTTTTTTTCATTTCCAGAAATAAATCATCTGTCTTTTTATTTTCCGGTATAAAATAAGGCTTCTGCATGATGGTTCGGATATCAATACCCGCCTGATCATACTTATTCATTTCAATGATAAAATCCTTCATGGATAAAATACCGATAATATTATCAATTTCTTCTTCATAAACCGGAATTCTGGAATGTCTGCTGTCCAGTATCTCATTAAGGACAAGCTCCATAGGATTTTTGATATCCACTGCCACCATATCCTGTCTGGGAGTCATGATTTCTCTGGCCCTTTTATCATCAAAGAGAAAAATGGAAGTAATCATTTCTTCTTCGATTTTATTGAACACTCCGCTTTCCCGACCCAGCTGGAGCATAGAACGAATTTCTTCCTCAGAAATTTCTTCCTCCAGATTGTCTGTCTTCATGCCAAGAAGCTTTAAGATTCCATTGGTTGATACAGATAGAAGCTTAATGAACGGAGCCATGACTTTTGATACGCCGTAAATAGGGCGTACTGCGAATAAGCTGAACCATTCCGCTTTTTGCAATGCAATCCGTTTCGGCACCAGTTCACCAAATACTAGGTTAAAATAAGACAGGATGATGGTTACTGTCACCATGGCAATACTACGGCTGTAGGGGATTCCCAAAGCCAGCATCTTTCCACCAAGTATCTGTGAAATTCCTGTTGCTGCCGATGCACTGGAAAAGAAACCGGCAAAGGTTATGGCTACCTGGATGGTTGAAAGAAAACCGGTTGAATCCTCGGAAAGCTTCTGAATCAGAGCTGCTTTCTTATTTCCGCTGTCAGCCAGCATCCGGATCCTGTTTTTGTTGACTGATACAACAGCCATTTCCGCTCCTGCGAAGAACGCATTCATTAAGGTCAAAGCAATTAATAATAAAATCTGTGCGGCTATCTGCGCCGCGCCTGGGTCACTGTCCAAGCTGGTATTCCTCCTTTTTTTTGGGACATATTTTGTCCAAGCAGGTTTTTCCTGCTAAATTTCAATAAGGAAAAGACTTTGAATGCAGTAAAATTATTATTTCTGCATTCAAAGTCTTTTACTGAATTATTGATGGTAAACATTATAATATAAAAAATAAAATATTACAATATCTTTCGTGTTAAAATTTTATTCCTCTACTGGAGCCTCATCCGTTTCGGTGATTTCTTCCAAGATCTCTTCATCCTGGAGATCCAATTCTTCCAGGCCTTCTCCGTCGGACTTGCTTCCGTCATCCCGTACTTTGGCAATGCTGGCAACTTTGATATCAGAATCCTGGTCAATGTTCATTAACTTCACTCCGGACGTATTTCTACCTATCACAGAGATATCATTGACAGAAATGCGGATCACGATACCTTCCGTTGTGATCAGAAGAAGGTCATGGTCATCCTCAACCAGCTTGGCTCCTACGATATCACCGGTCTTTTCTGTGATCTTATAACACAGAACGCCCTTTCCGCCCCTTCTTTGAGGAGTAAATTCTTCAATTGGGGTACGCTTGCCCATACCGTTAGCAGAAACAATCAAAAGCTTTGGTCCCTGGGACTCCTTCTGCATGCCAACGACCTGGTCATCATTATTGAGCTTCATACCGATAACACCAATGGATACACGACCTGTGATACGGACATCCTTTTCATGGAACCGGATGCACTGGCCCTTTTTCGTTACCAGGAAAATATCCTTTGTATCGTCAGTTGCCTTAACCTCAATCAGTTCATCATTTTCCCGAAGGACAATAGCCTGAAGGCCGTTCTTACGGACATTGGCGTATTCCCTCATAGGTGTTTTCTTTACCATTCCGTTCTTGGTTGCCATGAAGAGGAACTTATCATCGTCATATTCTTTCATGGGGATGATAGCTGTAATGCTTTCTCCTGGAAGCATCTGCAGAAGGTTCACAATTGCGGTTCCTCTGGAGGTTCTGCTTCCTTCCGGAATCATATAAGTCTTTAACCGGTAAACACGGCCTGTATTAGTAAAGAACATCAGGTAATGATGGGTTGTAGTCATCATCAGGTCTTCGATGTAATCCTGGTCAATGGTCTGCATTCCCTTGATTCCCCTGCCGCCCCGGTTCTGGTTCTTGAAGTTGTCAATAGACATCCTCTTAATGTATCCCAGTTTTGTCATGGCGACGATGGTGCTTTCATCGGGAATCAAGTCTTCCATGGACATATCGTATTCATCAAAGCCGATGGAGGTTCTTCTGTCATCTCCGTACTTTGCGGAAATGACGGATATTTCCTCCTTGATCACTGCTAATAGCTTTTTCTCATCGGCAAGGATGGCCTTTAACTCTGCAATCCTGGCTTCCAGTTCTCTGAATTCGTTCTCAAGCTTTTCTCTTTCCAGACCGGTAAGAGCTCTCAAACGCATATCCACAATTGCCTGAGACTGGACATCGCTTAAGCCGAAACGGCTCATGAGTTCTGCCTTGGCTGCCTGGACATTTGCCGAACCGCGGATGATCCTGATGACCTCATCAATATTATCCAGGGCAATGAGCAAGCCTTGCAAAATGTGGGCTCTTTCTTCTGCTTTATTTAAATCGTAACGGATTCTTCTGGTAACTACTTCCTTCTGATGATCCAGATAATAATTTAACATCTGAAGGATGTTTAACACTTTTGGTTCCAGAACACCGGAACTGTTCTTAACAAGTGCAATCATGATCACGCCAAAGGTATCCTGAAGCTGGGTATGCTTGATCAGCTGATTAAGTATGACATTGGCATTGGCATCCCGGCGGAGCTCAACACAGATCCTCATACCGGAACGGTCGGACTCATCCCGTAAGTCAGTAATGCCGTCTATCTTTTTATCCTTCACA
This sequence comes from Lacrimispora sphenoides JCM 1415, assembly GCF_900105615.1. Taxonomy (NCBI): domain Bacteria; kingdom Bacillati; phylum Bacillota; class Clostridia; order Lachnospirales; family Lachnospiraceae; genus Lacrimispora; species Lacrimispora sphenoides. The sequence goes on along the minus strand of NZ_LT630003.1, from coordinate 4,388,531 downwards.
AGCTCTGCAATTTTTTCAATGAGGCGGGCTTTATTGACCATGTATGGAAGCTCGGTTACGATGATCCGGCTTTTTCCGTTTGCCATAGACTCAATATCGCTGACAGCCCTGACACGGATTTTTCCTCTACCTGTGCGGTATGCTTCTTCAATTCCCCGTTTTCCGAGGATGGTTGCTCCGGTTGGGAAATCAGGTCCTTTGATGATTTCCAGGATTTCTTCCATAGTGGTTTCTCTGTTTTCTTCCACCTGGTTGTCAATAATATGAACGACCGCATTGATGACCTCTCTTAAGTTGTGAGGTGGGATGTTGGTAGCCATACCAACGGCAATGCCTGAGGTACCATTTACCAGAAGATTGGGATAACGGGCCGGAAGGACATCCGGTTCCCTCTCTGTCTCGTCAAAGTTGGGGCTGTAATCAACGGTATCTTTGTTGATATCCGCAAGCATCTCCATGGAAATCTTACTTAAGCGGGCTTCTGTATATCGCATGGCAGCCGCGCCGTCTCCATCCACGGAACCGAAGTTTCCATGACCATCCACCAACGGATATCTGGTAGACCACTCCTGTGCCAGATTCACCAGCGCTCCGTAAATGGAGCTGTCGCCATGAGGATGGTATTTACCCATGGTATCACCGACGATACGGGCACATTTACGGTGTGGTTTATCCGGACCATTGTTGAGCTCGATCATGGAATACAAAACTCTACGCTGAACCGGTTTTAAACCGTCTCTTACATCAGGCAGGGCTCTGGAAACAATGACGCTCATGGCATAATCGATATACGATTTTTCCATGGTCTTTTTTAGGTCCACATCATGAACTTTATCAAAGATATTTGGTTCCATTTTATTTCCTCCAATTAAACATCAAGATTCTGTACATATTTGGCGTTGGCTTCGATAAATTCACGTCTTGGCTCTACCTGATCGCCCATTAAGGTGGTAAAGGTTAAATCCATTTCGGATGTGGTGTCCTCATTCATGATGACACGCAGAAGGACTCTTCGTTCCGGGTCCATGGTGGTTTCCCAAAGCTGTTCTGCGTCCATCTCTCCAAGACCTTTATAACGCTGGATCTTATTGTTGTTGTCACGGCCGATTTCCTTTAAGATGGAATTAAGTTCTTCATCGCTGTAGGCATACCATACCTTTTTATTTTTTTCCACCTTGTATAAAGGAGGCTGTGCCAGATATACATAGCCCTCCCGGATAAGCTCCGGCATGAAGCGGTATAAAAAGGTGAGCAGCAAGGTGCTGATATGGGCACCATCCACGTCGGCATCGGTCATGATGATAATTTTATGATACCTTAATTTGCTTAAGTCAAAGTCCTCATGGATTCCTGATCCAAATGCGGTAATCATGGCCCTTATTTCCGCATTGGCATAAATCCTGTCAAGCCTTGCCTTCTCCACATTAAGGATTTTTCCTCGCAGGGGAAGGATGGCCTGAGTGTTTCTGGAACGGGCCGTCTTTGCAGAGCCACCGGCACTGTCTCCCTCGACGATGTAGATCTCGCAGTTTTCCGGATTTTTATCGGAACAGTCCGCAAGCTTTCCAGGAAGAGCCATCCCCTCAAGGGCGGTCTTTCTCCTGGTTAAATCCCTGGCCTTTCTGGCCGCGGCTCTTGCGCGCTGAGCCAGGATTGATTTATCACAGATGGTTTTTGAAAGGCTTGGATTCTGCTCTAAATAATAGGTGAACTGTTCTCTTAAGATGTTATCCACCGCTCCCCTTGCCTCACTGTTTCCTAATTTCTGCTTTGTCTGGCCCTCAAACTGAGGCTCTTCGATCTTAACGCTTATGATAGCTGTCATACCTTCTCTGATATCCTCACCGGATAAGTTGGTTTCATTTTCCTTTAACAGCCTGTTCTTTCTGGCATAATCATTTAAGGTGGTTGTCAGGGCACTCTTAAAGCCTGCCAGATGGGTTCCGCCTTCTGGAGTATTGATGTTATTGACAAAGCTGTAGATATTTTCTGTGTAGGAATCATTGTGCTGCATGGCGACCTCAACATAGACACCATCCTTTGTTCCTTCACAATAAAACACCTGATCATAGAGGGGGGTTTTACCCTTGTTTAAATAGGTGATAAACTCCTTGATGCCCCCTTCATAATGGAACACGTGCTCCCGTTTATCCTCTCTCTCATCTTTCAGGATAATCTTTAAGTTTTTAGTTAAAAATGCGGTTTCACGGAGACGGATCTTTAATGTATCATAATCATAGACCGTTTCTTCAAAAATATCATCATCGGGAAGGAAGGTAACCTTTGTTCCATGCTCATCCGGGCCGCAATCTCCTATGACCTTTAATGGATACATGGTCTTTCCTTTTTCATATCGCTGTTTATAGATCTTTCCATCCTGGCGGATTTCCACCTCAAGCCACTGGGAAAGAGCATTTACTACAGAAGCGCCTACGCCGTGAAGGCCGCCGGAAACTTTATATCCCCCGCCGCCGAATTTGCCGCCGGCATGAAGAATGGTAAAGGCCACCTCTACCGCCGGAATCCCGGCCTTTTTCTGGATGCCTACGGGGATCCCTCGTCCGTCATCCACGACTGTAACGGAATTGTCAGGATGGACAATCACCTCTATGCTGTCGCAATATCCTGCCAGAGCCTCATCCACCGCATTGTCCACGATCTCGTAAACCAGATGATGAAGTCCCCTTGTGGATGTACTGCCGATATACATACCAGGTCTTTTTCTTACTGCTTCAAGACCCTCTAATATCTGGATTTGATCTGCACCATATTCTTGACTCATATTTGCACGCTTCCTCCTGAATTAATTTTCACTGCCTACGGTACCGCTTACCACCTTGAATATCTTATCTACGGGAAACCGGTTTCTTACAAATTCTTCCAGTCCCGTACAGGTGATCACGGTCTGTATATGATTGATTCCTGCAAGTAATTGATTTTGTCTGCTGCTGTCCAGCTCTGATAATACGTCATCCAGCAAAAGGATGGGATAATCATATACTGTTTTTTCTACCAGTTCTATTTCTGCAAGCTTTAAGGACAAAGCCGCTGTCCTCTGCTGCCCCTGGGAACCAAACCGGCGAATGTCGATTCCGTTGATGATGAAACTTAAATCATCCCGGTGGGGACCGGTAAGCGTCGTTTTCTGCTTGATATCCTGCTGCCTGCTTCGCCTTATGACATCTTCAAACGCATCCGCCTCTACATTTGGCTCATAAAGGATGCGCAGAGTTTCCTTTTCCCCGGAAAGATTCCCGTGGATGGGCCCTATGATTCCATCCAGCTGTTCAATAAATTCTTTCCGGTAACCAATCATTTCCTTTCCATATTGGACCAGCTGCATATCCCATATGTCCAGGGTTTCTTCGTAATCAGGCCGAAAAGCCATATCTTTCAACAGTTTATTGCGCTGCGTCACAATCCTATTATACTGCACAAGGGAATGGACGTAAAGCTTGTTTAGTTGACATAATTCTAAATCAACGAACCGTCGCCTTTCGGCCGGCCCGTTTTTTATGAGATTTAAGTCCTCCGGAGAAAAAAATACAACGTTGACGATTCCAAACAACTCACTGGCCTTCCTTATGGGAACGCCATTTACTGCCACGCCTTTGGCTTTATTCTTCTTCAAATGCATGTCAATCCGGTATGGAATATCTTTCTTTCTGATGTTTAGCTTGATATGCGACTCATCCCTGTCAAATTGTATGATTTCCTTATCCTTGCTCCCTCTGTGGGATTTTGTCGTAGCACAGACATAGATTGCTTCTAAGACATTTGTTTTCCCCTGGGCATTGTCCCCATAGAGTATATTGGTTCCATGACTGAAATCCATATGTAATTCATCATAGTTGCGGTAATTCTTAAGCTCTATCGATTCAATGATCATGGATGGTGTTATTCCTCGATTTTAATGGTATTGCCATCAAAAGTGACTACGTCTCCGGCTCTTAATTTCTTTCCTCTCTGGTATTCTACCTGGCCGTTGACCTGCACAAGACCATCCTCAATGACAAATTTGGCGTCAACCCCTGATCCAACCATACCGGCTGCCTTTAAGGCCTGTCCAAGCTTAATGTATTCATCCCTTAACTTGATTGTCTCCATAGTTTCCTCTCTCTTGCCCATGTTTTTTGGGCATTAAGGTATGCCCGCAGGGCGTTCCTCTCTTTTGCCCATGCTTTTGGGCATAAATGGTTGCTCCTATCTTTCCTTTATCATATACGGTCTGTTTAAACAGCTGCCGCATTAAAGTTGACAGGAAGGATCAGGTAAATATATTTGCCCTCTTCATCCCTGATAAAGCAGGGGGATTTGGGATTCAGCATGTAAATGGTTACTTCTTCGTCATCAATAATTCTTAAGGCATCGATCAGGAACTTTGGATTAAAGCCGATCATGATGTCACTTCCTGTTTTATGAATCGGAACCTGGGCATTCATGGAGCCAAAGCTGGAATTCATCTTAAGCTGCATTTCCTGATCTTCGATATTCATGATCAGGGGCTTTTTATCATTTTCCCTTACCAGGATGGTTGCCCGGTCAAGACAGTCCAGAAGCTCTCTTTTATTAACAGCGGTCTTTGTCTCATAATCGCTGGACAGCATCTGATCGATCCGGAAATATTCTCCTTCAATTAAACGGGAAACAACGATGGTATCATCAAATTCGAATAAAATGTGGTTGGTGCTGAAGAAAATAAGCACTTCCTTTTCATTGTCTCCGCCAAGGATCTTGCTGACTTCATTTAAAGTCTTGCCAGGAACAATGACTTTTATATCATGATAAGTATCTTTTAATTCAATATTTCGGATAGATATCCTGTGACCATCCAGAGAAACCACCTTTAACTGGTTACCAGATACTTGGAAAAGCTCTCCGGTCATCATTTTATTGCTGTCATTGGGAGCAATGGAGAAAATAGTCTGGCGGATCACTTCCTTTAATGAGAACTGGGAAAGGCAGATATAATGATCCCGTTCAATATACGGAAGATAAGCAAATTCCTCCCCATCCCTGCCCTGGATATGGAATACGGAGTTTTCACAGGAAATAGTGGTGGTAAGCTTTTCATCGCTTTCAATGGTAACAAGGGAATCTCCTACAGAAGAGAGTTTTCTTACGATCTCTGAAAGCAGCTTTGCCTCAAGGGCGATTTTACCTCTTTCCAGGATGGTTCCTTCTACCTTTGTTTCTATTCCCAGCTCCATATCATTGGCAGTCAGTTTGATCTCTGATCCGCTGGCATCGATGAAGATACATTCCAGGATGGACATGGTTGTTTTACTGGGAACCGCTTTCAGTACGATATTAATGCCGTTTAGGATCTCATCCTGTTTAAATGTCAGTTTCATAATTGTTGATAACTCCTTTACTCTAGAAATTGCAATAAATAGATGGATGATATAGTTAAATTCCGTCGTATTAGTAGTAGGGGCTGTGGGTTTGTGTAAAAGCCTTGATAACCTATATAAAGGTTGATGTTTCCATGTTCATAACAGTGTGAATAACGTCCACATAATCTAAGGAAAACTTTAAGGTTATCCACAATCATATGAGAAACGATTTAAGGCCCTTAATTGTCCACAGGTAATTAACACCTAATACACACCTTATTGTGGACTAATTTTCTTTTTAAGAATTTCAATGGTGTTATTTAAAGTATCGTTTTTGTTTATCTCTGCGGTAATTTTTTCTATCCCATGGATAATGGTAGTATGGTCCCTTCCTCCCAGGTATTTTCCAATCATCTGTAAGGGGGTTCCAACCATGTCGCGGCAGAGGTACATAACAATCTGACGTGGATAAACGATTTCCTTGTTTCTTTTCTGGGAAGAGATATCAAGGGGAGTAATGCCGTAATGATCTGCAACAACCTGTATGACAAGTTCCGGCGTGACTTCCCGCTTGTCGTTGGGGGAGATTATGTCCTTTAATGCTTCTTCCGCCAGTTCTACGGTAATCTCCTTATTATCAAGGCGGGAGAGGGCCACGATTTTTGTCAGGGCGCCTTCCAGTTCCCGGATGTTGGATTTGATGTTGGTTGCTATGTATTTAATGACTTCATTGTCAATGTTATAGCCTTCCATTTCTTCCTTTTTCCTGAGGATGGCCATCCTGGTCTCATAATCAGGGGACTGTATGTCCACGGTTAAGCCCCATTCAAACCGGGAACGGAGCCGTTCCTCCAAGGTTTCGATTTCCTTAGGTGGTTTATCAGAGGAAATGATAATCTGCTTTTTCGCCTCGTATAAGGCGTTGAAGGTATGGAAGAATTCCTCCTGGGTACTTTCTTTACCAATGATAAACTGGATATCATCGATCAGCAGAACATCATTGTTTCTGTATTTCTCACGGAATTCAGTAGGAGAGAAGTTGTTTTTATTACGGATCGCATCGATCAGCTCATTGGTGAATTTCTCACTGGTCACATAGAGAACCTTTGCAGCCGGATTATTCTTTAAGATAAAATGGCCGATGGAATGCATTAAGTGAGTTTTTCCAAGACCCACGCCTCCATATATGAACAGAGGATTATAAATTTCACCTGGAGATTCTGCAACAGCCAAAGAGGCGGCATGAGCCAGGTTATTGTTGGCACCCACCACAAAGGTATCGAATATGTATTTCGGATTCAAATTTGCGGTTATGATAGCCGACTGGCTGACCGGATTTATGGTATTGGTAATAAGAGTATTACCTGCAGGGGCGGCGGCCTCTTTCGGAAGTTGATTTTCAACAACAAAATCAACACTGCACTCAAATCCAGTCACTTCTTCTATGGTGATCTTTAGAAGAAACCCGTATTTTTTGCGGATGTATCCCAAGAATTCCACATCCGGTACCGTGACGATGACTTTTTCGCCGTTTACAGAATAAACTTTTAGCGGAAGAAGCCAAGTTTTAAAAGACACGTCCGTAATTTCGTGTTCTTCTTTCAAATTAAATAAGATATCATCCCATTTTTCCTTTAACTTTTCTAACATTGTAAGTCTCCTACATTTATAAAAATGCAAATATGCGCATTTACCCAATCTACAGTTCATTCTATACTATTTTGAAACAATTTTCAATGATAATAGAAAAAAATTGTGGATAAGTGTGTGCAGAGGATGTGTATTGCATGTGAATGATGTGTTGATAATCATCCAGAGAGAGAGTTGTCCACAAAAAAGGTGTATTTGGTAAGTTCTGTTATTCACATCCCGGGAGAGTGGAATTTATATGGGCTGAAAGGACAGGCCTGTGAATAAAACAACAATTATCAAGATAATATCCAGAGAGTTTTCCACAAGTTATCCCCATAATGTTGATAAGTTTATGTAAATTAACAAAATGGGCGAAATTTTACTGACGCGGATTGACGGATAAAAGCTTTCTATAATATAATGCACATGTAACCAGATGCATTGTATCTTTATAAAAGAACAGTAGCACAGGAGGTAAAAAAATGAATATTGAGAACAAAACCCGTAGCCTGGTACTGGCAGCCGTATTTGTTGCCATTATCGTCATCATGGCGTTTACGCCCTTTGGGTACATTCCCCTGGGATTTATGAACGCCACGATCATTCACGTTCCGGTCATAATTGGAGCCATTATTCTTGGACCAAAATATGGCGGATTCTTGGGAATGGTATTCGGACTGACCAGTCTGTGGAAAAATACCTACATGCCCAATCCCACTTCCTTTGTATTTTCTCCTTTTATTAAAGTAGGAGAGTACGGCGGGAATATAGGCAGCCTGATTATTTGTATGATTCCCAGGATTCTTGTAGGTATCGTGGCCTATTATGTGTTCCGGGCGGTATTAAAAGCTCTGGGCGAAAGAAGCGGAAAGAGGACCATTGCTTTGGCGGCCGCAGGAGTGGCAGGATCATTAACCAATACTTTATTGGTAATGAATCTGATTTACTTATTTTTCGGAAAAGAATATGGACAGGCGGCAAGGGGACTGACGGAAGGAATCTATTCCGTAATTATTGGAATCATATGTATCAACGGAATTCCGGAGGCTATTGTGGCGGGAATACTTACTGTGGCGGTCTCCCAGGCGTTATTTAAGGCCATGAAAGGATAATCACTGAAAAAACTTGAGCCATTGCTCCATGTATTTTGAGGAGCAATGGCTTTTACTATTATTCCGTGACCTCCGTCTTTTTCAAACAGGAGCCTGTCATCCTGAGTTTTCCTTCCAGGTTTACATAAAGTGTTCCGTCAATGCATTCCCTTTATCCATATCTATCCATTTATCTGATAGAAATAAATTCCAATTTTATTATCCTGTATAAAAGGATTGATTAGTAGATTGAAATCGGACATTACCGGATTTTCCAGGTATATGGGCAGGAGTGTCCGATATGCATCAGATCCGGTATCTGGAATGTCGCAAAAAAACGCCGGGGCAGTGTCGGTTTTAAAAGAAAAAATACATTTTTCCCTTGACGAACCATCTTTTGTTCTATATAATTGAAACGATGTTTAATTAAGATAGTCTCAATATGTTTCATCATATTGCCTATGATAAACTATTGTAACAAGAGGAGGTGTCCGTAGATTATGAAGATGACGTTTCAGCCAAAGAAGAGACAGAGATCCAAAGTTCATGGTTTCAGAGCCAGAATGAGCACTCCAGGCGGAAGAAAAGTTTTAGCTGCCAGAAGAGCAAAAGGAAGAGCAAAATTATCAGCTTAATGGACCAGGCCGCAAGTAATTGTGGCCTTTTCTTTTCTCAAATTCCTGGGAAATAGGAAAATACCTTCCAGGTATAACTTTTTCTCCAAAAAGCGTGGACAGGAGATAGGAAAAAGTTTCATGAAACATTTTAATTCAATTAAGAAGAGCCGGGATTTTCAAGAAGTTTATCAAACCGGAAGATCCCTAGCCAACAGACTTCTTGTAATGTATGTTAGAAAAACGGACAGGCCTGAGACCAGAATCGGTATATCCGTCAGCAGGAAGGTAGGAAACAGCGTTGTTAGGCATCGCATAACCAGATTAATCAGAGAGAGTTTCAGGCTTCATGAGGAAATGGTAGAGGCAGGATTAGACATCGTAGTCGTTGTAAGAGCAGCGGCAAAGGAAGAAAATTACAAAACAATCGAAAGTGCATATCTGCACTTGTGCGGACTTCATAACATTTTAAAAAAAGAATCGAAGTGATCTTATGATTAAGAAAATCATGATTTTGTTGATCAGAGGGTACCAGAAATTTCTTTCTCCTCTGAAAATAAGAACTCACTGCATTTACACGCCTACGTGTTCTCAATACGCCATTGAGGCGCTTACAAAGTATGGTGTGTTAAAAGGTACATTTTTGGCTTGCAAGAGGATACTTCGGTGTAATCCATTTGCAAAAGGCGGTTATGATCCAGTTCCGTAACAGATGAGGAGGTAGTTCATTGGAATTCTTAGTATTGACTAAGGTAGGAGGCATCTTGGGGCCGTTTGCGACCGTTCTGGGTATTATCATGGATTGGCTGTTTAAGCTGACCAGTACGTTTGGAATCCAGAATATTGGTTTGTGTATTATTTTATTTACTCTTGTAACTAAACTTCTTATGTTTCCGCTGACCTTAAAGCAGCAGAAATCATCAAAACTTATGAGCGTTATGCAGCCGGAAATTTCGGCTATTCAGGCAAAATATAAAGGAAAAACCGACCAGGAATCCATGAGAAGGCAGAACGTGGAAGTTCAGGCGGTTTATGAAAAATATGGAACTTCCATGACAGGCGGCTGTGTGCAGCTTGTCATCCAGATGCCCATTCTTTTCGCCCTGTATCAGGTTATTTATCATATTCCTGCCTATGTACAGAGCGTTAAAACGGTATTTGAAAATGTAGTGACAGCTGTAAATTCCCTTGGGGTCGATCATGTAGGGATGCTGACACAGTTTGCCACAGACAATAAAATCAATGTATCAAGAATCGGAAGCCTTACAACCAGTAATGGGATGGTGGATTTCTTATATCAGTTAAATCCCGGCCAGTGGAATTCTTTGCAGGAATTATTTCCTACCATTAAGGATACCATTGCTGCCAATGCAGCCCAGATTTCCCATATGAATTCTTTTCTGGGAATTAATCTGTCATCTACGCCATCCAGCGTATTGTTTCCGCCAGGAGGCGGCTTCCATTTCAGTCTTGCTATTCTCATTCCGATTTTGGCAGGTCTCAGCCAGTGGTTCAGTGCCAAGCTGATGACAGTAAACCAGCCACAAAATGGAAATGATGAGGGCAATGCCATGGCTCAGTCCATGAAGAGCATGAATACGGTCATGCCGCTTATGTCTGTGTTTTTCTGCTTCACCTTTGCATCCGGTATTGGTATTTACTGGATTGCCTCCAGTGTGTTCCAGATCATCCAGCAGGTTGCGGTAAACCGCCATTTAAACTCAATTGATATGGATGAGATGATTAAGAGGAATGTTGAGAAGGCTAATAAAAAGCGTGCAAAGAAGGGGCTTCCTCCTCAGCACGTTGCCCAGAATGCTACCGCCAATTTAAAAAATCTTCAGGCTGCTAATGATAAAGTGGAAGCAGAGAGTAATGCTAAGGCCGAGAGGACAAGGGAGCAGGTTAAGGCTTCCAGCGATTATTATAACAGCGGAACTTCAAATCCGGGCAGCATTGCATCAAAGGCGAGGATGGTCGAGAAGTACAACGAAAAGCACAGTAAATAGGAGGGTGACCTATGGATATGATTACAGTTTCAGCAAAAACCGTTGATGAAGCGATTACAAAGGCATTAATCGAATTAGGAACAACCAGTGATAAGCTGGAGTACGAGATTGTTGATAAGGGCAGTAATGGTATTCTGGGAATTATCGGTTTTAAGCCGGCTGTCATCCGTGCAAAAAAGAAAGAAACCATGGAAGATAAGGCTATGACCTTTCTTTCCGATATGTTCGGTGCTATGAATTTAGGTGTCAATATGGAAGCTTCTTATCTTGAAAAGGAAAAAGAACTTTCCATTAACATGTCGGGAGATGACATGGGAATTTTAATAGGCAAAAGAGGACAGACCCTGGATTCCCTTCAATATCTGGTTAGCCTTGTTATTAATAAGGAAAACGAAGATTACATCAGGGTAAAACTTGATACGGAAAATTACAGGGAGCGGAGAAAGGAAACTCTGGAGACTCTTGCAAAAAATATCGCTTACAAAGTGAAGCGGACAAGACGTTCAGTTTCTTTAGAACCGATGAATCCTTATGAAAGAAGGATTATCCATTCCGCACTTCAAAATGACAAGTTTGTTGTTACAAGAAGTGAGGGAGAGGATCCATTCAGACATGTTGTTATTTCCTTAAAGAAGGATTATTCCAAAAGAGAACGGAATCAGGAAAAAGAGAGATAGATAAATAGACAAATAACTATGAGGGGTTGGGGCTGTCGGAAGGCACCCTCACCCCTTTTCTCACGCAGGAAGTTATTTAGGTGATTGAATATGAAAATGAATACAATAGCGGCTATCGCCACAGCCATGTCCAGTTCCGGTATCGGGATTATCAGGATCAGCGGCGAAGAGTCATTTCAGATTATAGATAGGATTTTTAAGGGAAAAGGAAAAAGCAGGAAAAAGCTTTCAGAGGAGACGTCACATACCATTCACTACGGTTATATCTTTGATGGGGACGAGGTTATCGATGAAGTTCTGGTTCTGATCATGAGGGGGCCAAGAAGCTTTACGGCAGAGGATACGGTTGAGATTGACTGCCATGGAGGAGTTCTTGTAACAAAGAGAATTTTAGAAACCGTGTTAAAGTACGGTGCCATACCTGCGGAGCCGGGGGAATTCACCAAGAGGGCATTTTTAAATGGCAGAGTGGATCTATCCCAGGCAGAAGCTGTTATTGATGTGATCAATGCGAAAAATAATTATGCTTTAAAATCTTCTGTCAGCCAGTTAGAGGGATCTGTTTCTAAGAAAATAAAGGATATGAGGGATAAAATTATTTATCATATCGCTTTTATTGAATCAGCTCTTGATGATCCGGAGCACATTTCTCTGGATGGGTACCAGGAACGTCTTTTACAGGCAATTATGCCATTAAAAGAGGAACTGAATCTTCTTATTAAGTCCGCCGATAATGGAAGGGTTTTGTCAGAAGGTATTGAGACAGTTATTTTAGGAAAGCCCAATGCAGGAAAATCCTCACTTTTAAATGTTTTGGTGGGAGAAGAGCGGGCAATTGTTACGGATATTGCAGGAACTACCAGAGATACCTTAAAGGAGCAGATCAGGCTGGAGGACTTAAGTCTTAATATCATTGATACAGCAGGAATCCGGAATACGGAGGATGTGGTTGAAAAGATTGGTGTTGAGAAGGCAAGAAGTGCGGCCCAGGAAGCGGATCTGATCATTTATGTGGTGGATGGGTCCTGTCCTCTTGATGAAAATGATGAAGAGATTTTAAAGTTCATAGAAGACCGGAAGGCAGTAGTCCTTTTAAATAAGACGGATCTCATTCCTGTTGTTACAGAGGATATGCTTAAAAAGAGAACCGGTCATCGGGTAATTCCCATTTCCGCAAAGGAACGTCTTGGGATCGGGAATCTGGAAGATGAGATAAAGGCAATGTTCTATCAGGGTGAGATCGATTTTAATGATCAGGTTTATATAACGAATGTAAGGCATAAGAATGCACTTTTGGAGGCGCTTAAGAGTCTTTCTATGGTGGAGCGGAGCGTCAAAGAGGAAATGCCGGAGGATTTTTATTCCATTGATTTAATGGATGCTTATGAACAGTTGGGAACCATCCTTGGAGAGTCGGTGGGGGATGATCTGGTTCAGGAGATATTCCGTAAGTTCTGTATGGGTAAGTAAAAAGATAAGCAGGGAATGCCTTTTATGTTCCTGTGGCGGGCCCTGTAAGTATTTCATTAAATACAGAAGGTGTGGTAATAGATACGAAAGGAGAATGAAATGCAGCATTTAGAAGAGTCTTATGATGTCGTCATAGTCGGTGCAGGACATGCCGGCTGTGAGGCGGCCCTTGCCTGTGCAAGGCTGGGTCTTGAGACAATTATGTTTACAGTCAGCGTAGACAGCATTGCGCTGATGCCCTGTAACCCTAATATCGGCGGAAGCTCCAAAGGCCATCTGGTAAGGGAGCTTGATGCTTTAGGCGGTGAAATGGGTAAAAATATTGATAAAACGTTTATACAATCCAAAATGTTAAACCAGTCAAAAGGACCGGCAGTCCATTCCTTAAGGGCCCAGGCAGACAAGCAGGAGTATTCCAGATCCATGAGAATGACCCTGGAGAATACGGATCATTTGACCATAAGGCAGGCAGAGGTTTCTGAAATAATTGTAGAGGATGGAACCCTGACAGGAGTCAAGACCTTTTCCGGGGCAGTATACCGCTGTAAGGCGGCCATACTGGCTACGGGAACCTATTTAAAGGCAAGGTGCATCTATGGCGATGTAAGCGAGTATACAGGCCCTAACGGCCTTAAGGCAGCCAATCATCTGACGGATTCCCTAAAGGAGCATGGAATCGAGATGCTGCGCTTTAAGACGGGTACTCCTGCCAGAGTGGACAAGAAAAGCATTGATTTTTCCAGGATGGAAGAGCAGCTGGGAGATGAGAAAGTGGTGCCCTTTTCCTTTTCTACCGATAGGGTGACGTTACAGAAGGAACAGATATCCTGTTGGCTTACTTATACCAATGAAAAGACCCATGAGATCATTCGGGAAAATTTAGACCGTTCCCCCTTATATTCAGGAGCCATCGAAGGCACTGGGCCAAGGTACTGCCCATCCATTGAGGACAAGGTTGTAAAATTTCCGGATAAGGACCGCCATCAGGTCTTTGTAGAGCCGGAGGGCCTTTATACCAATGAAATGTACTTAGGCGGCATGTCAAGTTCTCTGCCAGAGGATGTTCAGTATGCCATGTACCGGACAGTTCCTGGGTTAGAGAAGGTGAAAATTGTCAGGAATGCGTATGCCATTGAATATGACTGCATCAATTCCATACAGCTTAAGTCAACCTTGGAAACTCTGCCAATCAATGGATTGTATTGTGGCGGACAGTTTAACGGAAGCTCCGGATATGAGGAAGCGGCAGTCCAGGGATTTATGGCCGGTGTAAATGCAGCTATGAAAATCCTGGGGAGAGAGCAGATCGTGCTGGATCGTTCCCAGGCTTATATCGGCGTTTTAATCGACGATCTTGTTACAAAAGAAAATCATGAACCGTACCGTATGATGACATCAAGGGCGGAATACAGGCTGTTGCTGCGTCAGGACAATGCGGATATCCGTCTAATGGGAATCGGCCATGATATAGGGTTAATCAGTGATGAACAGTATGAGAAGCTGCTTTTAAAGGAAAGGCTGATTGAGGAAGAAATCAAGCGCTTGGAGACCACTAATATAGGAGCATCCAAAGAAGTGCAGGAATTTCTGGAAGAAAACGGCAGTACTCCTTTAAAAACCGGCACAACCCTGGCTGAGCTGGTGAGAAGACCTGAGCTTGATTATGTTATGTTAACTAAAATAGATAAGAACAGGACTGCTCTTTCAGAAGATGTGATTGAACAGGTCAATATTAATATTAAATACGATGGATATATCCGCAGACAGAGACAGCAGGTAATTCAGTATAAAAAGCTGGAGAATAAAAAGCTGGATGTGGAATTTGATTATTCTACGGTTAAGGGGCTTCGAAGAGAGGCCATCCAGAAACTAAATCTATATAAGCCAATGTCCATTGGACAGGCATCCAGAATATCCGGCGTGTCTCCGGCAGATATATCTGTTTTGCTTGTTTTTCTGGAACAGCTTCGTTATCAGAAGAGCCTGGAAAAGAAAGAATGAGGAATTATATATGACAGGAGCATTTGAAGAGAGTCTCCGGAAAGAATTGAGTTTATTATCTATTGAATTAAAAGAAAATCAAATAAATCAATTTTATGATTATTTTCAATTATTAGTAGAATGGAATAAACTCATGAATTTAACTGCAATTACAGAAATGGATGAAGTGATAACAAAGCACTTTGTGGATAGTTTATCCCTGATAAAAGCGGTGGAGGAGATTGGAACAAAGGATTATAGGATCATTGATGTGGGAACGGGAGCGGGATTTCCGGGAATACCTTTAAAGATCGCATTTCCTGAATTAAGGATAACATTAATGGATTCCTTGAATAAAAGGATAAATTTTTTAAATGAAGTGATCAGCCGTTTAGGGCTTGATAAAATAGAAGCCATCCATGGGAGAGCGGAAGACCTGGGAAGAGATTCTCTTCATAGGGAGCAGTATGATCTTTGTGTTTCCAGAGCAGTTGCTAATCTTAGCACATTATCTGAGTATTGCATGCCTTTTGCAAAGGTTGGAGGTTATTTTATTCCATATAAGTCCGGAAAGATTGAAGAAGAGCTGGGAGCGGCAAAACATGCCATATTTTTATTAGGCGGAAGTGTAAAAGAAGTAAAGACCTTTTTATTGCCTGGAACAGATGCTGAGCGATCATTGGTTAAGATAGCCAAGAATAATGGCACCTCTAAAAAGTATCCAAGAAAAGCGGGTTTACCTTCAAAGGAACCGTTAAAATAAAATGTTTCACGTGAAACATCCATGAGTTATTAATTCTGCATTGGTGCAGTGGATGTTTCACGTGAAACATTATTTTTTTATTCTAATAATTAAACAAAGAATATTTGAATGGCACGATACAGCTCAGAAGGATTTTCTAATTGAGGAAGGTACTTGGAGTTACTAACCAGTGAACTTTCAATGGCCGGATTATATATCTGATATTCCCGAATCATCTCGTTAATATTTTCCATTTCACATCCCCCTATGATATAGATGCTATGATTGATTTTCTTTAAGGCATTAACAATATTGCACTTGGTATAATTGCATCTTACACTGGCATATAAGGATTTGGGAGAATCGCCCAGATGAGCTGATTCATAATAAGCATCAACCAGAGAGGTATTAACGGAATAAGGATTGCAAAAATTATTGGAAAATTCCTCCATAATTGCCTGCTTACTGGTAGCAATGTGATAGAGCAATGTCCCCAATATAGGCAAGTCCAAAATAAATTTATAAACTCTACCATGCTTGTTTGGAATCTGGCTGCATGTCAGTAAGGAATCTGGATTAATCAGCATGATCTGATTAAATAATTCCGGGGACTGATTACAGGCCATAACAGCAAGCGGTGAAGAAGAGCCGGATGCAATGACATTGGTACGATGTCCAATTTCTGATTTAATAAAGTCAGAGATCAACTGAACATATAGATAATTGGTATAAGTCAGATCCGGTTTTTCAGAGCGTCCACATCCCAGAAGGTCTAAGGTATATACGGTATACTCTTCTTTTAAATGATTTACCATCTGATTCCATTCGTATCCGCTGGAACAAGCCGTTAAATCATGAATGAGTAAGAGCGGCTTTCCTGTTCCGGTTTTTGTATAGTGAATGTTGCCAAATCGCCATTTATAACAAAGGGATTTTGAATCAGCTAATATGTTTTTGGAGGTTGCGGAATATTTAATACATTTATTAATGACAGCAGTGGTAACAGCTGTACTGGCTGATAGAATGAGCAGGGTCAATAGTTTGTTCTTTGTTTTCATACTTTACCTCCTGAAATAGGTTAATCTTTTCTTATTATAATATAATCAATATGGACTTACAACGTCTAACATATTAATTTATTCTTAAAACTTGGAAAAACCTATATTAACCTGGTAAAATGTTTCACGTGAAACATTTTTTATAAATTATAGATTTTTTTTACAGGAAACCATAGGAAAAAAAAATAAAGTATGCTATACTCTACATTGAACTGCAATTTCCAAATGTTGTAACAGGAAAAGGTTGAAAAAAGAACATCTTTCAACCTTTCATTTATGAATAACGTGCCCTGCTATACCGGGCACTGTACACCCTTCTTTATCAGGTGTCAAATGGATAAACAAGCATATCCGATCGGTTCATTAGGAGGCAAAATTAAAAATGGGAAGAATCATTGCGATAGCAAACCAGAAGGGCGGAGTTGGTAAAACGACTACCGCGATCAATTTATCTGCTTGTCTGGCGGAATCAAGACAGCGGGTATTGGCTGTGGATTTTGATCCACAGGGAAACGAGACCAGCGGACTGGGAATCGAAAAAAGTTCCATTGAGCGAACGGTATACGATCTGCTGGTAGGAGAGTGTGAAATTGAAGAGTGTTTGATCACCAATGTTCAGGAAAACCTGGATTTGCTTCCTTCTAATGTGGATTTAGCAGGAGCAGAGATCGAATTACTGGAAATTGAGAACAAGGAAACACTCCTCAAAACATATCTTGAAAAAATCAAGAATCACTATGATTTTATTATCATAGATTGTCCTCCGTCATTGAATCTATTGACAATTAATGCCTTAACAGCTGCAAACACCGTATTGGTACCAATTCAATGTGAATATTACGCATTAGAGGGCTTGAGCCAGGTGCTGAAAACCGTAAATCTGGTAAAAAAGAAACTAAATCCTGCTCTTGAGATGGAAGGTGTGGTTTTTACCATGTATGATGCCAGGACAAATCTATCTCTGGAGGTTGTTGAGAGCGTTAAAAATAATTTAAACCAGAATATCTATAAAACCATTATACCCAGAAATGTCAGACTGGCAGAGGCTCCCAGCCATGGAATGCCGATTAATTTATATGATTCCAGATCAGCGGGAGCGGAGAGCTACCGGCTGCTGGCGGCAGAAGTAATAAGCAGAGGAGAAGAGATATAATTATGGCAAAGAGAACGGGTTTAGGAAAAGGTCTTGGAGCAATTTTCGGAGATGAAGTAATGGAATCTGCGGCAGAGGAACAGGAAAAGAAAAACCATCCAAAACCGGAGCAGACAAACGCAAAAGCAGAAAAAAAGGAAGAGGAACCGGAAGTCGGAAAAGAGATGTTCCTCAAATTATCCTCCATTGAACCAAACCATAATCAGCCTAGAATGGAATTTCGGGAGGAATCCCTCATGGAATTGGCGGAATCCATGAAAGAATATGGTGTTTTACAGCCGCTTTTAGTACAGAAAAAAGGGGATTTCTATGAAATCATCGCCGGTGAACGCAGATGGAGGGCAGCAAAACTGGCAGGTTTGAAAGAAGTACCTGTGGTAATCCGGGAATATACGAAGCAGCAATCAATGGAAATCGCATTGATTGAAAATGTTCAGAGAGAAGATTTAAATCCCATTGAAGAAGCCAAGGCTTATCAAAAGCTAATGCAGGAATTTGGATTAAAGCAGGAAGAGATCGCAGCGCGAGTGGCCAAAAACAGAGTAACAATAGCCAACAGCATGCGTTTATTAAAGCTGGAGAAAAAAGTCCAGGATATGCTTATTCAAAACCAGATCACGGGAGGACATGCCAGGGCGCTTCTGGCTGTTGATGATCCGGAATTGCAATTTCAGATTGCGGGAAGGATCGTCGCTGAAAATCTCAGCGTCCGTGAGGTGGAAAAACTTGTAAAAACCTTATCAAAGAAAAAGGAACCAAAAGAAAAAAAGGAAGAGGATGAGAGCATTTTCCTGATTTTCAGAGAACTGGAAGACCGGATGAAAACTGCCATGGGAACCAAGGTAAGCATCAACCGGAAAGACAGTAATAAAGGAAGAGTGGAAATAGAGTACTATTCTGAGGCAGAATTGGAAAGAATAGTAGAGTTGATAGAATCCATAAGATAACATCATGGAAGCGAGGACGAAAGAATGGACAACAGTATATTGAATCAGTTGCCGGTTGACCCTGCTTTTTTAATCATTGGATTAGCTGTAATTACCATGATATTACTGATCGTTGTAATCATATGTCTGGTTCAGATGAGAAAGCTGTATCGCAGATACGACTATTTTATGAGGGGGAAGGATGCAGAAACTCTGGAAGAGATTATTATGGAGCAGATGGAAGATATTGCGGAATTAAAAGCAGAAGACCGGTCCAATAAAGATTCTCTTCGAAATACCAATAAGAATTACAGAAGTGCTCTCCAGAAATTCGGGCTTGTAAAATACAATGCGTTTAAAGGGATGGGCGGAAACTTAAGTTTTGCAATGGCAATCCTCGATTATACAAATTCCGGTTTTGTTTTGAATTCTGTTCATAGCCGGGAAGGGTGCTATGTTTACATCAAGGAAGTGGAAAGAGGAGAAACAGATGTTTTGCTTGGAAGCGAAGAAAAGGATGCTTTGGAGCAGGCATTGGGATATCATTCATAAAAAACCAGGTACGGCAAAAGCTGTACCTGGTTTTTTGAGAAAAATCTTTAGTTTACAATAATTCTATAAAGGCGTATTTTCGGAAGGATATAAAATCTGCCTCATTTCCATATGGCGTTCTTCTGTAAGGGCTGCTCCTATTGCAGTACCGTATTCTGCCTGATCCGGTATAATAAAATGGACCTGGAACATCGTTTCAAGAGATTGAAAGACGCCTTTGCACTGAGGGAATTTTGCAAGATTCCCGGTCATGACAAAATTGTTGATGTTGCTGTTTAAGGAAGATAAAATAGCAGATTTTCCAATCACCTGAAGCACCATATTAATGATTCCTGCAGCGATATCCTCGTCGGAAACAAGATTGCGTACCTTGCCGAAGTTAGAGGCTGTGGCAGAAAGAGGAAGGCCTGGAAGGGGCTTTTTTGAGATATCCTGTATCTGCAAGTCAATGTTGCTTATATTTCCCCTGCTAGCAAGCTCCATGATCTGGGAGATATCCTGGGTTTTTAAAAGGAGGCTTGAAAGACCGAGGATGGTTCCGCCTCCAATGCCGATTCCTCCGGTATGGACAATTTTATCTCCGTTTACCTGGACAAGAGAGGTTCCTGTTCCCATGCTCACGACGATTAAGTCATTTAACCCTGTAAAGTATTGTCCTCCAAGACCATTGCAGGTGAACTCGTCTACCTTATAAGTAGGAATTCCATATAAAGGCTGGTCTACGTATGCGCTGCCAACCCCTGTGATCATAATCTTTTCAATTTCATTCAACTGGATGTTGTTTTCATAGATGAATTTTCCAAGAGCTCCAAACAGAGATGCAATTGGGTTATCAGCTTTAACAAAAGTAGGAATTTTTAATTTATTATCTTGAAATCCTACAATTTTAGTGGTACTTCCTCCAAGATCAATTCCAATTGTAATTTTCATAATTTTTAAATCCTCTTATTCTTATATATAAAAAATATAACCGTACCTTTGAAAAAGTTGTATTTAAGGTAACATAATTATATTTCCCCACAGAAAACCTTGCGGCTCAAGGCTTACTATATCATACATGATGCGCATTGCCAAGTTTTTAAATCCGTCCAAAGTCCTTATTTCGTTCTTTTATCTTATAATAAACCAGGAAATAGATGCTCAGAATATAACTTATCAGAAATCGCTTTTCAGATTTCTGATAAAAGGCAGTGTTTTACTGCCGTCCATCCGATTGTAAAAACTTTTTTGTTTTCATAATATAAATTATCTGAGCTTACAGCGCAAGGGAAGATAAAAGGACTGCTTTTTAACCGTTCCTCTGTTTATCAGGAGTGTTTTTTCTTCTGAAAATATGTTTTATAAGAAAAGAGCAGAGCGCTCAGAAGAGTTATCATGTTAAAGTCAAAATATAAGATTTGAATAAAAAATAGCTTGAACCTTGTATTTTTTTGTAAAATATAACATTGACAAAAAAATAACAATGACATATAATGAAGTTACGATAGATCGTTAAAAAAATATCGATATAAAAATATCTATATAACTATTTAACCTATTTAAAAATTGGAGGAAAATCATGATGGCAAAGAAAGAAGAACAGGTAAGAATTCCTGATATCATTGATAGTGTAGATGCCCTGATTGCAAAGATGGAAGCCATGAGAGAGGCTCAGAGAGTATTTGCTTCCTTCACCCAGGAACAGGTGGATAAGATCTTTTATGAAGCAGCAAGTGCTGCCAATAAGTTAAGAATTCCTCTGGCAAAAATGGCTGTAGAAGAAACCGGCATGGGTGTTGTGGAAGATAAGGTCATTAAGAACAACTATGCTGCAGAATATATTTATAACACTTATAAGGACACCAAGACCTGCGGTGTGATCGAAGAAGATAAGGCATTTGGCATTAAGAAAATTGCAGAGCCTATTGGTCTGATTGCGGCAGTTATCCCTACCACAAACCCAACTTCAACTGCTATTTTTAAGACACTGATCAGCTTAAAGACCAGAAATGCTATCATGATTTCCCCTCACCCCCGTGCAAAGAATTCTACCATTGCGGCTGCAAAGGTGGTACTTGATGCAGCTGTCAAAGCCGGCGCACCGGAAGGGATCATTGGATGGATCGACGTTCCTTCTCTGGAACTGACCAATGAGGTCATGAGAAGCGCAGATATCATTCTGGCGACCGGCGGCCCGGGAATGGTGAAGGCTGCATATTCTTCCGGAAAGCCAGCCCTTGGCGTTGGTGCAGGCAATACCCCTGTAATCATTGATGATACGGCGGATATTAAGATGGCAGTCAGCTCCATCATTCATTCCAAGACCTTTGATAATGGTATGATCTGTGCTTCTGAGCAGTCTGTAACAGTACTTGAACCTATTTATGATGCGGTTAAAAAAGAATTTGCTGCTAGAGGATGCTATTTCCTGAAGGAAGATGAACTGAATAAGGTTCGTAAGACCATTATTATCAACGGAGCCTTAAATGCCAAGATCGTAGGCCAAAAAGCCCACACCATTGCAAAGCTTGCAGGCGTGGAAGTTCCTGAATCCGCAAAGATCCTGATCGGTGAAGTTGAGAGCGTTAATATTGAAGAAGAATTCGCACATGAGAAACTGTCACCGGTTCTGGCTATGTATAAGGCTAAGACCTTTGATGAAGCCATTGAGAAGGCAGAACAGCTGGTTGCTGACGGCGGTTACGGACATACTTCTTCTCTCTATATAAATGTAAATGAAAAAGAGAAAATGGAAAAGCATGCAGCGGCTATGAAAACCTGCCGTATCCTGGTGAATACTCCTTCTTCTCATGGCGGAATCGGCGATCTTTACAACTTCAAGCTTCAGCCATCCCTGACTCTGGGCTGTGGTTCCTGGGGCGGAAACTCTGTTTCTGAAAACGTTGGGGTTAAGCATTTGCTGAATATTAAGACCGTTGCTGAGAGGAGAGAGAACATGCTGTGGTTCAGAAATCCGGAAAAGGTTTACTTTAAAAAGGGTTGTATGCCTGTCGCACTTAGCGAATTAAAGGATGTATATAACAAAAAGAGAGCATTTATAGTAACAGACTCCTTCCTTTACATGAACGGTTATACCAAACCGATTACAGATAAATTAGATGAAATGGGCATTGTTTACTCCGTATTCTCCGATGTCCAGCCAGACCCGACCCTTGCAAATGCCCAGGCAGGAGCAGCGGCTATGAAGGCATTCCAGCCGGATACCATTATCGCCTTAGGTGGTGGTTCCGCCATGGACGCAGCCAAGATCATGTGGGTAATGTATGAGCATCCTGAGGTAGATTTCCAGGATATGGCCATGCGCTTTATGGATATCCGCAAGAGAGTCTACACATTCCCTAAAATGGGTGAAAAGGCTTACTTTGTAGCGATCCCAACTTCTTCCGGTACTGGTTCAGAGGTAACCTCTTTCGCGGTTATCACGGATCAGGAAACAGGGGTGAAATATCCGCTTGCAGACTATGAATTAATGCCGAATATGGCTATCGTTGATGCAGACAACATGATGAGTCAGCCTAAGGGCCTTACAAGTGCTTCTGGTATTGACGTTATGACTCATGCATTGGAGGCTTATGCTTCCATAATGGCTTCTGATTATACCGATGGTCTTGCTCTTAAGTCAATGAAAAATGTATTTAACTATCTGCCTATCGCATACAACGACGGAACCAACGTAGAGGCAAGATGTAAGATGGCAGATGCTTCCTGTATGGCCGGTATGGCATTTAATAACGCATTCTTAGGTGTATGCCATTCCATGGCTCATAAATTAGGTGCTTATCATCACCTTCCACACGGTGTAGCAAATGCATTGCTGATCACCTTGGTTATGGAATTCAATGCTTGTGAAGTTCCTACAAAAATGGGAACCTTCCCACAATATGAGTATCCTCATACCCTTGCAAGGTATGCAGAGTGTGCACGTTTCTGTGGTATCGAAGGTAAGGATGATGCAGATCTGCTTAAGAAGTTCATTGCTAAGATTGAGGAATTAAAGAAGGCAGTGGGAATCAAGGCAACCATTAAGGAATATGGAATCGATGAGAAACACTTCCTGGATACTCTGGATGAAATGGTTGAAAATGCATTTGATGACCAGTGTACAGGTGCAAACCCGAGATATCCTCTTATGAGTGAGATCAAAGAAATGTATTTAAAGGCTTACTATGGTAAATAAGTTTAAATAGGTGGCAAAAGGCCGTACCCGAATCTCGGGGCGGCCTTTTGCTTTTTTATTTTTACACTTTTCCATTTTTGAAGAGAAGGATCATTTCATGGGTCAGGCTTAAATTGGTGAAATCATCAGGGATATCCTCAGGAGCCATCCAGACGGCTGTGGATAATTCTGTTTCATCCAGGCGGACCTGTGGAGAACCATCCAGCTCAGCCCAGTATCCGACTAAAATGGAATCGCTGAATCCCCATGGCTGGTTCTTATAATAGCGGATATTTTTGACACGTAGCCCTACTTCCTCCATCACTTCCCGGTTTACCGTTTCTTCCAGGGTTTCTCCGAATTCTGTATAGCCTGCGATCAGGGCATACCGGGTATATTCCCTTCCGGCATACTTAGCCAGCAGAAGTTTTCCGTTGTACGTGACAGCCACAATGACGGCTGGAGCAATCTTTGGGTAAACGGTATTGCCGCAGGAGGAACAGACCATGGACCTTTCTTTTTTGCTTTTCATCATAGGTGAGCCACAGCAGCCGCAGAACCGGTTGGAGCCGTAAAACCGGTGGAGCTGTCCTGCGGAAATAGCTGCAAAGGACACCCACATGGGCTTTAGATCCCTTATGACCCCTGTTTCATAAAAGGAAAGAGAATCTGTTGCTGTCAGTGTGACTGCGGTTTCATCTATAAGAAAAAAGTCCATCTGGTCAATGGAAAAAAGATAGTCAGAGCAGGACATGGCCTCCTTGCTCTGGCTTTTTAAATCTTCAAACTGAGGGATTCTTTTGGAAGTTCTGTGATCAAGGAGGAGACGGCCATCCTGGAAATAAAGAAAATAGCTGTCCATGCCAGGTGTTTTTATATGAAATTCGTTATGGAAAACATGGGGGAAAATATCCTGAATCATCTTTGAGTAACACCGTTCAGTGAGCCAAATGGAAACTGAACTTCCTTTCTGATTATTTGTGTTGAGGCAATGTAACTATTTTAAGTTTCAAAATGTTTCCTGTCAAGACATATGGGAATGTTAACGTTAATAAGCCGGCGCTTTTATAGGCGCCGGCCGGTCAGAATCTTTATCATTGCCGTGATACGGCTTTTCGAATAGGAATTCCGGTGATAACAGCAATCACTGTAAGTATAATGTCCTTGGGAACAAATGCCACTATGGAATAGGAAAATACGGCTGATACCGACATATCTCCGGATAAAGCTGCCCATTGAAGGCCTCCGATGGCTTCATCCATGAGAGTACCAAGAATCGGAAGGAGAAATATAAGGATTGTGTTTAGAAGCTTGCTGCCGGTTTTCGGCCTGATGCCGCAGAGGAGCACCATAATCAGCCAGCCCCATTTGTAACCGCCGGTAAGATCCAGCAGGAATTGGATGCCTCCGCGAAAGTTTGAAAAGACCGGCAGGCCCACAGCGCCTAAGAGGAGGTAAATCAGAGTTGCTAAAAAGCCCAGCCTCCACCCTAACACGGTTCCTATAAGTGCCACTCCAAAGATCTGGATGGTAATGGGAACTCCTGTTGGCATAGGGATAGATAATTGGGATATTACGGCAAGAACAGCCGCAAACATACCGGCCAGAACCAGTTCCTTTGTGGTTATCCGGTTTGCAGATGAGCTCTTTGTTTGAAACGATTTTGCTGTATTCATAAGATCATGCTCCCTTATCTGGTATAAAATTCTATTGGCATGGTAACACATGCTGATTAAATTGTCAACCAATAATTAAAATAGGTTAACAATCAAAAGTGGTTACAAAGATTTTTTTTGAAAACCAGGATAATATAACCAGATTGTAACCAACGGATTATATACTGAATAAATAGAAAATACAGCTTTTGACTTATCAATAGATTATAACAAGAAGATAGAAGTAAAAAAGGAGGTTAAAGTATGAAAGGTGCAGTGAAGAAAGTGCATCGCTTAAAAAGGGTAATTGCCTGGTTGCTGACAGCTGCGATTGTTTCCGGAAATATATCACAGCTTACAGTTACTACCGCATATGCCTCTGAGACTACAGAACGAAGAAGTGAATCTTCATCCAATGCAGGGAAAGCATCTCCGTCGGAAGCTACTCCGTCCGAAGCAGCAAGGATTATTGACGTCCAAGTCACCCAGTCAGCCATTGAAAAGGTTCTTAAAAAGGATTTTGACAGAAGACCGGAATTAGAGGAAGATCTAATCCCTTTTGAAGGGGATCAAAAAGATCTGGTCATAGGAAAATTGTATGAAGAACTGGAGGGAAAGACTCTGGTGCTCCAGAAAAAGATTGGAAAAGCCATGTATCTGGTGGTGGTATCCGATACCCTGGAGGGAGAACTATTTTTCGAAACCGATAAATCCGAACGGATCAAACAGGAATCATTTTTAAAGAATATTCAGATCATCGGTGTCAACGGTTATAAGGACCGGGATTGTGAATTTAAGCTGCGGATCATTGGTGATGATTTAATGATCACAGACGCCCAGATGGAAGAGTTTGCAGTGAAAGGGGAAACTTCAAAGACTTCTAAACAGCCATCCTCAGCCGGGAAACAATCCGGAGGCTCTGGGAGTTCCGGAAGTGCCGGGACCAAGGAAACAGCTGCTGTAACAGAGGAAGAGAACAAGGCTCAGGAGACGGATTCGGAAGAAACCGGAATCCAGGAAACTGAGGCTCAGGAAAGCAGTGAGACTGATAAGAATCTTTCGGAGCCGGCTGAAGAAACACAAAGCCAGACAGAGGATGTGAAAGAGACTAAGACGGAAGAGCATTCCAGAGAAGCCGCAGAAAAATCAGAGAATGCAGTCAAAGAGGAAGATTCCAATTCGGAAGGATCCGGGGAAGATTTTTCTGTAAGCAGCCTGAGTATAAATGGGTTCTCAGTATCAAGGCATGATGTTCCTGTGCTTTTCAGTACTGAAATTACACGGGCAACAGATTCTGAAGCAGACATGGATGATTCCGGCAGTGATGATGCTGATCTTGTCTCTGTAGGGGATTCGAAGATCCTGTCAGAAGAGGAACGGGCAGCCCTGATGGGAACAGATATGGCCGCCTTAAATGGAGAGGAAAAAAAGATAAATTTATTCTCATTCCTCAGCCAGCCATCCTTTCGCATGGTAGTTCACAGCTATGGAATAACCCTGCTTAATACCGAGGTGGACAGTGAAGGAAAGCTTAGTCCTTATGAAACGGCTCTGACTTATTATGGGCCAGATGCTGCAGATAAGAAGGAAGCGGTTGAAGTGAATCTTTCACAAAGCAAGACCGGTTCCATAAAGGCAGGAATTTTATATACCTATACCATCACCTATACCATGCAGGCAGCACCTCTGTATGAATATGCTGCAGGAGGAAAGCTTTCTTTGTTTGATTCCTATGAGAATGCTAAAATCCTCTTTACGGTTCCTGACGGCATAGCCATAGAAGAGCAGCCCGGAAAAGTGAAACTGGTATCTTCAGATGGTGAGGGAAAAGTTTATGAAATCAGCGTCGGAGATGAGCAGAATGTGATCCGTCCAGGCAAATCAGACAGTATAACCATGAATGCCTATATTGACGAAAATGGAAAAAGAGCGGTTGGTGAGGAATTCACACTGCCTCAGGACAGCGTGGCTTTCTATGCTGACGTTAAGGTCGCGGATAAGACAGATAAGGAACATGTGACTTACCCGGGAAATATTGAAACAATTACTTTTGCGGAGCAGCCGGCGGACACCACAATGACTCTTGTGTCCGATGATGCATGGCATATTAAAAAGAGTGTAAGCCCTGCGGATAACTCTTATACGGTGGTAAGAGACAACGCAGGAAACCCTGAATTTGTGGACATTACCTATCTGATTGAAGTCGGTATGTATGGAAGCTCAGGCGATATATCCAGACAGCCGGGCGGAACGATTTACCAGACCTATGGCCGTACCGGTTTTAAGGAGGATTCTTTTAGGATAACAGACTCCCTTAAGATCCTTACGGAACATGCACCTGAGGCCATGAAGCCTGTTTCCGTAACAGCCACATGGGGAGACGGATCTAAAGTCCATGTGATTAACAACGAGGATGGGTCCATCACTATTGATCAATTTAAAACCCAGGGACAAAACGGGGCAGACCATATTTATGTATCGGATCAGGCACCTACCTACAGCTCCTATCTGGTAACCGCCCGCTATCCCTATGAACCGTTTTTGCTGAAATACAATGATGAGCGCGCAGAGAACATGTCCGTATTTACTATAAATAATAAGGCTCATCTGGAATATGTGAAGCTGGGAGCAGATCAACTGGTGACAGAAGATTCTGATGTAAATGTTGCGGTCCATGAAGTCAATAAGCCTGCAGTTATCAAAATAAAGAAAGAAATTGACGAGGGCCTTGGCTTTACCCGGAAATATGACTTAGCCATGGAAAAAGAATATCCCGGGATGGCTGGTTTCGAGATTTATTCCCTGGATTCTGACAACAGCCAAACGCCTTATGACAATTATACGGTTATAGACAGTCATAGTCAGAAAATTAACAATAATAACATTGCAGTCAATCCTTCTAACGAAGAGACGGAAAGCGGATTCTACGCGACGGGGGACGATGGCTATATCCAGATCCAGGTGGATCCGGGAACCTATGTGATCAAAGAGAAGTCAAATCCTGTTGGAACCCAGTTCAGTTTTGCAAAGGTGGGAACAAATGCCGTTGTGAGTGGAGATGATATTAAAGTCACCTTAAAGGCTGATGAAAGAGCAGAGATCACGGTAGTAAACGAAGTCATTGGAAAAGGAGCGATTGAGTTTTATAAGAAGGCCCGTACCTGGACCAGTGCAGATCTTATTGAAACAAATTTAGCAGCTTTGGATGGAGCAGAATTCACTCTTTATCAGAAAAATGAAGATGGAAGTCTTTCAGAGGTTAAAACCGTAAAATCAGATAACAAGGGATATGTGTTGTTTAAGCCTGTTACGCCTGGCGACTATATTGTGAGAGAAAAAAGTGCCAATGGTTATATCCTTGACAATCATGATTATCAAGTGACCGTAGAGGCCGGTAAGACATCACCTGTAAAAACCGGGAATAACATCCTTGTCAACACATTAAATGAAGCAAAGATAAATGTAACAAAGTGGATGCAGGATGACAAGGGTGATTATATAAAAGTACCCGGTGCCAACAGAGGAGACTTTAACAATAAGTTCTGGTTTGAGGAGAATGTGGGGGGAACATGGAAAAAAGTGAGTGTTGGCTCTAAAACCAACTACTCTCTTGATGATGCAAGCCAGTTTACTGCGGCGCTTCCTGTTTTTGATGGGAGCGGCAAAATAATTGAGTACCGTGTCGTTGAAGAAGTTCCCGAAGGATATTCCGACGGAAATGGAAGCAAAGACGGTTTTTCACAGGAGATAAAGGATAATAAGACTTACATTTATAAAACCTTTACTCTTGAAGCTTTAAAGATGACTCAGGTAGATTTGAAAAATAATAAGGGCGGAACCTTAAAACTTCAAAAGGATGCCTGGTCCATTAACAGCAATAGCTTAAATAAGAATGCTTCAAAAAGTGGATTCCAGTTTAACCTTTATTATAAAGTTGGGAATGACTTTGCTGAAGTATTGCCCCAAAAAGTTTATACAACAGATGGCAAAGGAGAAATTCTGGTAAAAGGCCTTGATGTAACAAAGGAATACTATTGGTCTGAGATTAACAGCAGCGGAAGGCTGGAACCAGAGGATTCTGCGAAGACGGTTATTTCGGAGGAAAAAGTTTTCATCGGTCCTTATAAGGTAACCAGAGAAAGTGATACGACCGTAAAGGCCTATAACATTCCTCAGAAGATTCCTTACTGGCTTTATAAGGTTGATATCACAGATAATAAAAATCCGATAACAGCACAATTTAAAATTACGAGAGATGCTGATAAGACAGTGATTTTTAACGGTGCGGTATCCAATGTGGGGACATATGTTATTCTTGATCCCGGAACAGACTATATCATTGAAGAAATAGTGGCTCCTGTTAATTTTGTAAAAGGGAATAGCATTAAGATCACAACTCCAAATGGGCCTGTTCTAAAAGCAGATCTGGAACGGTGGTTTTCCCAGGGAAACATGGAGACTCGCCGGACCTTTGAAAATAAGCCATATAAATCCGTTACCATCAAGAAGACACAATACGATGCAAACGGAACGGCAAATCAAAATGCAGTAATACCATTTGATGTTTATGTAAAGAACGGAAGTGACTTTACAATTGCAGGCAGTTTGAATTCCAGTGTTTCAACTCAGCTTGCTCCTGGAACGTATTACTTTAAAGAAGTGGTTCCAAGCGGTAATATCAATCCTTATTATTTGCTTTCTGATGCTGAGAAAGCACAAGGTGCCCATCCAGGTGATCCTGGTTATGAGGTTTACGGGACCGATGTATATTATGGACCGGTCATAATAACCGCAGCATCTGCAAGCAGCGAAAAGAATCTGGCTCTCTATCTGGCAGGACCGAATAAGCCGTTAGTAAATTATAAGGATTATGGAAAAGTAACGGTCACCAAAAAAGATGCCTTGAGGGATACCACTGTGAACGGGGCAGTTTTTGGTATATTCAAAGCGGAAGGATTTGATGTTAATAATTGGGAAAACAGCATTCTTAATCCGATTCAGACGGCAGCTACCAGCGGGAGCGGTCAGGCAACCTTTGACAGCACAAGCCTTAAGATCTTTGACACCGATGGAAGCAGGATTGCTTATGTTATAGCTGAAATAACACCACCGGAAGGATATCTGCCTTCCTATGAAATTTTAACGACTACTTTAATGGAAGGCAAAGTCATCACCACGGTCAATGGCGATACAAACGGAAGTCCGCTTGTTATTAAGAACGAACCTAAGCTGACCATCCGCACCCAGAAATATTGGAGAGATGGATGGAACTATCAATTCTATCCGGTGGATCATGTTCTTGGAAACGTAAAACTGGCCCTCTATAAGGTAAATGCAGACGGCGTCACGGCAGACTACGTGAAAACAGAAACCACCAATACCTATGACGGTATTGCAACCTTCTATGATATTAACCGGAATGATACCTATTATGTGGTTGAGGTTCGGGTTCCCACTAAGGAAGAGACCGGCTTTGGTTTTGATCTGAATATGATGGATAAAACACCTTTGGCAGAAGGGAACAGCGAACCGCCAAAAACTCTCTCTGTTTCAGATTTAGAGGCAGGGACGTACAATTCAGTGAAATATACGGGTAAGGATCTTGCAGAAACAGCGGATTCTTTAATCCAGAATACCGATCCACTTTATAACTATAAGCCATGGGCTCAGTTTAATATATTAAAAACCTGTAATGGAACGGCATATGATGGAACTTCTCATTCAGCGGAAAATATCAACGGAGCTAAATTTACCCTTTATAAAATGAAGGGGGATGAGAAAGACCTGTCAGGAATCCGTTTAGAAGATCTGGCTGATGAAGGCCTGTTTGAGAAGGTTGACAGCTATGAGAGCGGCACCCGGATCAATCCGAAGACAGGAATCAGGGCGGCTGGAGAATTTGATACCGCCATTTTGGAAACCGGTAAGGTATACTGGCTAGTCGAGGATGAGGCAGCACCAGGATATCAGCTGCCAGGAGGACGGCAGATCGTAGCAGTATTTGCACCAAAAGACTCCGGTTATTCAGGATATAATGATATGCTTCACCTATATGAAAACGGGCGGAATGAACAAATCGCTGTGGTGAAAAATCAGCATGGAGAAGGACCGGGAGGCCTTGATGCATACTATTTCCAGATCGCATTAAACAAATGGTTAAAGGATGCCGGAAAGCCGAATGCAGAACCAACTCTTTTAGGCGGAGCTAAATTCCAGATATGGCTTCTGGATCCGGATAGTAAAGAAAAGCTGCTTCCTGTGGAAGTGGTTGAAACCGGTCTGGAATCCGACAGTGAGAACAAAACAGGCTATGCCCTTTCCAAGATGATCAGCATGGGGAAACTTAAGGCTGAGCTTGAAAGCAAGGGATATGATGAAACCAGTATAGAAAGGATCCTTAAACTTGAGAATGAAGAGGTAAAAGTTCTCTTTGGACTGGAAGAGGTATATGCACCTTCCAAGATCCAGATGGACACTACCCTTCATTACCTGAAAGTGGCGATTCCGAAAAATAAGGATATCATTGATTCCCAGTATTTCTGGGAGCAGGGAAAATCTGAGGAATACCGTCTGATAAACACAGTGCTGGATCAATATCCGGTAACTCTTGCAAAATACGGATACGTGCCGGATACCGGTACCTTTGGCAAAACCGATGAGGAACTGAATGTTCTTAACATTGGAAAAACTCCTTTAAGCGGTGTGCAGTTTGAAATCTGGCAGTATCTGTGGGAAAACGGCAGTTACAGCTATGTAAAGATCGGAACTTATACCACGGAAAGCAATGGCCAGGTAAAGATACCCAATGGCTTAAAAGCAGGACGGTATAGGCTAAAGGAAACCCTGACCGTTGGCCAGCAGAAGAACTATATTACCATGTATACCGGTGAGAACGATCTTTGGAGATACTTTACAGTCGGAAGCACTCCTTCCACTGTAAACGTCTATAACCCGGAGAAGCCGGAACTGGTAATTGAAAAGACCACCTGGGCAGGAAATCCATTTATTGACCTTAGCGGAATCAGCTTTACCATTCAAAAGCAAGGCGGCAGTGAGATCAAGGCGGCTACCATAAAACTGGCGAATGGAAAATATGCTGCCAGCTTTTCTAACTTAAACAGCGGCGTTTACACCATAAAGGCGGAAGCCTTAGGAAGCGAAGCGGCAATAGCCGTGACCGGCGGATATTTTGAAACAGCGACAGTAAATGTGGGATATGAGGCAAAAGCGGACGGAGAAAAGGTAACCCTGGTTCCGGTAGGAGGCGTGAAAGGAAAGCTGGCAACCGCAGTCGTTAAGAACCCACGTCTGGCTGATCTTGTCATTCATAAGACAGATGCAGAAACCAAGGCAAGTGGTTCTGGCATGGCAGACGCTTCCTTTAAAGTGGAATATCTAAAGTTCCGTTCCGGCACGGATTTAATCGGAGGAGTCCTGCAGAATGTAACGGATGAAGGATATGAGAAACCAGATCAGGGCTTTACAGTTAAGGGGACCCTGACTGATAACAAAGACGGTTCCTATACCATGAAGGGCTGTGAGCCTGGCTGGTACCGGATCACCGAACAGAAGGCTCCGGCAGGCTATACCATTGACGCTCAGCCAATGATTGTAGCCGTGGTGGGAGATATGGCAGGCGGATACGAAGGCACTGTTTCTGTGACCATTGAAAACAGAAAGAAAGCGGAGCTGACTGTAACCAAGAAGCTTTTCTTTGGCGACGGGTTCAAAAATGATGAGAACCTTGCTGGTAAGCTCCCGGCTGAAATCGTATTTGATATTTACACCTATTCCAATAATGCCTATAAACAGGTGTTAGATGAAAACAGCAAACCGGTACAGGTAAAGATACAAAGCTTTGCAGCTCAGGATGGTTACTACACGGCAAAGGGAACGGTACTCCTACCTCAGAATCCGGTGGGCGGCGCTTATTATTTAAAGGAACATGAAAACTCTGACTGGGTGCTTTCGGCCTTAGGCGTGGATGATAACGGAACTCTTCAGGCAGATGGTTATATCAAGGCAGGCGGAGTGTCTGATTTTACCTCCCAAAACCCGGTATCCATTACAGTGAATAACCAATATGCCAAGGCTAAGATACGCCTGACCAAGGTAGACGGAATGGATCCGTCCAATCAATTAACGGGAGCAGCCTTTAAGCTTTATTCCGATCCGGAGCTGACAAAAGCGGTGGGAGATTTCACTGAGATAGGGCAGAGCGGAGTATATGAAATTGTATTCTCCACCAAGGTATACAGCCCTGGAATCTATTATATAAAAGAAGTGAATGCTCCTGCAGGCTATATTGCAATTACAACGGCCATACCGGCGGAAGGCCTGGCAGCAGAAGCAGGAAAAACAACAGAGATTACCGTTAAGAATCAGGGCGGTATTGATTTAGAGATTACCAAATACAGCGGAAACGGAGGTTTGGAATCTCTTAAGTCAGGAATCAGTTTTGAGCTTTACAGAAAATCAGCCGGAGGTACCTGGACTTATGTTACAGAAGGGACCACCGATTCCCAGGGGAAACTTTCCTTCCGTGGGCTTGATCTTCCGGCAGGCGATTCCTACGGGGTTTATGAGGTAACAAAGAAGGAATATGGCCTGGAAACATTCCGCATGTCTTCCTTTGAAGGGGATGAGGGAACCATCCTTCCCACGACCGCAGATGTAATAAAGAACGGTGAAACGAAAGCAGGTCTTGATCTTTATGTTCTGACAGGAAACAATACCGTTACTCCGGGAGTATATGGCTTTAAAGCCCATAACCAGGAAGCGCTGCCTTTAAGACTCATTAAGAACGATGTAAATAAATCGGATAATCCGGGTGGCTCCGTTGCCGTTTTCATGAAAATAACGGAAAAGGAAACAGGAAATCAGGTTGGAGATATGGTTGCCGTACCGTACGGAGAAACAGGAATTACGGTTTTACTCCTACCGGGAACCTATGACATCGAAGAGACGGCAGTGACCCAGAACAGCCTGGGCTATGTGATTAATAAGGATGATACCAGAACCATTTACAGGAAAGAAGTGGAAATTACAAAGGGTATTATTCCAGAAGCCTGTGAGTTTACAAATGTAAAACAGAAGACAGGAGTAACACTGGATAAAACATCCCTCACAACCACATTAAAGGATTTATGGTGGAATGAGGGCCAGACAGTGACCTATACCCTGACACCTCATGTAGTCAACAGCATACCTTTGGACCGGTTTGTAATTACGGATACGGGCTTAAAGATGTTAGATGCGGGAAAATCAGTGATGTCAGAGGCTGATTATACCAATGAAAAATATACGATCACCGAAGTAAAGCCGGGGAAAGCCACGGAACAGAACCGTATCAAGGGCGCACAAACAGGTACCATTATGGCTGATGTAACCTTCTATGATTTTAGCGGAAACCAGGTGGGAGAGGTACAGAGCGTTGCGGTATCCGGTGACGGTGAAATCGGTCTTGTAAAACCGGTAAGCGGAAAAAAGGTGAAATCTTTCCAGATCAGCTACCGGGATGACACGTTAAAAGGCTCTACGGATAACCATTATGTCCTTGGAAATGATTTTGTACCGGGAAGCATAGAGGTTACGGTAAAATTAAACCGTCAGGATGCAAAGCTGCCCGACGGAACCTATAAGAAAGAAATTAAATATATCCACAACGTGGCCGATGTGGCTATGGACTTTAGAACATGGGATATCAATGGAACCCTGTCTCAGAATCAGGAAAAGAGCCAGGCAGAAAAGGAATGCGATATCCAGGTGATTCAGAGCCAGGCGCCGACTATTTCGGTGAAAAAGAGTGTTGATCCTATTAAAGGAATACAGCCAAGTGATATCCTGACTTATACGCTTTATGTAAAGAATGATACCACAAGCAATGATCCTGATATTGTTCCAATGCAAAAGCCAATTCTCATTGATTATGTACCCCTTGGAGTTACCGTATCAGGGGAATCAGCGGGTGAAAACCATCTGTTAAAGGCTGTAACCTTAAAGAATGCTCCTGAGGGGGTTACCATTGAAGAAACGGTCAGAAAAGTTGATAAAGATACCGGGCGGGAGACTTTGTTCATCCAGCTAAACGGAGCTTTAGCCAAAGGCGAATCTGTTACGGTAGAAGTGAAAGCACAAATTGCGGGCAGCGTTATTAATTACGGAAAGAACATTCTCAATGAACTTTATGTTACCAGCGATGTTCTGCAGCCTGCGTTTTCATTAAACCAGACAGGTGCCTCCTTTATGATTAAAACGGATTCTGGCAGCAAATGGCCCAGCCCAGACCTGCCAAAGGATGTAAAACTTCCCGATGAAAAGTACCGCAGCTATGGCTACGCTTCGGATTCTGCGGAGAACACCATGAGCACCGGTACCGGGCTGGTCCTTCATAAGGAGGTAAAGGGGAATTTAGACACCAGATTCGTATCTGGTACAACGGTAGGAACGGTGGGAAAGAGTGCGGATGATACGGACCTCACCAATTCAGACGGCAGCGTATTATACCGGCTCATGGTAAACAATGATTCAACCAGCAACTTTATCACCCAGCTGCAGTTCATGGATATTCTTCCGGTGCAGGGGGATTACAGTACCGGCGGTTTTGACCGGAAAAGTGACTACCGGCTGAAGTATGTGGGAATCCAGTCCATTGCCATTGAAAACAGAATGGATCATGATTCAGGCCGGAAGGTTTCAGGCTTTAGCCATGAAGTGACTTACTCTGATAAGGTATTTAAAGATTCGGCTACTGCAAAAGCTGGGAAGGATTCCATGCTTAGCGACAACAGTGATGGATTCTGGAACGTAAGCTCCAATGATCCCTCAGCCATCCGCATTAAGATCACAGATCCTTTCTTCTATCTGGCTCCGGGAGAAAATCTGGTAGTGACCTATGAAACGGTTGTTCCTTATACGGAAAAAAAGGAGCTGGATGACGTGGCTTACGGATATGCGGTCAATGACTTTGCAACTTCCTACAGTTACAAGCAAAACTTATCAGATGATTCAGAGATTAAGTTCATCCAAGCGCAGACCAGCAATGCAGTTCAGGTAGTTTTGATTCCGGGTAAAGTAAAGGTATCAGGACGGATATGGATTGACGATAACAACAATGGTATCCAGGATGAGAGCATTGAAAATGATCATCTTCTTACGGATCTGCTTCCGCTGCTTCAATCCAAGTATTTTGAGGTCAGTCTGATGAAGTACGGTAAGAGCGGCGACAATGAAGATAATGGTACGGTAGGATTAAGCGATGCCAGATTCCTGTTTGACGGTTTGACCCCTGCAAAGCCCTTTGGCATCACGGGATCGGAATTCACCAAGGATCAGGAAAACAGCTGGTACAGCAATCAGTCTTTAATCGTATCAAAGCTAAAGGGTGACGATCCTGCTCACTACCAGATTTTTGTGAAAACCAAAGATATGCCTGTGGGATATGAAGATCTGGTGCTTAAGCTGGCGAAACCAACCATGCTTTCCACCGGGGAAAATCCGGAGGCCGGAAGATCAAGGCTTCCTGAGACTTTAGTAAAGGAAGGTAGTAATTACGAAGAGAGCCTTGACAGTAACTTTAAAGGTGGAAAGGGTTCTTATGCATCGGAAGACTTCTTCTTATGGTCGACGGGAGATATTTATGATAAGACAAAGGATATTGGTTTTGTACCATTTAGAAATGTAACAATTAAAAAGACAAATGAAGCCGGAAATCCGGTAGAAGGCGCTCATTTCAGCGTATATGGCCCGTATACGAACGAGGAGATGACAGCGTTTAAGAAAAATGGAATTACGAATACAGAAGCACTAGGAAAACCGGTTGCCCAGGGCAATACGGCTCTGGACGGAACGGAGGCAATTTGGAGTGCGGGTGAGCTTCTCTATTACCGGAATTATATCGTTGTAGAGGATCAGGCGACTGCAGGATATGAAATTGCCAATGCAAAGACCGATGATATGGTTCCGATGGGTTCCTATCAGGTAAAGGGGCAGAAGGCCTGGGAGCTTCTCAGCAAGGAATTTAAGACAGATGGAAACCCGATACCAAGTGTTATAACGGTCAAGAACGGATATGTGTCCGGAAGTCTGGAATTTACAAAACTGGACGGATTAACGGAAAAAGAGCTTGGCGGAGCAGCATTTAGGATTGAGAAAAAGGATGCAGCGGTAGAGGATGCCTGGAAGGCATTTATAGAGGCCATAAAGGCAGATCCGGAATCCATGGGAGTGAC
This sequence comes from Lacrimispora sphenoides JCM 1415, assembly GCF_900105615.1. NCBI lineage: Bacteria > Bacillati > Bacillota > Clostridia > Lachnospirales > Lachnospiraceae > Lacrimispora > Lacrimispora sphenoides. The sequence continues at coordinate 4,351,250 of NZ_LT630003.1, read as the reverse complement.
AAAGGTAACGGCAATAGACGATGCGGTGGAATTTGAAGTGGTAACTGGTAAAGTAACACTCACCGGAATCCCATACGGAACCTACACCCTGTCAGAAATCCGGGTGCCTGATGGATACGATATTACAAAGAAGCAGGCTGATATCGAATTCCGGATCGAAACCAACGGGCAGAAGGCAGTGCTTTCAAATCTTCCGGGCAACCTTATTAAGAATACCAGAACCGAATACAGCTTAAGTCTTAAGAAGGCGGATAATACAGGCAACGACAAGGTAGCCGGAATAAAGTTCGCCATAACCGGTCCTGGAAAATATGAAAGCAGCTCCTGGAACCCGTTTAGCAAGGACAGATTTAAGTTAAATGATCCGTCTGAAAGCGGGTATGAAGTAAAACAGACCGATGAAGAAGGCCGCATCACCTGGAATCTCCCATATGGGGATTACAAAATAGAGGAGTTGGACGCAGAGGGTTATGAAACAGTAGCACCATTCTATGTAAGAATTGATGTAAATGGAACCGTTTCTCTGTTAAATGGGGAAGGACGAAGCGAGCTTACTTTAAGCAGCTCAGAACAGAACCAGATTAACCTGATTGTAAAGAATGTGATCAAAACCGGATCCCTTGACTTAGAAAAGCTCGACGGGGAGACCAGGAAGGCTATCACGGGAGCACAGTTTGAGTTAAGCGGAACCTCATTGATTGACGGAGCATTTGCCGCTTACCAGAATCATGTGACCGGTCTTGGAGTATCTCATGTATCAACAGGAACCGAGAACGGAAGGCTCTATATCAGGTTCCAGGTAGACGGAACCGAAGATTCGATGAAAGGTATTCTGACACAGATCCCATACGGCAGCTACACCTTAAAGGAGTTAAAGGCGCCGGAAGGATATTTATTCAGCAGCGGAAGTGAATGGGTTAAGGATTTTACCATTGAAAGTGCCGAAGGTGTAAACCTGACAGGAAGTAGTGGAATCGTCAATACGCCTCACGAGCTGAACATTGAAAAACGGGATCAGATGACGGAAGAAATACTGCCTGGTGCAGTGTTTGTGCTGATGACCACAGACGGAACGTATGTGGCTCTGGATGAAAACAACTCTTATACCGGATTAAAGGAAAGCCAGGCGGAAGGTTCTGCGTTTACTACCGGAAGCGATGGAAGGGTTACTGTAAAACGTCTCCCGGCAGGAAACTATGTTTTAAAGGAAATCGAAGCGCCTGCTAACTACGGCGTGACTGCTGATAAGGAGATTACCGTGCTCCGGTCCGGCAATACAGAAACCGTAATGGTATATGATGTGAGGAATATGGCCAAAATACGTATCAACAAGGCTGCATCCCACAACCATGAGATGAGACTTGACGGGGCGGTATTTAAGATCTACTCCGACATAGACTTAACAGCACTTGCCGGCACCATGACAACTGGAAATGGCGGCATTGGGGAATCAGAGATGCTTCCTTTGGGAACTTATTATGTAAAGGAGCAAAAAGCCCCTGCCGGTTATGAATTAAGCGACAGAGTATATGAAGTAACACTTGGCAGTGAAAAAGAGGCTTACACGGTCCAGGCAGACGGAAATGATTTCGTTACCGATGATTATGGAACCGGATCTCTGGTATTTGATAAGGTCGACAGTTTAACAGGAAAAGCGCTTGCTTACGCCCGGTTCTCCCTGACAAAGAAAGAGGCACAGGTAGACGGAGCTTTTGAAGATTTTACAGAAAACTTAAAAAACAAGAGCCAGGATGAGCTGAATGCAATGGGAATCAGTGACATTGAGACAGAAGATGGAAAAATCCTCTTTACGGCGGTAAACGGCCATGTTGACATGAAGAGAATCCCATATGGAACGTATACTCTTAAGGAAGAAAAGGCACCAAACGGCTATTTGAGCCTTAATGGAAAGGCAGAATTTGATTTTGCCATTACAGAGGACCAAAGGGAAGCTGACCTTGGAAACGGCAATGCAGTAGTCAATGAGCGGGCCCAGTTTGAACTCCAGCTTAAGAAACTGGATAATCTTGGAAACAGGGTAAGCGGAATTCAGTTTGAGATCTTAGGACCAGGACGGTATGAAGAAAATGGAGTTTTATCTATTTTTGGAGCCAACCGGTTTAAGACTGAGGCGGACGCCGACACCGGATTGTTTACGACCGGTGAGGACGGAATCATTTACCTGGGACTTAAGCACGGGGATTACCGGATCAGGGAAATCTCAACCGGCCGGTACGATCTCATAGAGCCGTTCTATATCAGGATCGACGAGGAAGGCAAAGTAAGTATCTTAAAGGACAACAGCAGTGCGGTGACGGTTTTAAATGAAGCTCTTGTGACCATTGCTGTGACGAATAAGATCAGCACCGGAAATCTGGAAATGGAAAAGGTAGACGGTGAAAATACCGGAAAGAGGCTTGAGGGAGCAGAATTTGTGCTGTCGAACCTCTCTACCCTGGTTCCGGGAGCCTGGGACAGCTACCGTTATCAGGTGGCATCAGAGGGCGTCTCCTGGACGGCTGATCAGGTGTTAGGAAATACCATAACCTTTGTGCTGAACGGAAAAGGGGTTATCACGAACCTGCCATACGGCACTTACCGTCTGGTTGAGAAAAAAGCACCGGATGGATACCTTCTTGGAACGACTCCATGGTCAGCAGAGTTTACAATCAATGACTCCAATAAGGAGATCCGCTATACCAAGCCAGGACTGTTTGAAAAAACAAATGGAGCGATTGAGAATATGCCGTCTAAGATCACTGTAGTAAAAACCAATGCGGTCTATGCGGATGTGAAACTAAAAGGCGCCGAATTTATCTTAAAGGCTTCTGATGGTAGATATGTGAAGCTGGATCAAGGGTCCTTTGCCGGATATACGGACGATAAGGCGGCAGCAGGAAGGTTTGTAACCGACAGCGACGGGCAGTTTGTGATAAAGAGACTGCCAAAGGACACCTACACCTTCCTTGAGACAAAAGCTCCGGCCGGATATTATATTAACAACAATATAGCGCCTGTGACATTCGATGGAATCAATAGCTTTACCATTACCATTCAGGATGAGAAAATCAAAGGCGGCGGAGGTTCATCAGGAGGACCATCCGGAAAGGATAACCCAGGTGGTCCGGGTGAAACGGTGACGATTTTGCCAGACCCAGTGCCGCTTGCAGACCTGCCCAGCGGGGGATCCGTGGATCTGTTAATTGTTGACGACGGAAACATACCCCTTGGCAAACTGCCTAAGACAGGCGACCGGCAGAATGCCGCCGGTAAGGTGATGGTGACCTTGTCCGGATTCATGATGGCTCTTTATGCAGCACTTAGCAAAAAGAAAAAAGAAAATTAAAAAATAAAGGAAATCTGTTTATTGACTTTATTAAATGAACTTGTTATAATTTTTTAGAAGTTATAACAAGGCAAAGGGGCCGGAACTTATAAAAAGTTCTGGCCTCTTTTTGCCATTTTAAGTAATACTTCATATATGAGAAGTATGCATAAACCAATCAAAGGAGGAAAAAAATATGTCATATGTGGATGAAGTCTATGACAGGGTAGTGAGCCAGAACCCAGGTGAAACTGAGTTTCATCAGGCAGTCAAAGAGGTGCTTGATTCCTTAAAGCTTGTCATCGATGCCAATGAAGAAAAATACCGTAAGATGGGTCTTTTAGAACGCCTTGTAGAACCGGAAAGAATCATTTCCTTCCGTGTACCGTGGGTGGATGACAATGGTCAGGTACAGGTGAATAAAGGATACCGTGTCCAGTTTAACAGCGCTATTGGGCCATACAAAGGAGGCCTGCGCCTTCATCCTTCCGTCAACCAGGGAATCTTAAAATTTCTGGGCTTTGAGCAGGTATTCAAAAATTCTCTTACAGGCCTTCCGATCGGCGGCGGTAAGGGAGGTTCTAATTTTGATCCAAAAGGAAAATCAGATAGAGAAGTTATGGCATTTTGTCAGAGCTTTATGACCGAGCTATCCAAATATATCGGAGCAGATCAGGATGTTCCTGCCGGTGACATCGGAGTGGGAGCAAGAGAAATTGGATTCTTATATGGCCAGTATAAGAGGTTGACTGGCTTATATGAAGGAGTTCTTACGGGTAAGGGCCTTACCTATGGCGGTTCTCTTGCACGTACTCAGGCCACGGGATACGGTCTTGTATATATTCTTGATGAGATGTTAAAGCATAACGGAAAGGAGCTGGCCGGTAAGAATGTGGTTATTTCCGGTTCCGGTAATGTGGCGATCTATGCTACGGAAAAAGTTCAGCAGCTGGGCGGCAGGGTCATCGCATTAAGCGATTCCAACGGTTATATTTATGACAAGGATGGAATTGATCTTAACCTGATTCAGGAAATCAAGGAAGTACGCCGCGGACGGATCAAAGAATATGTGGATGTACATCAATCGGCTGTCTATACCGAAGGAAAAGGTATCTGGAGCATCCCATGTGACATCGCCCTTCCATGTGCAACACAGAACGAATTAAATATAGATGATGCAAAAGTGCTGAAAGCAAACGGCTGCTTTGCGGTTGCTGAGGGTGCGAACATGCCATCCACCAGAGAAGCAACGGAGTACTTCTTAGAAAGCGGAATGCTCTTTATGCCGGGTAAGGCAGCAAACGCAGGCGGAGTAGCAACTTCCGCCCTTGAGATGAGCCAGAACAGCCAGAGGCTTTCCTGGACCTTTGATGAGGTGGATGAAAAGCTTCATAACATTATGATTAATATTTACGCTAAGGCAGCTTCTGCAGCAGAACGATACGGCGTAAAGGGTAATTATGTGGCAGGTGCAAACATCGCCGGCTTTGAAAAAGTCGTTGAAGCCATGACGGCACAGGGAATCGTATAAGAAAAAGGGACCGCTTCCCCTAAAAAGGGAACTGGTCCCAATTTTTAAAATAAGAAAATTATGCTGGCATTATCATCATTTTTGGTATATAATAATCGATAAGGCTTGAGGCGGAGTATACTTCGCCTTATTGTTTTCCAGGAAATATTAAAATGAAGGTAGGCATAGCACAGCCTAAGTTTAATAAATTAGCCGTTGGATAAACTGCGGCAAACTGAACTTCCTTAAGATTATTAGAAAGCAGGTGATGATCCTATGCATAAATTCTTGAGAACCATTGGTTTCAGCCAATATCAAAAAGACAAAGAAATAGAAAAATTATTGGATGAGCTCTGTGAAGATTTGTCCGGCCTGAAACGGATTCAGATTGATGAGGAATCCAATCTCTGTGAGCTTCGCAGGGAAGTGGCTCCAGGTATGGGGATTGCTGTCTTTGGAGAAATGAACCGGGAAGGTAAATTTCAAAGAAGCTATTATTATCCATATTTGAAAAGTAATGATATGACATCAGAAGTATCCTGTTCCATCCAGCGTCACACGGAGCGGGAAACTTACGCCGGCCTTTTGGATGAATTTAAGGTGGGGATTTCCCTCATATTCTATATAGACAATTCCTTTGAGTGCAGGGAACGGATCATTGATCATCATCCTTTGGATACAAAGGATGTTTGTCTTTCCGGTCTTGCAGTAAGTGGTAAGGTCCTTCTTCCCATTCAGAAAACAGAGATTCAGAGGGAAAATGCCAGAGTGGCGGCAATGGACCGTAATACGCTTTTAGAAGCGGCTAAGAACGGTGATGAAGATGCGATGGAGACTCTTACCATTGAAGATATAGATTTATATTCCCAGGCTTCCAGAAGGGTGATGAAGGAGGATCTGTATTCCATCATTGATTCCTGTTTTATGCCCTGCGGTGTGGAATGTGACCAGTACTCCATTATTGGAGAGATCATAAAGATAGATGAGAAGAAAAATCAGATCACCAAGGAAGAGGTTTATGATTTCACTTTAGAATGCAGCGACCTTATATTCCACGTAGGAATTGCGAAAAAAGATTTGGTGGGAACTCCGGAGATCGGGCGCAGGTTTAAGGGACAAATATGGATGCAGGGCATCGTAAATTTTACAGAGCCTGTAGAATAAGTTTAAATATGTCTTGACGAAAAGTGTGATTGTGAATATAATAGTAGTCGGACCGCACTCAGCGGGATCGAGTGAATGCCTTCCAAGGGAGTTAAAGCGTTCACTTTTGGGGATTCGCCCCACATAAAATTTCATAAGTGTTTCTGTAGCTCAGCAGGATAGAGCGTCCGCCTCCTAAGCGGAAGGCCAGCGGTTCGAATCCGCTCAGGAACGCCAGAATTTTCGCCGAAGGCCTGATTTTATCAAGTATTCGGCTTTTTTTATAGAGAATTCCCCGATATGGTGATATATTAATATGCTTATTAGAAGATTATGCTGTGAACCTTAGTTTTAAAGGGTCCACAGCTTTTTTTTGCTGTTCTTAAGGATTAGTAATACCCTTAAAAAAGAATGTAAAATATTTAAGCGTGATGTGAAGTAAAATGGGATAAGTAACCACTCTGTAACCATCGAGATTTATAATGGAAAAAACATACCAATCAGAGGCAAAGTCCTAATTGTTACTATGTTTTGTAACCTTTATTCGCTGAAAAAGTCCTGCATAGGCAAACTCCAACTTACAGGTAAGATTTACTGCCGGATTCGAGGCAGCAGCGGTGAAAATAGATTTAATATGGAGTTCTTAATATGGCAACCCTGATTTTATAGGTCAGGATAAGATAGATGAATAAATATTAGCTAAGGAGGGGAACTTTTTATGAAAAAAGTGAGAGGTAAATTCAGGCGAAGCCTGGCAGGTTTCCTTGCTTTCTGTGTAACCGCCACATCATTTAATACGGTGTCATGGGCGGATGTAGGGAATGCTTTAGATACTCAAAATGTTACATTTATAATGTCCGGAGAGGATCTAAAGGAATCTGCTCAGGCAGCAGTTGATGAAGGAAATACACTGGATTTTGATGATCTGGGCATTACTTCGGAAGAAAGTACATCAAAGGAATATAAGAAATTATTTGAAGGTGGTTCCGTATATGAATTCATGCCTTCTTATGATACGGATGAGAATGAAGTCGCTGATGGAGCGCTTTTAAGGATGTTTATCCAAGTAAAGGATCAAAAGGAAGGATATCAGCTTACCGGAAATGAAAAGATAATCTTTCTGTATATGAATGATTCAGAAGGAACGATTAAATTCCGTACTGATATTGACGGATATATAACAGAAAAAGTTACTGTCAAAGGAAATACTTTTTTACTGGAAAAGGAAATAACGGTACCAGGCGGGAATGAAAAGGGAGAAAATCAGACCCCCGGGAAAGGTGCTGAAGAAGAAACGACTGTTACAGAAGAAACACCGGATGTAATACCGGATACAGCAATTGCACCGAGTGAAACCGAAGAAAACACAGAGTCTGCCGTTGCACCAGAGGAAGCAACGGAGGCTCCAGAAGAAACAACGGATAAAACAATGGATAAAACAACGGATAAAACAACGGATAAAACATCGGATAATACATCGGATAATACACGGGATGAACTGTCAGCTCCGGATGAAAGCAAAGAGAACGCAGAGATACCCGCTGCATCAAAGGAAACGTCGGAGAGCAAAGATCAGAATTCTGACCATGGCTCAGAGGTTAGCGAGCCTAAGGAAGCTGCCGTAGAAAATACGGATGCAAAAACAGAACAGATCTCCATGTCCCGACATTTGGTGCATGTATTGACAGCTCCTGTTGAAGATACTGTTTCTGATGATGTTGCCACACCGGGTAATGCCAGCGAAACCGTGGAGGAAGAGGAGAAAAACGGATCTGACCCTCAAAATAACACAAAAAAGGCCACTAAGGGAGATGAATACAGACATGTTATCGTGGATGAGTCTTATTATGCTAAGGCTTATGTTGTAACCTTAAAGGACTTAACGGCTGCTCAGAAAGACGGCCTTACACTTATCGTTAATCACCACGCTTATTATAATGATGAGGAGAAGGTGGAAACTGAGACCTTAACAGGTTTTGATGCTGGGGAAGAGGTCTTTGCCAGAGATTATAGCTGGAATAAGGATACCTTAGAATATTTGGGAGGCCCTCAGGATCATATCATAATCGGGGAACAGGAAGAGAACAAACTTGATCTTTATTATGAAGAGATTGTTCCGGATAAGGAAGAGGAAGACGTAGTGGTTCAGCCCAAATCCTATGTGTCATTAAGAGCCAGATCCGCTTTCAGCCTTCTTAGCGAAGACAGTACAACACCTGGAATGGTTTTTCCAACAAAGACTGCTCAATGGGTAGATGAAAACAATGGAATCGCCAAAATTGAATTTTCCATATTCGGAAATCCGATTCGCCAGGGCAGTGATGTTGTATTAGTAATAGACAGTTCCGGAAGTATGGCGGGTAAAAAGTGGACGTTAGCCGTAAATGCAGCCAAAGCCTTTATCACGAATTTGTATAAGCCGCAAGATGGTGTAGATTCAGATAACCGCTTGGCCATTGTTGATTTTGATTCCAGTGCGGCAAGGTATCCATCAGGGTCCGGGGATTCTTTCATAAAGGCAGACGATACCATCAGGGTCAATCAATCGACGTATTCAGCAGCTAAGTATTTTACGGATTATGTCTTGGCTTCGAGAATGTCGGCGCAAGGTGGTACTAATTATGATGTAGCCTTTGCGAAAGCAGAAGAGGCTATTAATGGGCGCTGGGATTCATCAAGGCCTGCGTATATTGTATTCATGAGTGATGGGGAACCAAGGGATAATGAGTGGAGCCCTTACCGTACGGGACAGGCAGGAGCGGAAAGGCTGAGAAACGATGGTGTTACGATCTATTCTCTGGGACTTGATATTGGAAATTCAGCATTTAACCGCTTTATCATGCCATTAGCCAGCGATCCGAAGAACACTTATGCTAAAAATATTAAGGATATCAACCAGCTGCCAGAGGTATATAACAATATTGCAAGCTCCATTAAAATTGCAGGTACAAATGCTGTGATTACAGACGTAATCAATACAGATGCATTTGATATTGTCACAGATTACAATGGCGGTACATGGTATGACGCATCTACAGGTACTACAACCAGGTCAGCGGACGGCCGTACAGTTACATGGAATTTTGGAAATATTTCAGAAAATAAGGAAACCCTGAAGATTTACATACGAGTGAAAAAAAACGTACAGGGAGGCACATCACCGTATACGAATAAGAATGCGGATGTAACTTATAAGGATCCAAATTATGTGATCAAAACGAAAGATATCCCAAACCCACGATTACCTGTGGGAGAAGTAGGAAATATCACAAGGAACTACTATCTGGTAAATAAAGATGGATATCCTATCAGTTCCACTGAAGCAACGGGTCAGATCGTTGAATTCAACAAACGTGTTGTATTAGGAACCGATTTATACGAAAGCGATTCGCTGCCATTTGGAACCTACGCTGTCTCCGCTCCGGCAGTGATTCAATATGAAGACAGCAAATATCAGTACGTTGCCGCCAGTGCAGGTACCGGTAAGAACGGATCACCAAATCCGTCCGATGTCAGCTTAAACGCCCAGAATAAGGCCGTTAATCTATATTTTGGCTATCAGTTCATTTCAGATGTTACGGTAACATTTGATGGAAATGGAGGTACTCCTTCTGTCAGTACTGTTACAATTCCGAGGGATACAGCACTTGGAGATAAACTTGCAAAGGCGGCAAGGGATGATGACTATATTTTCATGGGCTGGAATACCTCTCCTGATGGAAAAGGAGCCGCTTTTACAGATAAAACTATCGTATCTGAGAATAAGACTGTTTATGCACAGTGGAAGGCTAAAACCACAGTGGCTATTACTGCGGATCAGGTGATTAAAACTTACAACGGCCAGCAGCAGTCAGTCGATGGGTCTTCTTTCACAACAAGCGGTCTTCCGGCAGGTTATACATTGACTGGTATTACGGCAGTAGGTTCAGGAACGGATGTAAAGGACGGCGGTTATCTGATCACCCTTTCCGGTAGTCCCCAGATCCTTAATGATAGTGGAAATAATGTAACAAATCAGTTTAAGTTTACTACGGCTTCAGGCAAACTGACGATTGAACCGAAGGCAGCAACCATTGAAGTAAACGATGCCTCCAAGCCCTATGGATCCCCAGATCCGACTTTCAGCGGAACAGTATACGGTCTGATCGACCAGAATGATCTTGGCAGCGTCTTATATAAGAGAAGTAATCAAGGGATTGAGGCGGTAGGAAGATATCCGAATGTCATTGTGCCGGCGTATATAGAGAATCGCAATTATACCGTTACCGTGAAAAATGGAAATTTTGAGATCAAGACAGCATCGTTTGAAAATGCTTCCTTAACAGGAAATGGCGGTTCCTGGGAATATGACGGAGCTTCTCATGCGGCAGGAGCAACACTTAAGAATGCACCTGGTTATACTATTTTCTATCAGGAAGGAGACGGACCCTGGACTACGACTGCTCCAAGTGTCACCAATGTATCGGAGGGAGTGAAAACCGTTCAAGTAAAGGCGACGAGGACAGGATATGTGGACCTGTATACAAGTGATATAACGATCAAGATAACTCCGAAGGAAGCAACCATAAAGGTAAAAAACAGCAACAAGCAATTTGATCAGCCGGATCCTGAATTTAATGGTAAGGTAAGCGGGCTTATTAATGGCGCAGACTTAGGTACGGTCACTTATTCCAGAACCAATTCTGAAGAGGGAGTGGGTAAGTACCAAGCGGTTTTAAATGCGAACTATACCCCAAATGACAATTACACCGTAACTGTCATGAAAGGAGATTTTGAGATCAAATTAGCCAAGGATCCGGATGTGGATTTAAAGATTAAGGGCGGAAGCTGGCCCTATGATGGAAAGGCTCACAAGGTATCACTGGATGTATTCGATGGGATCTTTGCGAAACTGCAGAAATACAAGATTGAATACAGTATAGACAAAGGTGAGAACTGGTCCGAGGATATTCCGAGTGTAAAAAATGTAGATGATGGAACCCTGACAGTAATTGCCAGAGGAACAAGGACTGGATATGAGGACTTAGTATCAAATGAAATAACCTTGAGCATTACTCCAAAAGAAGTAACCATTACCGTAGAAGATGCTTCCAAACCGTTTGACCAGCCGGATCCGGTGTTCACAGGAAATGTAAACAGTCTTGTGATAGAGGGCGACCTGGGAACAATCAGCTATGTGAGAACCAATGACGCAGAAGGAGTCGATGTATATCCGGGAGTATTGGATGCAAAGTACACAAAGAACTCCAACTATGAAGTAACCGTTATCCCGGGAACCTTTGAAATAAAAACAGCTTCCGTGGAAGGGGCGAAAGTAAATGCCGTAGGCGGTGAATGGATCTATGACGGAAATTTGCATACAATAACCGCTGATTTAGAGAATGCGGACGGCTACGTAATCTACTATCAGACAGGAAATGAAGAGTGGACGACAACACCACCGGGCATAATAAACGTTCAGGAAGGAACCGTAATCGTATCGGTGAAGGCCGTTAAGCCCGGGTATGAGACCCTTACCGCAGAGCCGGCAGAAATAAAGATTATTCCCAAGGCTGTGACCATTACCGTAGAAGGTGCCTGGAAATATTATGGCAGCGATGACCCTGTCTTTGGCGGAACCGGACCGGAACTGGTAAATGCAGGAGATTTGGGGACGATCAGCTATATGAGAATAAATCAAGCGGAAGATGTAGGGGAGTACGAGGAAGTTTTAGATGCCAGGTACGAGGTGAATCCCAATTATTCGGTTACTGTTTCTAAAGGAAACTTTGAAATCAGGACGGCAACCATGGAAGGTGCCAAACTGATGGCAGAAGGCGGCGAGTGGATCTATAATGGCACGGCCCATGAAGCAAAAGGATTATTAAAGAATGCGGACGGTTATACCATCTACTACAAAACCGCAGACAGCGACTGGAGCATGACACCTGTAAGCGTGACCAACGTGTCCGAGGGAACGGTACCCGTATCTGTTAAGGCAGTAAAGAGAGGTTATGTAGACCTGACTGCAGATGATGTGACTCTTAAGATCAATCCCAAGGAAGCTTCCATTAAGGTAGATAGTATCTGGAAATTCTATGGAGAGGCAGATCCTGCATTCACCGGAATGCCAGACGGCCTTATAAATGCCGGAGATCTTGGAGAAATCAAGTACGTGAGAACCGGTAATGGTGAAGATGTAAAGAAATATCCGGGAGTACTGGACGCAGCATTCACAGAGAATTCCAACTATACCGTAACCGTTACAAAGGGTGATTTTGAAATTAAAACAGCATCGATTCCCAACGCTTCCGTAGAAGGAGTCGGTGGCGATTGGGTATATGACGGAGTCTCTCATGCGGCTGAAGCAAAGCTTACCAATGCTGAAGGTTATACCGTATATTACAAGGCTGGAAATGGTGACTGGAGTACCACACCACCAAGCGTGACGAATGTATCCGATGGACTGGTTACCGTATCCGTGAAAGCGGAAAGAACCGGTTATGAGCCCCTGTCATCAAAGGATATAACTCTTAAGATCAATGCAAAGCCAGTGACCATCACTGCAGATAATTCCTCCAAGAACTTTGGTGAAAAGGATCCTGTATTCACCGGAACGGTGGATGGTTTGATAAACCAGAATGATCTTGGAAAGGTCATTTACATAAGAAGTAATGAGAGGGAAGAAAGCGTAGCATTTTATGGAAATGTAATCGTACCGGCCTATACTGCAAATGACAATTACATTGTAACTGAGAAATATGGCAGCTTTGAAATCAAGACAGCATCAATTCCAAACGCTTCCGTAGTAGGAATCGGAGGAGAGTGGGTGTATGACGGATCTTCTCATGCAGCAGGAGCAGAGCTTAAGAATGCGCCTGAGTATACAGTTTTCTATAAGCTGGGAGATGGTAAATGGACAGAAACACCACCACGAGTAGCCAATGTATCCGATGGTCCATTAACCGTTTATGTAAAGGCAGTCAGAACGGGATATGTGACTCTGGAAGCAGAACCAGTCATAATCAGGATAACACCGAAGGAAGCATCCATAAAGGTAGATAATAACTGGAAATACTTTGATTTGGCGGATCCGGTCTTTGACGGTAAGGTAAGCGGTCTTGTAAACAAAACAGACTTAGGTACAGTCAGTTATATCAGAACCAATGATGACGAGGGAGTAGGTAAATATCAAGAGGTTTTAAATGCTCAATACACTTCAAATAGTAACTACAACGTAACCATTACAAAAGGCGATTTCGAGATCCGGTTAGCCAAGGATCTGGATGTGACTTTAAAAATAAAAGGCGGAAGCTGGCCCTATGATGGAAAGGCTCACAAGGCATCGCTGGATGGATTCGATGGGATCCTGACAAAACTGCAGAAATACAAGATCGAATACAGTATAGACAAAGGTGAGAACTGGTCCGAGGATGTTCCAAGTGTAGAAAATGTAGATGATGGAACCCTGACAGTGATTGCCAGAGGAACAAGGACCGGATATGAGGACTTAGTATCAAACGAAGTAACCTTAAGCATCACTCCAAAAGCAGTCACCATTACCGTAGAAGATGCTTCCAAACCATTTGACCAGCCGGATCCGGCGTTCACAGGAAATTTAAGTGGCCTTGTGACAGACGGTGACCTGGGAACAATCAGCTATGTGAGAATCAATGATGCAGAAGGAGTCGATGTATATCCGGGAGTTCTGAATGCAAAATACACAGAGAACTCCAACTATGAAGTAACCGTAATTCCGGGAACCTTTGAAATTAAAACAGCTTCCGTGGAAGGAGCGAAAGTAACTATTGCAGGCGGTGAATGGACCTATGACGGAAATTTACATGCAATAACTGCCGGCATAGAGAATGCGGACGGCTACTTAATTTACTACCAGGCAGGAAATAAAGGGTGGACGACAACACCTCCAGGCATAACCAACGTTAAGGAAGGTACTGTAACCGTATCTGTGAAGGCTGTAAAGAACGGATATGAGACTCTTACCGCAGATCCGGTAGAAATAAAGATTATTCCCAAGGCTGTGACCATTACCATAGCAGATGCCTGGAAATATTATGGCAGCGATGACCCGGCTTTTAGCGGACCGGGACCGGAGCTTGTAAATGCAGGAGATTTGGGGACGATCAGCTATGTGAGAACAAATCAGGCGGAAGATGTAGGGAATTATGAGGAAGTTTTAGATGCCAGGTACGAGGCGAATCCCAATTATTCAGTTACTGTTTCCAAGGGGAATTTTGAGATCAGGAAGGCAACCATGGAAGGTGCTAAACTGACAGCGGAAGGCGGCAAGTGGATTTATGACGGAACGGCTCATAAGGCAAAAGGTTTATTGGATCATGCAGATGGCTATACCATTTATTACAAAGCTGGTGAGGGCGACTGGAGCATCACACCACCAAGTGTGACCAATGTATCGGAAGGGCTAATGACGGTATCTGTAAAAGCAATGAGAAACGGTTATGAGGATCTGATCGCAGATGATGTAACACTTCAGATCATTCCCAAGGCAATTGCCATTCATGTGAATAGCAGCTCCAGGTTTTATGATCAGCCGGATCCAATCTTTACAGGAACCGTAGATCCCCTTGTAAATGAAGGAGATCTGGGATCAATCAGCTATATCAGAACAAACAAAGAGAACGATGTGGCTGTATACACGGGAGTTCTGGAAGCAGTATTTACAGAAAATAAGAACTATACCGTATCCGTTGTGAAGGGCAATTTTGAGATTAGGACGGCAACCATGGAAGGAGCAGTCCTTACAGCGGAAGGCGGCGAATGGACTTATGATGGAGCTGCCCACGAAGCAAAGGGCTTATTGAATCATGCCGATGGCTATACCATGTATTACAAGACCGGTGACAGTGAATGGAGTACCGCACCGCCAAGTGTGACCAATGTATCAGACGGAATGGTAACAGTATCTGTAAAAGCAGCGAGAGTCGGTTACGAGGATTTGACTGCAGATGATGTGACGCTGAAAATAAATGCAAAAGAGGCATTTATCACAGCATATCATGCATTTAAGTACTATGATGATGCAGATCCTGAATTCTCTGGAACGGTGGAGGGTCTGATCAGCCAGATGGATCTGGGGAATATCGCTTACATAAGAAGCAATGAAGCTGAGGCGGTAGGAAGCTATCCGGATGTCATTGTACCGGCGTATACAGAGAATAGCAACTATATTGTTACTGCGAAAAATGGAGACTTTGAGATCAGGACAGCATCGCTTTTAAATGCTTCCTTAACAGGAACAGGCGGTACCTGGGAATATGACGGAGCTCCTCATGAGGCAGGTTCGACGCTGGAGAATGCACCTGGTTACACGACATTCTACAAGACAGGAGACGGCGAGTGGACGGAAACCCCGCCAAGCGTAACCAATGTATCAGAAGGATTTGTAACTGTCCAGATAAAGGCAACGAGGTCTGGATACGTGGATCTGGAAGCGAAAGCCGTAATCATCAGGGTGGCAGCAAAGGATATAACCATCCGGGTAGACAATAAGAGCAAGGAATATGGTACGGCAGATCCGGAGTTTACCGGTCAGGCTGATGGTCTGGTTGCGGAAGGGGACTTAGGGACCATTCGTTATCACAGGCTTGAGGCAGACCAAAAGAAAGAAGATGCCTCTGATCAGATAACATTAACAGCAGCTTATAACGCAAATGAAAACTACAAGGTTACTGTTATTAACGGGGAATTGAAGATCTATGCTGGGAATAACAACGGAGTAAGTGTTGCCGGGCAGGCAGTGACCTATGACGGCCACGCATACGGCTTAAAAGATGCAGCAGCGATAAAAGCCGGGTCCACCTTATTATACTCTTTGGATCAGGTAACATTCAGCGAGAAAAAGCCGGCCTTTACAGATGCAGGAACTTACTTTGTATATGTAAAAGCCCAAAATCCAAACTATGCAGAAACAGATGTAGTGAAAGGTACCGTAACAATTAACAGAAGACCTGTTACCATTACTGCGGATAGTGCGGAAAAGAGGTATGATGGAACTGATCTAAGTGCCAATGCTGCTAAGATCACCCATGGACAGCTGGCAGAAGGCCATAGTTTAAAAAGCGTTCTCTTGACAGGAGCTCAGAAGTCGGTTGGCAGCAGTGACAATATTGCCAGCGATGCGGTGATCACATCCGGAGACCTTGATGTAACCGCGAATTATGAGATCACCTACGTTGCAGGCAGACTGACAGTGACCTATGTAAGCAGTGGAGGCGGTAACAGCGGAGGAGGCGGTAACAGCGGAGGCTCCTCTCCGAACACGAAACGTCCCTTTGTACCGGGCGGCCCGGGTGATAACTTTGTGACAATCACTCCTGATGCGGTACCATTATCAAATTTACCGGTTGAGAATGACATAGAAACCAGCCTTCTGATAATTGATGACGGCAATATTCCATTAGCAGGTCTGCCGAAGACAGGAGACAAAATGCATGTACAGGGACTTGTGGCATTATTGTCAGGATTCCTGCTGGCTGCTTATGCGGCATTAAGCAGCAGGAACAAGAGGGAGAACCGGTAAAAGAAAGGCTTTGGTTTTCAAGCAGCCGGCAAGTAAATTATAAACAAATACAGGGCAGAACTTTCCGATGAATCGGTTGGTTCTGTCCTGTTTTCATTACGCTTAATTAAATTCAAGGTGTACCCTAAGCGAATATTTTTTTATATGACCACGGAAGAATTTTCTGTGGTCCGTTTTCCTATGGAAACGGCAGTAGGAGATAGGGACTATTACTTCCCATCCCCTGCCTCCATAAATTTAGCAGGAGAGCAGCCTATATATTTCTTAAACACTTTAATAAAATACTTATATTCAGAAAATCCCACCATCTCAGCAATTTCATATACCTTATATTGATCTGATTTCAGAAGTTCCACAGCTTTCTGCATCCGGTAACGGTTCAAAAAATCATTGAAGGTGTAGCCGGTCTCGCTTTTGAATTTCGTATTCAGATAGGTACAGGAAAGATTATATACTTCGCTTAAATCGGTTAAGGAAAGACGGGAAGAATAATGCTCTTCGATATACTTTACCATGGAGCTCACATATTTATTTTTGAAGGTGACGGTTTCAGAAATATCTGTTTCTAATATGCCAAGCTTTTTCTTCTCCAGATCGATTTGCCGGATGTATCCCTTTATTCGTGTATTCGCTTCCAGTTTCTCGGTTATCTTAAGAATCGCATCATAAAGTTCTGTAAAATCCACGGGTTTTAACAGATATTCTGTGACGCCAAGGCGGATCGCCTTTTTTGCAAATTCAAATTCACTGTATCCGGATACGATAATGGCTTCATAACCGTATTCTTTAATGCTTTCTTCCAACATCTGCAGACCGTTCATGATGGGCATATTGATATCTACAATTACGATGTCGGGCTCATTGTCTTTGATCTTTTGGATGCCATCGACTCCGTCTATGGCTTCGCCTACGACTACGCAGTTGATTTCCTGCCAATTTACCATGAACATCAGACCTTTTCTGATGATATCTTCATCTTCTACAAGTAGAACCTTATACATAATAATCCTCCATATCTGCCGGCATGGTTACTGTGACCCGTGTGCCGGAACCTGGCTGGCTTTCGATGGTCACACCGTATCCAGGACCATATAACAGACGGACAACACGATGGGAATTATAGAGACCAATATGCTCCTTATATCCGTCCTCCAATTCCAGTCCGGCCCGCAGACTGGCAAGGCGTTCTCCATCAATCCCGCTTCCGTCATCCTCCACACACAGCTCCAGGAGGTCTCCATGCACTCGGCCTGTGATCGTAATGGAGATGGAGTGGGTATTTTTCATGCCGTGAACCAGGGAATTCTCCACAACCGGCTGCAGCAGCAGCTTGGGAATCCGGTATTCCAGCAGTTCCTCCGGAATATCAATATGATATTTTAGGCGTCGGTTATAGCGCATTTTTTGTAACAGGAGATAATCATTGATATATTCAATATCCGTTCTGAGGGAGACTATGGTGCTGCCATAATAGATGCTGTAGCGCATGAGTCTGGCGAAGGACTGAACCATATCAGAGGCTTTTGCCGCATCAATCATAATTTCATACCTTAGGGTCTCCATCACATTGAAAATAAAATGAGGGTTAAATTGTTCTTCTAATTGCTTGATTTCCATGGTCCGTTTTCGTTCGGACAGTTCACTGTTATATTTCAGCAGCTCTTCCCGCTGTATTACCATGTGGCGGTATGCATCATCCAGCTTCTGGAATTCATCAAATACTTTAGAACGGAGCTGATAGTCCATATTTCCTTTTCCCATCTGTTCAATGGATTTCTGGAGCTCATTGATGGCCAGAAGGTTTTTCTGGGTAATGTGTTCGGTTACAGGCAATGAAATAATGACCAGTAGGATGCCTACAATGAGCATGAATACAATGCCGTAAAACAGGAGATCTTTTTGATATTCAGTGGAAACCAGTGTATATAGGATTAAAGAACTCCCGGGAAGTGAGCTTTTTTGAATGTGATAATGTTTTCCATTGACCTTTACCACACTTCCTTCCTGCCAGTCCATCCGGTATTTTCCGGAAGGGTATTTGTCTATGGGGTCAGTCTGCTGGCGGCTGATAGAAAAGATAAGATTGTCATATCGGTCCGTGATGATAACATCATCCAGAGGATATTCGCGGATGATCTCATAAAGATAGGTATCCAGCAGGTCAAAAAACAGGTAGCCGGTAAGAGTGCCGTCCATTATCACAGCTTTGCCAAGAATTAAATCCCCTGCCTGTTCATTGGCATAGTTTAACCGGCTTGGCAGTGTGAAGATCTTTTCGGGCTGTTCCTGCATCTGACTGGTCATTCGGCGAAAGATATCACTTTCATGGAAAATCTCCTGGTTGCCGGCAAATAGGTTGCTGCTGACGATGCGTCCATTCTGGTCTAAGAGTGTAAATGATGAACGGATGGTCTGGGAGTTGGTAAAGTCATAAAGAAGCCGGTTGTTTGCGGTGATGTCGGCAGGGTCTGTGCTGTTTAGTGCGGTCTGAAGATCCGGATTTTGGGTGAGTTCGGTCAGTCCTTTTTGATAGAGAAGGAATTGTTGATCCAGGATGCCGGATAAGTGAATGTGATTTCTTTTATTTGGACCGGAGATTATCCATTGTACATTGATTAGTAGGAATAAAAGCACCAGCACAAATAATAGTGAGATGATGGATAGTGCGTATTTCATAAAGGATTTTTTGATATAGTCTTTGTACTGATTACTTTTCATGAGGGGGCCTCCGATTGTATGTTGGTGATGGCTGAGGGGGGGATAGCGTGTGGGGTTATAGGTATTATATCATAAGTCCGCAGTGTATCTCATAAAACCTGCGGTTTTATGAGATAACGGGCATTCGCCCTATGAAATAAGTCATGAAAAGATTTTCTTATGTGCAAGCACAACGAAAATCTTTTCATGACTTATTTCCCACTGCTCATTGCTTTCGCTAAATGCTGATATCATTGCTGCCCGTTAGTTTGAAGAATAAAAGCAGCGATAGAATACTGGTCAGAGTTAAGATAGTAGAGTAAGCAGCAGCATTACCAAAGTTGCTTCTTATAACCTCCGCGTATATAGCTACGGTAAGCGTCTGGGTCTTGCTGGTATAGAGTATGATGGATGAACTCAGCTCACTGATCAAAGTGATCCAGCTCATAATGGCGCCGGATAATACACCGGACATCATCATTGGAACTGTAATTTTTGCAAATGACTTCGTCTCTGAACAGCCCAGACTGATGGCGGCTTCCTCCACACTGGGACTGATCTGTCCGATGATGGCAGTACTGGAACGGATGGTATAGGGCATACGCCGGATGGACAGTGAGATGACAATAATGAGGGCGGTGCCGCTGAGGAGAAACGGTTTTGTGTTAAAAGCATATAAAAATGAGATACCCAGTACAGAGCCTGGTATGATATAGGGGAACATAGTGACCGTATCAAGGATATTAGTTAATATTGATTTTTTTCGTACAGTCAGGTACGAGATCAATATTCCCAGCACCACAACAATAGCGATGGCACACAGTCCGAATAAATAGGTGTTGAAAATAGCACCGTTGTTATTCTTGGAAAACAGTGTGTTTCGGTAGTTATCAAGCGAGAAGCCTCCGGTGTATACGCTTCCTCCTCCGGTAGCCAGGAAGGAAGTGAAGATAACGGTCAGCTGCGGAAGAATGGCGATGAGGACTACCAGGTATACAAACAAATGGGATAATACATTTTTAAGACCAGTGCAATGTTCTGCTTCCATGGGTTTTAGTGCGGTCATGGAATAGGTGTATCGGTTTCCCAGATAGCGCTGGAAGAAAAATAACAGCAGGGTGATGCCGATGATAATGACGCAGAGAGCAGCAGCAAAATGGTCATCGGTGCTGACCTCGCCCATAAACTGGCTGTACATCAAAACCGGGAATGTCTTATAACCTTCACCGATCAGCATAGGGGTACCAAAGTCGGAGAAGACTCTCATAAACACCAGTAAGGAACTGGCAAGCATGGTGGGCATGACCAGTGGCACGATCACTTGAACCACTCTCTGCATAGCACTGCAGCCCAGGCTTTCAGCGGCTTCATTTAAGGAGTTATCCAGGTTCTTAAGAGCGCCTGAGATATACATATAAACCAGTGGAAAGGATTGCAGAGAGAATACAAGTACAATTCCTGCAAATCCATAAATGCCGTTTAACTTCACATGAAACAGATCATTTAAGATTTTGGTGATAAATCCATTGCGCCCCAGTAACTGGATCCAGGCATAAGCTCCGATAAATGGTGGAGAAAGATAGGACATGACGATCAGGATATTTAAATACTTACTTCCTCTGATTCGTACACTTCGCAAAACATATGCCATAACCAGACCCAGAACAGCCGCCAGCAGGGTGGAAACAATGGTGACTTTAAAACTGTTTACCAGGGTGCTCCAGTAGTATTTTCTGGCGAAGAATTTACCGAAATATGCAAGACTGAAGGAACCATCCTCGGACAGCACGCTCTTATATAATATCAGAATTAAGGGGTAGACTACGAAGATGAGAAAAAGGCCGAGAATCCCCAGTGCCATAGCTACCCAGATATTGAACTTCTTTTCGCCGGCATATCTCATACCTGATCCCTCCTAACCACAAGATTTTTATTTCCGTCTTCGGTATAAACGTTGATCTTTTGAGGCTGTACAGCAAGACGGATGTCAGAGCCATCCGGAATGATATCCCAGATATCGGAATTTTGAATGACTTCAATTTCCTGGCCGTTTGCCAGGGTAACAAAATAATGGGTGGTAATGCCAAGAAATACACTGCTTTTTACTGTCCCAGGGATGCCGTCGCCGTCTGCCTGATTGATGATGAATTCTTCGGGGCGAACGGATACCTTGATATTCTGACCGTCTTTTACCTCATTGCTTAAATGATCCATAGGAACGGTATAATCCTGAATCTGAATGGAAGTTTCACCGTTTTTCACCGATGTTATGCCGGACAGGATATTGGATAAGCCGATAAAGGTAGATACAAACAGGTTTGCAGGGCGCTGGTAGAT
Source organism: Lacrimispora sphenoides JCM 1415 (assembly GCF_900105615.1). NCBI lineage: Bacteria > Bacillati > Bacillota > Clostridia > Lachnospirales > Lachnospiraceae > Lacrimispora > Lacrimispora sphenoides. Next base: position 4,329,698 of record NZ_LT630003.1, on the reverse strand, counting down.
GTTCTTAGGCGTATCGATCTGCTGGATAACACCGCCGTTCATGACTGCGATCCGGTCTGATACAGCCAGAGCCTCCTCCTGGTCATGAGTTACATATACGGTGGTGATGCCTATCTGCTGCTGTATCCGCTTAATGGCATTTCTCATCTCCACACGAAGTTTCGCATCCAGGTTTGACAACGGTTCATCCATCAGAAGAACTTCGGGATGGATGACGATGGCACGCGCTAAGGCGACTCGCTGCTGCTGGCCGCCTGACAGCTTGGCGGGCATACGATTTTTTAAATGATCAATTTTAACAATTTTTAAGATTTCATCCACCTGGGCATCGATTTGTGATGCAGGTATTTTTCTGTTTTTCAGTCCAAAAGCCACATTGTCCTTGACTGACATGTGAGGAAAAATGGCATAGTTCTGGAAGACCATACCCATGTTTCGTTTGTTGGTGGGGATGTTGTTGATTACCTTCTGGTCTACCTTGATTTCACCGCCTTCGATGCTGTTAAAGCCTATGATCATTCGAAGCAGGGTCGTCTTGCCGCAGCCGGATGGCCCTAACAGGGTGAAGAACTCTCCAGGTTTAATATCCAGGGATAATCCATTGATAATGGTATCTTTTCCAAATCGTTTTACTGCGTTTTCTATACTGATAGCTACTCCCATAATTTCTGTCTCCTAACGTAATCCGTATTTTTTGGTACAAAAAGACTGCCCCTGACTGAGTCTCAGGCAGTCTTTTGTTTGGATCGATGAAGTTAATTAATCCATAGATGTTTCCATGTGCTCACTGAACAGATTGGTGATCTCTAATTTGTGTTCTGCTACCCATCCTTCATCATAGTTATCAAATAATTTAATCTCGCTTTGAGGTTTCATATAGTCAGCCAGAGTGGCGTCTTTTCTCAGCGGTCTTACGGTCAGTGTGGAACCGACTGCATTCTGAATCTTTTCAGACAGCATGTAATCTACAAATTTCTTTGCATTTTCCGGATGCTTGCAGTCTTTTAGAATCTGTACGGATTCTCCGGGGAAGATGGCTCCTTCTACCGGGAATATAACTTCTACTGCGGCACCTTCCTTAACATAGTTGGCAGCAGGATCTTCCCAGGTTAAGCCGACCACATATTCCCCTTCAGCCACGCCTTTATATACCTGGCTGGAGCTGTTGCACATCTTGCCGTCTAAGTTCGCGATAAACTTGTCTACATAGGCCCATGCTTCGTCTGAAAGGGGATCGCCGTCTTTGCCCATACCGTAAAGCATAGCCAGTAATGACTGGAATGCGGAACTGGAGTTTACAGGATCGCCGAATGCAATTTTTCCTTTTAATTCAGGATTTAATAAATCTTCAAATCCATCGATCTTCATATCGCCTTTTAAGTCCTTGTTTACGATCATGACAGTTGGATCTGCAAATGCAGGGGTAAAATAACCGGTGGTGTTTTTGAAAGCATCGATCATGTTGCCGTCTTCGGAAGATACATATTCCATGAACAGGTCTTTGGATGCGGATAACATGGTCTGGTCGGCGACCCAGAAGATATCGCCAAGCGGATTGGCTTTTTCTGACTGAGCTCTCTTTAACAGCTCTCCGGTTCCGGCGACGACCACCTCTACTTTAATGCCGGTGTCTTTTTCAAATTCAGGAATCACGGCATTGTTTAAGGATTCGCCGCGGGCGGTATAAACGACCAGAACAGGATCTTCCTCCCCTGTTGTCTGAGCGGCGGCTTCGGTTTTTCCGGTATCTGCCGCCGTGCTGTTATCTGCCGGTTTCCCGGAGCTGCAGCCGGTAGCTGCCAATGCCATGGCTAATAAGACTGCTGAAATTTTTACTGTTTTCTTCATGTGATTCTCTCCTCCCTGTTGGTGTTTCACTGGTTTATCTGATAATTACATTTTAGCTGTGGGGGTCAGAAATGTAAATCCGACAATATCACACAAAGGTGTAAAATACACAACTTATGAATGATTGTTGTTATTAATATAGGCTCGCTTTATGCGGGTTCGTAATCTGCTTGACTAGCTATATTATTTAGAGTAAGATATCTCCATAATTGACAAAATATGACAAATATTTTATAGCCAAGGAGTGTCATATGATTGTCTGCTAAATAACGCATTTACTAATCTTAAAGGAGATAAAAACGTGAGCATTAAGAAACTTATATACAACATAATGGCCTGCCTCGCAATTCTAAGCATTTTAAGTACTGGCCTGATGTTTCTGTTTTTGGACCAAAACCAAAGCAACGGAACGATTGTAAATTATTGCGGTGTTGTAAGAGGTGCAACACAGCGCATTATGAAGCTTCATTTACTTGATCAGCCGGTGGAAGAGCAGATCGCTAAGGTAGAGAAGGCCATGGATGGAATCATCGCAGGCGACAAAGCGCTTGGGCTTCCAGTGCCAAGAGACAAAGAGCTGGTTTCACAGATGCAGGAGATCCGTACATATTGGAAAGAGCAGATCCTGCCTCTTTTAAATGATAGACAGAATGAAAAGCTGTTGGAAAACAGTGAGGAGCTTTTTAACAAAAGCAATGCCGCTGTTTCTCAGGCTGAAAAATACTCCGCCCAGGGAATTATAAAGCTTAAGGCTATAAGCGCCATTACCCTGGTAATCAATCTGATCTCCATTTACTTTATTCTGATGATCATCCGCAGAAAAATCCTGATTCCGGTAAAAACCCTGGAAAATGGAATGGAGCGCCTGTCACAGGGTGATTTACAGAGCGAGATCGATTATACATCAACGAATGAACTGGGGATGCTGGCAAACAGCATGAGAATGTCCATTAACACGCTGTCCGACTATATTTCCCGCATTGGAGACTCCATGAAGCAGATGGAACAGGGGAATTTTGATTTGCCCTCCCAGCAGTATATTGGAGATTTTACCAATATCGGGCACTCCATTGAAACGTTTACCGCGCAGATTTCAGAGACCCTGGACCAGCTGCACCAGACCTCCGAGCAGGTATCTGCAGGCGCAGAGCATGTTGCGGCAAGTTCCCAGCTTCTGGCTGTGGGAGCTGCAGAGCAGAACGGCGCGATTGATGATTTATCCCATGCAGTAGAAACCATTGTAACAAAAATAGATTATACTACGGAAAACGCCAGTGTTTTTAACACCAAAGCCCAGACAATGGGTGTGAGCCTTGATGAGAGTGAGCAGCAGATGCGGCACCTGCTACAGGCTATGGAAGGGATCCAGAAAAATTCAGAGGAAATTATTAAGATTAACAAAACCATAGAGGACATTGCATTCCAAACCAATATCCTGGCATTAAATGCGGCTGTAGAAGCAGCAAGAGCAGGTGATGCAGGAAAGGGATTTGCCGTAGTGGCAGATGAAGTCAGGAATCTGGCGGCAAAGAGTGCGCTGGCGGCAAAAAACACTTCGGAACTTATAGACGTTTCTGTCAGATCGGTTGAAACGGGTAAGGATTTAACGGATTCCATGGCCACGATATTAAGCACTGTTTTAATGGATGCCAGAGAAATTGCAGCAGGTATCGGGGAGATCCAGTCGGCCTCTAAAGAGCAGAGCCTTTCTGTATCCCACATCACTGACAGTGTGGATAAGATTTCCGCAGTGGTACAATCCAATTCAGCAACCGCTCAGGAGAGCGCCGCTGCAAGCGAAGAGCTGTCTGCGCAGGCAAAGGTACTCAGCGGTCTGGCGAATCAGTTTACCTTAAAGAGAATGTGATTGATATAAAAAGGCGTCCTGCTGACAACCGGCAGAATGCCTTTTTTATTGGATTTACTTCAGTCGTGTATTTATTTGCAGTTTAAGGATATACACGATATAATTTCAATATAGAGGTGGTCGAATGTTTAAAATAGGCGAGTTTTCTAAATTAACGCAAGTATCAATCCGTATGTTAAGGTATTACGATGAAGCAGGTCTTCTAACGCCTGCGGCAACCGATCGGTTCACCAATTACAGGTTATATGCTGCGGAGCAGATTCCCGCTTTGAATAAAATAATCTTCTTGAGGGATTTAGGTTTTAATGTTTCTGAAATTGCGATTGCCCTTAATCATTGGGAAGATGGGTTTATTTCAAAGCTGCTTGAAGATAAGCGCCTGGAAATCGAGAATGTAATTAAAGCAGAACAGGAGAAACTATCAAAAATTGAGTTAGCTAAGAATGATATTCTAAGAGAAAAGATGGCAATAAACTATAATGTTTCGATTAAATCCATTCCCAGTTATCAGGTATTTTCTTTAAGACGCATTGTTCCCGATTATTATGCAGAGGGGCAGTTGTGGAAAGAAATGTCGGCCTTTGCAGATAAAAATAACATTCCTGTTTCGAGCGATACTTTTACCATATATCATGATAGGGATTACAGAGAAAAGGATGTAGATATGGAAATATGTGCGCCTGTGGCCCGGATGGGGGAAAATATAAACGGGTTTGTGTTTCGTAATACGGAACCCGTTCCCAATATGGCTTGTATGATGGTCTATGGACCTTTTGAAAATATTGCGGGGGCATTTCTTGCTTTTGCAAGCTGGCTGCAGGAACATAACCAGTATAAAATGATCGGGCAAAGCAGGCAAATTGTTCACTGTGGACCATGGAATGAGGAATGCCCCGATAAATACCTGACTGAAATACAAATCCCGCTGGAAAGAATATAGCAAAAAGCGTCTTGCAAAAATAATTGCAGGACGCTTTTTTTCATATTGACTCTCACATGATGTGAGGGTTTACATTGGATTTACAGGTAAAATAAAAAAATGTGGAGGAACGTACGATGCAAAATTTTCATGTAACCCCTATTGGTAAAATCAATGTCAACGAAGATGGAATGTTCATTGAGCTTGAACCGAAGTATATTCCCGCCTTGCAGGCGTTAGATGGGTTCAGCCATCTTAGTGTTATTTGGTGGTTCAGCGACTTTGATAACGAGCAAATGAGGAATACCATTGAAACCTCGCAACCTTATAAAAAATCTCCTGCAGTAATGGGTATATTCGCTACAAGATCGCCAGTTCGCCCTAATCCGATTGCACTGTCAACCGCACAAGTTATTCATATAGATTATGAAACGGGCATTATTCAAATTGCGTATATTGATGCGAATGATGGCACACCTGTACTTGATATAAAGCCATATACGCCGAGCCTGGACAGGGTGGAAACTCCCAGTGTACCAGATTGGTGCTGCCACTGGCCCATGAGTTTGGAGGAATCAGGAACCTTTCATTGGGAAGATGAATTTAATTTTTAACATACCGCTGCAAACAGAATCACACCATGGTATGGGCTGAATTTAGCCTGCTCCAACGGCATGGCAATTACGTTCGCAGCAAATTCAGTCCAATGGAACGGGCGGAAAAGGGGCGGGCAGGGCATGAAAAAAGCCGCAGGATACCGAATATCCTGCGGCAGATCTCAGAAGCTGATAATAAGTTTAAGCGTTACTTCGTTCCCTTGCACAACGCCCACTGAATTCCATCCAAAATCCAGAATAATGCTGCTCCTACCACCGACATGATGACAATGCCGCCGTACATCTGAATGTAGTTAATCCTGGACCATGCGTCCAGAATGTAGTAGCCCATCCCCCAGCGGGTTCCATAAGCTTCTACAATTAAAAGGATGGCTAAGGATGTTCCTGTTCCAATCCGAATGCTGGTGAACAGCTCCGGCAGCACCGCAGGCAGGGTAATATCCTTTAAGATACTTCGTTTGCGGGCGCCCGCGCTTTTTGCCACATAATAAATTCCCTGATCAATATGCTCCGCCGCATCCCGGACAGCCACAATGATCTGGAATACCGTGGTCAGGACGATGATGAGAATTTTAGAGCCATTGCCAAGCCCTAAAAGCAGCATACAGACCGGAAGCAGCGCTGTTTTGGGAACCGGGTAGGAAAAGTACACCAGAGGGTGAAGAACGCGGCTGGCGATGGCAGAGGAGGCCATAAGGATTCCAACAGGTACGCCGATGAGGAGGGCAAGGATTAGGCCTGCCGTTACACGGCCTAAGCTGGCTCCTATATGAAGCCAAAGCCCTCCGTTTATTACCTGGCTGAACTTGTAGTAGACCGTTAGCGGCCCTGGAAGCACAGAGGTGGACAGAAGGGCAGCGAGAAGGAACCAGAGTAAATTTACAAGTAAAAAGCCTTTTATAAAGACCCACATTTTTTTTCTCATATCTCATCCGCCTTTATGATTTTCTCCGTGATCTGCTGTTCAAGCTCAGCATATGCTGCTTCTGAGGGACGTTTTACACCTTGCCATGGATTTTCACAGAAAAAATTTAAGCCGCCGCCCCGTTTCATAACTGCGATATTATGGGCAAGGTAAAGGGCGTCTTCCACCCGATGGGTGACTATGACTGCAGTGGGCTTTTTTTCCTTCCAGACCCTCAGAAACAGTTCCCTTGCAGCAAGAGCCGCCACAATATCCAGTGCAGCGAAAGGCTCGTCCATCAGGAGAAGCTCCGGATTCATAAGAAAGGCTCTTGCAAGAGCCACACGCTGCGCCTGGCCGCCGCTTAATGTACCTGGATAACGTTCCAATAGCCCGTCAATCCCCAGGTCTTTGCACAGGCTGGAAAGCTGCATCTCCAGGTCATGGGTATTTCCACGGATTTTGGCTGTAAACAGGCAGTTTTCCTTTACTGTCTTCCAGGGCAGCAGCCCATAGTTTTGAGGGATCAGCCCGATAGAACACGTTTTGGGGTCAAGCCCGTTACCATCCAGGGTGATGGAGCCCGTATAAGGCAGTATACCTGCCAGTGCGTGAACCATGGTGGATTTTCCGCAGCCGGAGGGACCTGCAACAGCCAGGACCGTTCCGGTCTCCAGCTGCCAGGACATCTGGTCAATGATTTTATTCATCCCGCCTTTCCCATATGTGACAGAGATATCTTTTACTTTCAGCATCTGGCTCCCTCCGTTCTTCTTAAGTCTCTATTTCAATTCACCCACCAGTTCATCAGGCTTTAAATCCGGGCTGCATAATCCCTTCTTAGCTGCCCATTCCACAGCTGCCTGTAAGTCAGCCGCTTTTGGCAGTTCATTTTTCCGATAGTCCGGCAGCTTAATATTTCCGGTGAGTTCTTCCGGATAGCCTGCCGCCTTGATGATCGTGGCTTCATACTCTTTTAACGGAGTGGTATTCAGATAATCAACTGCTTCATCGTATGCCTGATACATCTTTTTTATGGTATCGGATTTTTCATCAATGGCTTTCTTTGTAAATGCAGATACGGCCGGATACAGTCCGTCAGTATTGGCACTCCCAAGAACTACCGCGCCATCCTTGATCGCCAGAGTGGAGAATGGTTCCGGCAGAAGAACAAGATCGATCTTGCCGTTTCGCAGCATTTCAAGCCTGTCTGGGATCCGCGGTACCACCTGCTTGTCCAAATATGTATCAACTAACCCGGCATTCGTTAAAATATAATCCAGGGAATATTCGATCAGCGTGTTTTCCGAGATTGCAATGCTTTTTCCCGCCGCGTTCTCCAGGGAAGTGATTCCAGTATCCTTTCCTGCCAGCAGCACATAATCTCCGTCAGTGCATCCGGTTGCTTTTACGTCAAGTCCCGCATTCTGATACATACACAGGCCGATGAAGTCCGTAAACACCCCATCTAATTCCCCTGCCTGAAGAGCAGCATCCCGGTCCTTTGCAGAAGAGAATACCTGCATATCCAATTGGACTCCGTACTTTTTGTCAAGCTCCTGTTCCGTTATGATGGTAAGGGGGACAATATCGGAAGAATACATGACACCTAAATGAACAGTGTTATCCACGGGTGTCTTCTCTTTGGCGGCGCATCCGCCCAGGATAACCGCCGCTGTACAGCCAAACAATGCCGCAAGAATTCCCGTGCGGCCTAATAAATAATGTTTCTTAGCACTTTTTTCTGATTTTTTCATAAATTCTCCTTAGGTTTATTCGTTCGCTTTATTTCTTATTCTTCTTCTCTCCATCTGGGGTACCGGCGATTTTCAACCCCCAGGCAATCAAGTACCCGGCCGGCCATAAAATCCGCCATGTCGTCAAGACATTTTGGCTTCTGGTAAAAGGCCGGCATAGCAGGAACGATAAATGCACCGCACTCTGCCAGAGTCAGCATATTTTTCAAATGAATCTGGGACAGGGGCGTTTCCCTGGGCATTAACACCAGAGGACGCCGCTGTTTTAACGCCACATCGGCAGCCCGGGTCATTAAATCCGGTGTAATTCCTGCCGCAATGTGGGCCAGCTTTGACATGGAGCATGGTGCGATAATCATTCCATCTGTCAGATGGGAACCGCTGGCTGCAGCGGAAAACAGATCGTTGTTATCTTCCAGGATAAGCTGATTTCTAAAACGTTTCTTAAAATCATCGATCCATTCACCAGCTTCCCGTCCGGTTTCATAGGCTAAGACCTTTTCCCCTGTTCCCGTCAGGATGAGCCGTACTCTGGCTCCGCCTTCCAGCAGGGCTTCTACTGTCCGAAGGCCGTAAATGCTGCCGCTGGCGCCTGTAATTCCAACTACATATTGTTTCATAGTCTGTCTCTTTCCCTTTCCATTGCGTTATAAGTATACATCCAGAGTTCCGAAGACCAGAAGCACGATACTGGTGATCTGGCTGATGCTGTAGGACGAAATATTGACATTTTCCAGATGATCCGGTGATACCAGCCGGTGCTGAATCACCATAAGAACCGCGATAATCCCCAGGCCGGTTCCATAGAGCACACCAAACTGGGGATAGAGCAGTACTCCGGCAATACACAGGCAAAGCAGTGCAGCCACATGGAACAGGGTACTGATCCATAACCCGCCTCTCACGCCAAACTGCACAGGAATGGAATGGAGTCCGTTTGCCTTATCAAATTCATAATCCTGAGAGCCGTAGATAATATCGAATCCCGCAGTCCATAGGCAGTTGGCAGCACCAAAGAAAAGCGGTATCAGGGAAAACTTCCCCGTTACCGCCAGCCAGGCTCCTACGGGAGCGCAGGCGCATGTGATACCCAGAACCAGATGGCATGTCCAGGTAAATCGTTTCGTGTAGGAGTAGATTGTCATCAGGAACAAAGCCAGAGGGGAAAGGAGGAGACATAGCAGGTTTAAACGGGAGGCGCTGAATACCATAACCAGAAAGCAGGCTGCCACCAGGACCAGGGTTTCTTTTTTTCCGATCTGTCCCTTTGGAATCTGGCGGCTTGCTGTTCTGGGGTTTTTGGCGTCGATCCTGGCATCCACTACCCGGTTTAAGGCATTAGCACCTGTTCTGGCGCTTAAAAAGGCTAGGGCAGCCCAGAATACGACTTTTGGATCCGGCAGGCCGCCGGAAACAGCAAGCAGGGCCACTGCAGCAAAGGCCAGGGAAAAGATGGTATGGCTGAACATGACCAGCTTCCCGTATTCATTTAATTTATTTACTATTTTTCCTATGATCAATCCCATAAGCACTCCATTTCGCTGACACCTTATTTTTGATTTCATCCGTCATCACGATATCTTCCGGCCAGGGACGGGAAAGTCCCTCCTCCAGACGCTTTCTTGTAGCATCGAAAGCCGCCCGCCTGCCATCCGTAAACATATCTCTGGTAACGTCGATATTATTAAATACCCGCCACATGACTGTGGAATGATCTGACGGGTCTACATCCTCGTCCACAACTAAAATGAGAGAAGCCTTTTTTTCTTCCAGCATGGAAAGGGCTTTTTTCCTTCCTCCCCAGGGCTGTTCCTTGCTGATAGGAACGATTTCAAGTGCTCCTTTTGTAAAGGCTTCTTTCCCTCTGCTGGTGGCATCTATACCAAGCCGTCCGCCATACAATGGATAATCGGAAGAGTGATCCAGAGCGTCTAACGGCCCTTTGCTGACTACAAAATCCTCCTCCGGATGGGCGTAGCGCAAGACTTCCTGCCAGACAGCTGCCGCATCACAGGGATCTATGGTTTCATCGACCGCCACGATCATCTTTGCCGTTCTCATCTGTCCCATGCCCCATATGGCGTTCATGACAGTTCTGGCAGCTCCCGGATAGGATGATTTCACCGATATCACTGCGCAGTTATGGAAGACTCCTTCAAATGGTAAATGGATATCCTGCAGCTCGGGAATCGCTGTCTTTAATACGGGAAGGAAGATGCGTTCTGTAGCCTTTGCCATATAGCAGTCTTCCATAGGAGGTTTGCCCACTACGGTGGCAGGATAGACAGGATGTTTTTTACGGGTAATCGTTGTAACATGAAATTTAGGATACCAGTCCGCCAGGGAATAATATCCGGTATGATCACCGAAAGGTCCTTCCCAGACCAGTTCTTCCTGAGGATCTACATAGCCCTCCAGTACAAATTCTGCATCCTCCGGCACATAGAGATCGTTGGTAATGCATTTCACCATTTTTACCGGCCTTTTTCTTAAGAATCCGGCCAGCATCATCTCATCCAGTTTCGGCGGAAGAGGAGCTGTGGAAGCATATGTCACAGCCGGGTCACATCCAAGTGCAACGGATACGGGCATAGGACAGCCCTTCTTTCTGTATGCTTCGTAAATACCGGCCCCATCCTTGTGTTTCTGCCAGTGCATGGCCGTTGTCTTGGAATCCAGCACCTGCATCCGGTACATGCCTATGTTTTGAAGCTTTGTATCAGGATATTTTGTAAAAACAAGGGGAAGTGTAAAGAAACGCCCTCCGTCATGAGGCCAGCAATGCAGAACCGGCAGCTGCTCTAAGTCTGGTTCCCTCTCTATAACCTCCTGGCAGCTGGGCCTTTTGACATGAAAACGGCTCCTGAAAGGAAAGCAGCATAACAGGCGCAGGAGCTTTGGCGAAAAGGAGATCAGCTTTAAAAGCGATGTATAATTCCCAAAATCCAGATAGGCACCTATTTCCGCTGCAATATCGTCTAAGTTATCCGCTCCAAGAGAAAGGGCCATCCGCTTATCGGTGCCAAAGGCGTTCATCAGCACCGGATAGGGAGAGCCCTCCACATGTTCAAACAAAAGCGCTTTGCCATCATTACTTTCTGACTTGCAGACCCTGTCTGTAATCTCTGTTATTTCCAGGAGAGGGGATACTTTCTCCGTCACCCGGATCAGTTCCCCTCTCTCTTCCAATTTATGAATAAAATCCTGTAGTCCTCGGTATGACATATGGCCTCCTAACGGTCATGGCTGCGGAACGCTTCGTAGCCGCTGCTGGTTTTAATGGTGCTATCCGGCAGAACCCACATCGCTTCAACACCCTTCATATCTTCGATCATAGCCAGTCCCTCTTCATAGGACATGTTAAATATAGCGGTAGACAGCGCATCTGCCCAGCCAGAGTCCTTACAAACAACGGAGACTGCCCGGAAGTATGCTGCAGGCATCAGTGTCTCAGGGTCGATAATGTGGTGATATTTCACCCCATCCACAATGTAATACCTTTCGTAATCACCGCTGCTGACGAGAGAAAAGCCGTCTAAATCCAAAGTATCAATGGACTTTTTATCACTGTCAAGATCCGGATTTTGGATATCCAGCTTCCAGGGCTTTCCGTCTCCCCGGATACCGATGGCACGGATATTGCCTCCAACACTGAGAAGAACATGGTCAATCCCCTTGGCTTCCAGAGATCTTGCTGCCAGTTCCGTGGCGTAGCCTTTTGCAATGGCCCCCACGTCCAAGCGCATTTCAGGATCCTCCAGGTATACGGTGGAGGCATCTTCATCTATGATGACCTTTGAGAAATCCGTATGTAGGGCTGCCTCTTTCAGTTTGTCCATAGGGGGAACCTGGGCGGTCTCCGGGTTATCTATGCCCTTTGTGCGATAGTCGTGCCAGATGGACAGAACACTTCCCATGGCTACATTTACTTTGCCGTCTGTTTTTTCATAGGCTTCTTCCGCAACCTTTAACATATCGATGATCTTCTGATCGACTTTCACGGGACTTTTACCGGCATTATCATTGATGGTCTTAATATTGTTTATACCGTCATAATCATTGTAAATATCATATAGCTCATGGTACGTCTCCAGCTCATCATGAACGTCCGTGGCAATCTGGGTAAATTCCTCTTTATTCTTTGCATATCCGACGATCTGGGTGACGGTATCGAAGAGTTTCAGGAACTCGGCGTGAAATCTTTGATCCTTTTTAGCTCCTATGGCGGCGGTATTAACCGCCGCCATAGTAAGCGCTGCCAGAGTTCCGGCAATCATTATAAAAGTTATAACTTTTTTATTTTGCATTAGCTTCTGCCTTGGAGATGCCTGCCTGGAAGTCACCAATACCAACAGTTACGCTGGCTTTTAAGTCGGCATCAGTAGGAGCACCTTCTTTTTCATCAATTGCAAGACCTGTGATCTCACTGGCTGTTTTGCCAGTTGCATAAGCTGCGAAACTAGCAGCCTGCTCATTCCATTCTTTTCCGATTGCGGAAGCTTTCTTCATGCCATAGGCTTCACCTAACTGATTCTTGGTCTTGAAATCAGCAGCTTTTAAGTCGCTGGTGATCTTACCGGCAGCGTCGAAGTTTACATTGACCTGAGAAGCGTCAATCACACAGCTTGTAATCTTGCTGTCTGCGCCAAAGCTTGCAATTGTGTAGGTAGAATATGCCTGAGCCACGCCGTCAGCATCTGCAGCTGCATCTTTGGACTTGCTGATGCCTGTTACGATACCATAACCCAGCTTGTCGCCTGTCTGAGCTCCTGCGCTCTTAGCATTTGCAACAGCCTGCTCAACAACATTGATAAAGTCTCCGATATGAACAGTAATGGTAGCCTTTAAGTCTGCATCATCTGCAACACCATCTGCAGAAACGGCAATTCCTTTTACTTCATCGGCAGTTTTTCCGATTACATACTTAGCAAAGCCATCAGCCTGCTCGTTCCACTCTTTGCTGATACCGGAAGCTTTTTTCATACCATATTTTTCTCCCAGCTCATTCTTGGATTCCACAACGGTACCAAGATCTGTAAGCAGTTTTCCTTCTTTGGAGAAATTCACTTTGGTCTGAACGGAATCAATTTTACAGTCTACAATCTTACCGCTGCCATCTACTAATACAGCTGCGAACATGGTATCTACTTCTGCAAGACCATCTTTTTCGCCAGCATCTGTGGATTTGCCGATGGAAGAAATTGCTGCATAACCGGTAGAGAGAGCGCCGCCTGCTGCTTCAGTCTTTGCAGCTTCTGTGGTGGCCTCAGCCTGTGTGGTAGGTGCTTCTGTTGTTGCTGCCTCTGTCGGTGCTGCAGTAGTTGGTGCCTGTTTTAAATTAGATGAACACCCTGCCAGGATAGTTGCTGCCGCCATAAGACCGCAGCCTAAAGCTAAAACACGTTTTTTCATAGTTAAAACTCCTCCTTATGTTGCTTTATATTTTATTTTTTAATACCATAATAAGATTTATCCACCACGGTCATGATCCTGGCCATCTTGGCCTCGGATAAATTAAGTGCTCCGATGGTGCTTACTGCTTTTGTATAGTATCTGCCAGCCATTGCTTTTGTATAAGCGGTTCCGCCGGCTTCCAAAACTCTGTCATAGAGTTCCTTCGCGGAAACCAGGCCGTTTTTAACCTGCATTAAAAAGTTCTCATCCTGTTTCATGGCATGAATGAGAGGCAAGGTGACAACTCCTTCTTCATAATCGGACCGGACGTTTTTCTTAGCATCATTTTCATCCATCTCATAATCAATACAGTCATCCATGAGCTGAAAAATCATGCCAACATCATTGCCGACCTTACGGTACATGCGTAATTTTCTCTCATCCGTTGTGGACAGCATGGCGCCGCCGTGAAAGGATGCTTCAAAAAGCGCCGCTGTTTTTCCTTTGATGATGCTTAGATAGCGGTAAACGGATAGATCCAGGTTCCCATTGTTGATTTCCTGGCGTAATTCTCCCATGCAGATTCTGCATAGATAATTGGACATATCCAGGGCTTCGTATTCTTTTCTTTTAGGAATGGAAACCGCCAGTTTAAGTGCCAGGGATAAGAGGTAATCTCCGCAAATGACCGCCGCTTTTTTGCCAAATCTCTTTTGAAGCGTATCGATCCCCCGCCTTGTATCAGCGTCATCGATTACATCATCATGGACCAGGGTGGCCAAATGCAGCAGTTCCACTGCAGAAGCCAGGGTAATGGCATCTGCAGGAACTTTATCCTCTTCATCCATGGAACAGGCCATCAGCCCATAAGCACGGATGAATTTACCTGTGGACTTTGCCAGATGGGCCGTATAAGTCCTGATGACAGGAGGCGCTGAAGATAAATGCTTTTCCACAGCCGATGCCATTAATTGGAAGGCCTCTTCAAAACCATACCTCAGGCTGTCTGCATCCTCCAACAATTCTCTATTAGTCATTGTATAAATACCACTTCCTTATAAAGGGAAGTTTTCTCCATTTTTTCTTAAGCCAGGGCATGAAATAATAATCAAGGCCAAGGGTTCTGCCGCCGCCGACTAACACTGCGATACCGGCGAAAATCATCCAGAACGTGTTTAAGTAAAGACCAGTCGTGCACACAAACATGAACTGAAGCACCAGGGAGGCTGCTGAGGAAAGGAAGTTGAATAATCCTGCCATTAAAGCAAGACCGATCAGGATCTCCGCGATTACGATACCGCGCTGCATAAACAGCTGAAGTCCGCCGTTAGGCAGGATCACAGTATTCACAAACCAGTTCATAGGAGCAAAATCCAGTTTAAAGGCATAATCAGACAGAGTCGAATGGGAAATGCCTTTGGAACTGACAAGGGTAGCGTCGATTAATCCTAAAATATGATAGGAGAAAACTGCTACACCACTGGAAACTGCATCTGCAGCACCAGCAGCAGCACCAGTGGCACTGGCTACCGCATCTGCAGCAGCAGAAGTTGCACTGGAGACCGCATCAGCCGAAGGAACTGCTCCTCCGATTCCGCTGATCCCGTAGGGAGCCAGAATGTTATTGAAGAATTGATTGGCTCCTCCAAAGAATCCGCTCAGCATGGGCTGATCCATCCAGCCTTCAACAATCTTCATAACGCCTTCAAATACCCATACGGCACCCAGCCATACACGCAGCGGCATCAGCAGGAAGCTTGGAGTCCTGTTGGAGAAATGGCCTCCCAGGAAGCTTCTGCGGTTGCGTACGGTAAAGAATTCGTGGCACACATAGCTCCACACTTTATTCCAACCCAATACCTGAATAAAATAAATAACATTGATAAAATGCTTGGAAAGCATGGCAAAGAAGGAACACAGGTTAAACATGAGATTGGGAAGTCCTACCCGTGCCACTCCGTAGCGGCCTCCTACAGAAACCATAACGCCATGGAAGGACGGTTTATACTCCTCCATCGCTCCGGTACCAGCAATGGCACATACCAGATTATGGGCGGCTGTATGAGCGCTCTGCTCACAGTTTTCTACCATCTGGGGAACAGGTGCATTTTCTCCCTGAGGTACATACATCATGTTGTCACCGACTACGTAAACTTCTTCGTGGTCTTTGGCTCTTAAGAAAGAATCTACCTGGATTCTTCCGCGCCCTACGGATTCAAGCGTCTTGGCCGCTTCTCCTGTAATATCTGCGCTTTCAATACCGGCGGTCCAGATGGTTGTACCGGATGGATAACGGTTTTTCCTTCCATCCTGATTCAGTTCGATGAAATCCTCGCCAATGGCGGTCACGCCGGTTTCCATCATTACCTTTACGCCCATCTTTGTCAGGCGCTTTTCTACCTTGCCGGACAGCTTTTCCGGAAGAATGGGCACTGCCCGCTTTAAAACATCTACGTTGTACATGGAGACGAGAGACGGTTCTATTTCATACTCATCACATAAGAAGGGCACATATTCTGCCAGTTCTCCAGCCATTTCCACACCGGTAAAACCTGCGCCTACGACGTAGAACGTCAAAAGGCGGCGTTTTTCTGCCTCGTCCGGTTCACAGGCCGCTTTGCGGAATACATGGTGAATCCGTTCTTTTAATAAAACAGCATCTTCATAAGACCAAAGCTTATAAGAATTCTTCTCTGCACCTTCCACACCGAAATAGGTGGGCTTAGAGCCTGCGGCCAGGATTAGATAGTCATAATCGTATTCGCCCTTGTTTCCCGTCAATTTCTTCTCTTCAATGGAAATATGACTGATGGTGTCAGTAATGATTTCCACATTCCTTCCGGCAAATACTTTTTTCAGGCTGATGCGGATACTGTCTTCCTCTACCCTTCCAGCGGCCACTTCATGAAGTTCTGTTAGCATGGTATGGAACGGATGCCTGTCTATGATGGAGATACTTACCTCGTCCTCCATCTTCATCTTGCGGAATTTTTTTTCCAATTTTTTGGCAGTTAAAATACCGGCATAACCGGCACCTAACACTACTATTCTTTTCAAGTCTTCCCCTCCTTGTATGATAGCGGCACGCAAAATGCCACTTTGACATTATTATAACATAAGGGAATGATTTTTACCATAATTTTATCGCAAATCGATCACTTTTTCCACTTTTTGTAACTTATTACATAGATAGAGAATTGCCTGTCAAAAGGAGCCGGTCATTCGTTTCCGGATATCCAAATCGGGCTGGCAATACAAGGTGTTCTATAATGATTTTAGACTAATTTTTATTTTATAAACAAGACTGTTATGTTATAATGAAATCTCAGGATATTACATTTAAGAGAAATAAGAGGTAACAGATGAAGTTTGTAAAAAAATTAACAGTAATACAAAGGAGAGAGCTGATCCTGATTGCTGCCATTCTGGTGATATCAGGACTGCTCTCAGGGATATTTTATGTCAAAAACAGAAAGCCGGCGGAGCAGGTGGTGGTCACTGTAGACGGCGAAATAGTGGCAACCCTGGATCTTCATAAAGATGCTGACATGGTTATTGATGGGTATGGCGGTACGGATCATCTGATCATTAAAGACGGTTATGCCAGCATTACGGATGCTTCCTGCCCTGATAAGGTATGTGTCCGCACGGGCAAGATCCACAGAAGCGGGGAACTGATTGTCTGCCTGCCTAATCGGGTGGTAGTCACAATCGAAGGGGAAGAATAAGGAATCGCCGAATATATCTCCTGTTTCTGGAGAATCATATCCAATATCGGAATAAAATGTATCGTTATGTAAAAATAATTACAGGTTTTAGGGGCTAAATGATCCTGGGGATCAGGGAAGGAGCTGATATGGGCGTGGTTCAGACGATGGTTCGCGTAAGTGAGATTGAATTAAAAGGATTTAAGAATACCCAGTATGGCAGAATTATAATGCCGTCTGCAGGGAATAAGGATTATTTCTCAAAAACAGCGGACATTCTCGGCATTTATGGCCAGAACGGTTCAGGGAAAACCGCGGTTATTGAAGCAATGGAGTTCGTTCAGACTTTACTAACGGGGCGGCCCCTGTCCAGGGAAGTGGTTCATTATATTTCCAAAGACATGGAAACCTGTACAATTACCGTTAAGTTTATAATCCAGACAGACAGTAAAAAAACCATGGCTGAATATTCTGTCCAGTTAAAAAGGATTTCCAAAAGTGAGTTCGAGATAGAACACGAAGCCCTCTGTTCCGCAGCCTGGACCGGAGAAAAGTTTGAAAGCAAAAAAGCCTTGATCGATTACGGACTGCATTCAGAAGGGCCAACATTTACGCCAAAATACCGGCTGGAAGATTTAATACGGGAGAATGATGAAAATAAAGTAAATTTAAGCGTTGCAAAGAAAATTGCCCGGAAAGATCTGGTTTCTTTTATCTTCGGACCGGAAGGCAGGGGGGTATTTTTATCCGCTTCTGAAGGCGCGTCTGAGGATTATGCTTATATCATCCAATCCCTTTATCAATATGCAGGCATGAACCTGTTCGTAATTTCCAATGCCCGTGCAGGAGCAATCAGTATGGATTTCATGATCCCGTTTGCGTTCCGCCTGGATCTCGGTGAAAGGATCGCAAAAGGTGATTTGCTTATAAGGCTTGATGAACCGTCAGTGATCAGTAAAGAACATTTTGAAATGGCCAGGAAGATCCTTCATGAGATGAATGTGGTTCTTGACGCCATGATTCCCGGCCTCTCCATTGGAATTTATGACTTTGGTGAGCAGCTTCTTGAACGGGGGGAAGAAGGACACAGAGTCGAATTAATTTCAAAACGCGGAGAAATTACAATTCCCTTGAAATATGAGTCGGAAGGGATCATTAAGATCATTTCCGTTCTTAATGCCCTCATGTGCGTTTATAACAATGCTTCCATGTGTTTGATTATTGATGAACTGGATGCAGGTGTATATGAATATCTTTTAGGGGAACTGCTTTCTGTCTTTGAAAAGGGTGCGAGGGGGCAGCTGATCTTCACATCACATAACTTGCGGGCATTGGAAATGATTCATAAAAGCAGCATTGTATTTTCCACCACAAATCCATCCAACCGGTATATCCGTCTGCAGAACATAAAGAGCAATCATAATTTGCGGGATATGTATTTGCGGAGCATCATATTGGGCGGTCAAAAAGAAGCTATTTATGAAGAGACAGACAGTGTGGAAATTGGCCGTGCATTCAGGCGTGCCGGAAAGACGGTAAGGGATGGCGGCCAAGACTAAAAAAGTAATCCTGTTTATCGTTGAAGGGCCCACTGACGAGGAGACATTAAGTCCGGTTCTTAAAAAAGCATTTCAGAGGGAAGATGTCCGTTTCCATGTGGTTCACGGCGATATGACAAGCAACTGGTCGGTATCAGGCAACAATGCCGTTAAAACGGTCAATGAGCACATAGAGGTGGAAAGAAAACGGTATGGCTTTAATAAAAAAGACATTCTTAAGGTGATTCATCTTGTTGACATTGACGGGGCGTTTATTCCGGCGGACAAGGTTGTAAAAAGCTCAACGGGGACAATCCGATATTTTGATGACCGGATCGAATCGGCAGATCCTGAGGGGGTCATTGACCGGAATTTAAGAAAATCCCAGGTGCTGTACCGGCTTAGTACGGCCGACGCAGTGGGTAAAATTCCGTATTCTATTTTTTATTTTTCCCGGAATCTTGAGCATGTGCTTCACAACAATCATGGGAATCTGACTGACGATGAAAAGGTAAATTATGCAGATGCTTTTGCAGATAAGTATGGTTCTGATCAGAAAGGCTTTCAGGCATTTATCTCATCGGATGATTTTGCAGTACCGGGGGATTTTCGTGAGACATGGAACTTTATTATGCAGGGTCTCAATTCATTACACCGGCACTGTAATCTCCATCTGCTTCTTAAGGAAGGTTAACAGGAAGAATTTGATTGCGCCCTGCACTAAGTATTTATTTGAAAAAACCGGAACGATGGTTAAGGAGAGGGAATAACATAGAATAAACATATTGTGCAGAGCGAGATCATGGGATACTATATAACCGTTGAAAAGAATGTAAACATCTACGTAGAGGATCTTAATCCGGATTGCGAAAATACCATTTTATTTCTTCATGGATGGCCGGGAAGCCATAAGCTTTTTGAATACCAGTTTGATGTGCTTCCTGCCATGGGGTTCCGGTGTATCGGCATTGATACAAGAGGATTCGGGGATTCTGATAAGCCGTTTTGTGGGTATGATTATGACCGGCTGGCCGATGATGTCAGAGTGGTCATTGATGTACTGAATCTTAGGAATATTACCCTGGCTGGGCATTCCACCGGAGGGGCGATTGCCATAAGGTACATGGCAAGGCACAGGGGCTTTGGGGTAGCAAGACTTGCTTTATTCGCTGCTGCAGCGCCAAGCCTTGTGAAACGGCCGAACTTCCCATATGGACTTGATAAAGACGTAGTAACTCAAATCATAAACGGAACCTACGCCGACCGTCCCAACATGTTAAATAATTTTGGAGATATTTTTTTCTTCCAGCATATTACTTATCCGTTCTCCCAATGGTTTTTCCAGCTTGGTCTGCAGGCAGCTGGCTGGGCGACGGCAGCCATTGCTAATACCTGGCTCGAAGAGGTATTATTTTCGGATCTGGAGGCAATTGATGTTCCAACTCTGATCATTCATGGGATCCATGATCAGGTTGTCCCTTATGATCTGGGTGAGATCCAGCATCAATGCATTAAAAACTCCAGGCTGGAATCCTTTGAATTCAGCGGTCATGCGACCTTCTATGACCAAAAGGACGAATTCAATAAGGTTCTTTCCGAATTCGCCAGCGTGGATTGTTAGAAAAAGGGAAAACAGTACCATTGTTAAGGACATAAAAAAGGGCGTTGATTTTAATAGATCAACGCCCTTTCATATGGCATTATGGATTTCTGTTTTAATTAATACTTTTCAAAAGACGATTCCGTCCTGGCCTCATATTCATACTCTTTTGTTCTTTTTATCTCTGTCTTTTGTTCAGTATCCAATTGGAATTTGTCCACTTCTTCCCGCAGTGTATTGGCCTGAGCGCTCATTTCCTCGCTGGAGGCCGAATTTTCCTCTGCTGTTGCTGCATTTGCCTGTATAACTGCCGATACCTGCTCCAGCCCTATGCGGATCTCATCAATGGAAGAGGCCTGCTCAGAAGCCGATTGGTTGATCTTATTGACGATATCATTGATAAAGCCGGTGGTTTTATCAATATCATCCAGAATCTGAGCGGTTTTTTCAGTGATTTCAGTGCCTTCCTGTACCGCGTTTACGGAATTCTGTATCAGCTCCGCTGTCTGTTTTGCAGCCTCCGCAGATTTGGCAGCAAGATTACGGACTTCGTCAGCTACTACGGAGAAGCCCTTTCCTGCGGTTCCTGCCCGGGCGGCTTCAATGGCTGCGTTTAGGGAGAGGATATTGGTTTGGAACGCAATGTCCTCAATCACCTTTGTTATATTGGTTATCTGATCGGAAAAGATGGCGATATTGTCCATTGCTTTTGTAAGCTGCTTCATATGTGCACCGCCGTTTTTAACGTTATGGCTGGTTTGAGCCACATATTCGGTTGCTTTTATAACATTTTTTGAATTTTCTGCAGCCTGTTCCGTGATGCTTGCAATGGAGGAGGAGAGTTCCTCTACAGAGGCGGCCTGTTCTGTGGAACCGGCTGCAAGCTGCTGTGCTCCTGCCGATACCTGTTCTGTTCCTGTATTTACCTGTTGTGCGGCAACATCGATCATAATGAGGGTACGATTTAAAGAGGAAACGGTTTTTATAATTGCCTTTTTAATGGCTTCAAAGTCCCCCACATAGTCTAAATCCATGGAAAAACGCATATCTCCCTGTGACAGAAGATTTAGCTTTTCCGTAATGTCACGGATATAGGAGGTTATGGCAGCATTTGTATTTCTGATGTTTTCAGCCATGCTTCCCAGCTCATCTTTGCTTACATATGTAATCTGGGCCTGTAAATTTCCCTTTGATATTTCCTTGTAAACCAGTTCGATTTCTTTCACAGGATCCAAAATTGATTTTCTGATGATCATGGTGATGAAAAGGGTAAACAGAAGAGAAATCAACAGCGACAAGGAAAAGGAAAACCAGGCTGATTTCATGAAGTTCTGCGCTTCCTCCTTTTGGGAAACAGCAAACTGCAGCTGGATTGTTGAAAAACCAGACAGGATTTCTTCGGCCTGATCAATGGCAGGTGAATAATTATTTTTATATGACTCATAGGCCTTGCTGCTGTTTCCTTTGGAGGAAGCTTGAAGCAGCCCTGAAATCTCTTCTCTGGCAGACTTGGTCTTTGATAACAAATCTCTTATCTGTGCGATATCGTTATCTCTTGCACTGGAAGACTGGTTGCCTGCAAATGTCTCCAATGCGCCGGAAACGCTTTCTTCCTGTTCCTGGGCCCTGGCAAGGCTATCCTGTACAGACTGGATATTATCGTCAAGAATTGCCTGAAGAAGATATTTTTGTGCCGAAGCCAGCCCGGATCTCATGGTCCATGTGCTGTTGGAGTTTGGTACGGTATAGCGGTAATAGCGTTCCACCTGGAATCCGAGATTTTTCGTGTTCCATGCGGATATTGAAGTGGATGCTATAATGATCAGCAGTATTATGCCAAAACCTAGAATCAGTTTTTTGCCGACAGATAGGTTTTTTATCAGAGAACCTGCTTCTTTGCCGGAATCATCGGCATTTGTATTCTTTTTTTTCATCTTATCGTTCCTTTCCCGATTTATTTACCGGAATGTATATGGATTGGAAATTGCGTCATGCGTTATATAATATATCGGAACGATAAAGCTAATCATAAGAATTCACTTGTTATTTTTTAAACTGTACAAACTACTTTCATGATCTGTTAAAGAAGGAGGATTCCGAAAGGAAAGGGATAGAGAAAAGAAAGCCTCCGGCTTTTGTGCCGAAGGCTTTTTGAACATTATTTTGTAGATGAATTATAGTTTTCAATGGCTGCATTTACTTTTTCAGCCAGGAAACTTACCGCCTGCTCCGGTGTATAGGTGCCGTCATAGGTCTTCTCCATTGCTTCGTTAAAGATCTTTCTGGACTCGGTTGCTACTCCGGATAATACACCTGCGGTGTATCCATTGACAGGGGTAGCCTTTAACTGGTTGATGGCAGTGGTAAAGTTGGGGTTCTGAGCTATGAAATCCTTCATGGCAGGAGTATCATAAGCCTCCGGGTTAACTGCGAAGTATCCGGTGGACATACTCCAGTTGGCCTGGGAATCCGGTGTGGTGGTAAATTCGATGAACTTCCAGGCAGCGTTCTTTTTCGCCTCATCCTTATTGTCCATCATCCAAAGGGATGCGCCTCCAATGATGACACCGCCATCGGCAGCAGATGCATCGATCTTTGGAAGAAATCCGGTACCGATCTCAAAGTCGCTGCTTGCCGTAGCATTTTTAAGAATAGCTGTGGATTCAATGATCATGGCTGTCTGGCCTGAGAAGAATGCGGTCTGGGTATCAGCAGTGGTGCTGCCGTAGTTATCCGCATAACCGGAATCCATAAGCTTTTTCCATGTTTCAAAAATCTTAAGTCCAGCTCCGTTGTTTACGAAATCCACTTCGGTTGCCGGCGCTTTCCGTCCGTTTTCATTGTTTGCATAAAATTTTCCCTGGCCGGCGATCTGCTGTTCAAAGAACCAGCCATAGATGGCCTGTGCATAGCCCACAGGAGCTGCTTTGCTTTCCACGATTTTTTTGGAGAATTCCAATACTTCGTCAAATGTTTTGGGCGGGGTGTCAGGATCCAGACCAGCTGCCTTAAAAACATCCTTGTTGTAATACAGCATTGGAGTGGAAACATTAAATGGCATGGACATCTGCTTTCCGTTTACCGTATAGTAGCTTGTGATGATATTCATAACCGTAGAAGGATCAAAGTTTGTGGAGGCAAACATATCCTGTACCGGAATGGCATGACCGCTGTCGGTCATAAACTTTGTGCCGATGTCGTACATCTGGCATACGTCCGGCATGCTGCCGCTCTGCATGGCTGCTTTCAGCTTGGTGATCAGGTCATCATAGTTTCCCTGATATTCACTTTTTACTTCAATCTCGTTCTGGGACTCATTAAAGGCTTTAACCAGAGCTTCGGTTGCCTCTCCGTTTACACCTCCCATAGCATGCCAGAGGGTAATGACTGTTTTGCCCCCCTCAGCCGGAGCTTTTGCGTCAGCTGCCGCCTTTGTGGTAGCGGCTTCCGTGGAACCTGCCGCTGTGGTTCCCCCGGAAGTAGCACTTCCACCGCATGCAGCAAGAGTCATGGACATGACAGCAGCCATAATCGCCGCAAGCCACCTTTTTCTTCTTTTCATAGATATCCTCCTTTAAATGATATAGTTTTATCTCTATACATTGCCCTTAGGGCATGCATGAAATACTTACCCTTTTACGGAACCTGAGGTAAGGCCGGAAATCAGCTGCTTCTGTCCCAGCATGAATGCCAGGATCGAAGGGACGAGGATGATCATGGACCCGGCCATGACCGGACGGAAGTCTGTGGATTCCGCACCCTGAAGCATTCCAAGACCGATCTGGACGGTTCTCATGTTCACCGAATCTGTAACAAGAAGCGGCCATAAATAGTGGTTCCAGCTTTGAAGGAATGTGTAAATCCCCAACGCGCCCATGGAAGGTTTTACAAGGGGAAGGGCAATGAAACAGAAGAAACGGAAGTTCCCGCATCCGTCTATATCCGCTGCCTCCTTTATCTCCATTGGAAGCTGCAGGAACGCCTGTCTCATGTTAAATACTGCAAATGCTGATGCCACGTTTGGAAGGATCAGGGCCGTATAGCTGTTCTTTAGCCCCAGATCGCAGATGATTAAATAGTTTGCAATGATGATGGCCTGGCTTGGGATCATCATGGTTGCAAGCATCAATAAAAACAGTGCATTCCTTCCACGGAATTTCATCATGGAAAATGCATAGGCTGCCAAAGCCCCGGTAACGATCTGTCCGAAGGTAACGGTACAGGAAACGATCAGGGAATTCTTGATGAAGGTAAAAAACGGGGCCAGCTGCAGCGCTTTTATGTAATTGTCCGGGATCAGCTGTTTTGGCCAAAAGCCCCCGGAAAACACTTCCTTCATGGTCATCATGCTGACGTTAAAACAGTAAACCACTGGTGAGATAATGATGACTGCAAAAAGGATATTTAAGGCATAAAGTAAATATTTAACCAGTTTGTTTTTCATCAATAAGTCACCTTCTTTTCCAGTCTGAATTGAATCAATGTCAAGACCATCAGGATTATAAACAGGACGATGGATTCCGCACAGGCCATGCCGAACCGGCTGTTCATAAATGCCTCCTGATAAATCTGGTACACAATGACATTGGTGCTTCCGGAAGGACCTCCCTGAGTCATCAGCTTGACCTGAGCATAAGCCTGAAGGGCGTTGATGACGTTAATGATCAAAAGGAAAAACAGGGTAGGGGATATGCATGGGATGGTAATATGCCTGTGCTTGGCAAAAAATCCGGCTCCTTCAATGGCCGCACACTCATAGAGATCCACTGGAACACTTTGTAAAGCGGCGGTCAGGAATATAAAGTTTAATCCGATGTTCATCCATACGGTCACAAGGGTCACCGCACTTAAGGCGTATTTGGGATCCGTAAGCCATCCGATGTGGGTTCCCAGTACCTTATTGATGATGCCAAGGCTGCTGTGAAAGATGAACATGAAAACAACCGAAGCCGCTGCTGCGGAAATGGCCATGGGTAGGGCATAAACAGTCCGGAACAGATTCTTCCCCTTAATATCCTCATTGCTGATTATGGCCAGGATAAACCCGATCACAATGGAGCAGGCGACTGTCATCACTGCATATTGAAAGGATACCAGAAGGCTGTTTTGAAAGGCCTGGGAGGTGAAGATCGTAAGATAATTCCCAAGGCCGACAAAGGAGGAGACTGCCCCTAGGGGAGTCGTCATGGCAAAACTGAGCCAAATGGTTTTGAGGAACGGCCAGAACAGGAAAGCCGAGAAGAAAAACATGGCGGGCAGCAAATACAGATAAGGCTCGATTGCCCGGAAAAACTGCTTCTTTTTCATGAAAAAATTATCCTCCTTTTCCTAAAAAGAAAAAAAGAACCAGTATTACATTTCGCCTTAGAGATAATGGCGGAAATGTAACGTCTGATTTCTCTTGCTCTCTAGCAAATGTTTCATTGACGTTAGTTTATCATATTAATTGTTATAATGCAACATATATTTACCTTAATTAGCCATATAATTAGTAATATTTTGATATATTATTAACGAACAAGTGAAAATATGAATTAAATTTAATAAAAATATTGAGAGATAAAGGTATAAAAATATACTTAGTATACAATTAAGATTTTTGGCTGACTTGCTTTTTCAAAATTGGGTGGATTATCCAGCTGCTGATCCGGTCTTCTGCCGTCAGGAATAGCCGCAAAACCTTACGAAACCCGAATGGCTATTCACAAACGCCCGGGGATGGGGTATAATGAGCCTATTGCACCGCAATCAGAAATGATATAGAAAGATGGGGATTGTTTATGAATGGTAAGAAAATTTTGTCTCTGGTGCTTGCTGTGTCAATGGCAACAGGGCTTAGCTGCATGACTTCCATGGCAGCAACCAGAAAGAAAATCACAACAGTAAACTTAACCGTGACAGCGGATATTATGCCGGGCGGTTCTGTCTTTGGACAGCAGGCTGAGATAACCGCAAAAAACAGCAAGATCGATGTGGGAGAATGCGAATTTACTAACAGCGGATTTCAGTGGTCTGAGCAGGATATACCAAGGTTGGAAGTAAAGCTGTATGCGCAGGAAGGATATTATTTTTCTGTAGCAGAATCCGGTTTCACAATTGATGGAGGAACCTACGTAAAGCAGGCGAGGGAAGATTTCAGCCAGACCCTGACGGTGACCATAGATCTTCCCAAGGTCAGTGAGTTTACCCAGTCCATAGAAAGCGCAGCATGGGGGTCTAAAACTATGGCTGTGTGGAGTCCTGCCGCCGGGGCGGGAAGTTATGAAGTAAAGGTATTCCGTGACGGAAAGAACACGGGAGGGGTAAAGACCACCGTGGGGACGAGTCTGGATCTCGGGCTTTTAATGGGGAAAACTGGAAGCTACACGTTTAAAGTGCGTCCGGTTAACAAGCAGAATGCCGAGAACAAAGGGGAATGGGTTGAGTCTCCTGTCAATTATGTTGATGGGGCAGCGGCGGAGCTAAACCGTACATTCTCCCAAAGCAGCGGCGGCTGGAAACAGGACGGAACCGGCTGGTGGTATGTGAATCCCGACGGAAGTTATCCGGTCGGCACCTGGCAGAACATCGAAGGACAGTGGTATTTCTTCAATGAGAATGGCTATATGGCTAAAGGCTGGGTTGCATGGAACGGAAAACAGTATTACTGCGATCTCACAGGAGGGCAGATGCTGGCAAACACCATAACGCCTGATGGGGCTAATGTTGGAGCTGACGGAGCGAAACTTCCTTAGAATTAAAAAATTGGCGGGCTGCTTTTAGCGGTCCGCCTTTTTTACCGCCTGGAGACGGACCATTAGAAAAATACTTGTAGGATTAAAGATTCTATCATATAATAACAGGGCGGAGGCATACAGAAATGACAGTGAAAAAGACAGAAAAATTTTATAAGCGGGTATTGATAGCGGCGGCAATCCTCCTGGCCCTTTGTATGGCAGGATGCAGCCCAACTGCAAGCTCTTCCCCATTAACCCAAAGAGAAATGGGAAATGAGGCGGGGACAGATCTAAGGGTTCATTTTATTGATGTGGGCCAAGGAGACAGCACCTTAGTAGAAAAAGACGGTCATTATATGCTGATAGACGCAGGGGAACGGGACCAGGGCGAGACAGTCGCTTCTTATCTGGAGAAACAGGGAGTGAAGAAACTGGATTACGTGATCGGAACCCATCCTCATTCAGATCATATCGGCGGGTTGGAGACGATCATCCGGAAATTTGATGTGCAAAAAGTCTTTTTACCGGAGAAAGAACATACCACAAAGGTTTATGAACGCCTGTTAGATGCCATTGCTGATAAAAATTTAAAAATAACCCTTCCAAAGCCAGGGGAAAGCTACTCCTTAGGAGATGCATCTTTCCAGATCATCGCTCCCAACCGGGATTATGGAGATAATTTAAATAACTGGTCCATAGGCCTTCGCCTGGTTTATGGAAAGAACAGCTTTGTCTTATGCGGAGATGCAGAAAAAGATACAGAAAAGGATATGGTGGCTAACGGCCTTCCTTTAAAGGCAGATGTATTGAAGCTTTCCCATCATGGAAGCACCACTTCATCATCGAAAGGCTTTATGGATCTGGTTGATCCTGAATATGGAGTGATTTCCTGCGGAAAAAATAATGATTATGGCCATCCTCACAAGGAAATTCTGGATATGTTAAAAAAACGGAACATTAAGGTTTTGCGGACAGACCAGCTTGGAACCATAGTGGCAGTGAGCGACGGTTTAAAAGTTACTTTCCCTGGAATTACAGAAGGAACCGATGGAGACAGGACGCAAAGCACGGCTGCAGACCAGGATTATGTAATAAATACCAATACCAAAAAATTTCACCGGCCGGACTGCAAGTCTGCAGCTTCCATGAAGGAAGAGAACCGGAAAACCTATAATGGCTCCAGAGAGAATTTGATACAGATGGGATATGAGCCGTGCCAAAGCTGCAACCCTTAGCCTGGCACAGAAAGGGAAGGGAAAAGGTTATGAAGTATACCATTGACAGAATCGGGGAAACGGTAATTATCTGTGAGGATGAGAACGGAGATATGTTAAAGGTTAAAGCCTCTGAACTGCCGGAAGGTGTAAGGGAGGGAGATATCCTTACAGAGACTAAAGGGACGTGGACACTTGAGAAAGAAGAGACGGAGAGGCGCAGGCAGAGGATTCGTGAAAAGCTGAGAGGGCTGACTGAATAAAGGATTAAAGAGAGCAAACTATGAAGAATTATATTGTACTGGATCTGGAATGGAACCAGAGCGCCGGAGGGAAGGAGGAGACGGTAGAGCACCTTCCCTTTGAAATTATAGAGATCGGGGCAGTAAAGCTTAATGAGGCCCTGGAGGAAGTGGAGGAATTTAAGCGGCTTATAAGGCCTCGAATTTATCCCGAGCTTCATGAAAAGATATTAGAAGTGACCCACATGGATCAAAAGACTCTGATGGAAGAGGGCTGTAACTTTGAGGAAGCTGTAAGGGAGTTTCTCATGTGGTGCGGCGAGGAAGCCGTGTTTTGTACCTGGGGCTCCATGGACTTAACGGAGCTGCAGCGGAACATTGCTTTTTACGGAATTCCAAACCCATTTCCCAAGCCCTTTCTCTACTATGATGTGCAGAAACTCTACAGCCTGCTTTATGGGGACGGCAAGGATAGGCAATCCCTTGACATTGCAGTATTAGAGCTGCAGATCATGGAAGAGCGGCCTTTTCACCGGGCTCTTGACGATGCCCATTATACCGGGCGCGTTATGAACCAAATGGATTTTGATAAGGTCCGGGAATATTTGTCTACGGATTATTACCGCTTGCCGGTAAATAAAGAGGAAGAGGTATATCTGGTGTTTCCCGGGTATTCCAAATATATTTCAAGGCCCTTTGAGACGAAGCAGGATGCCATTGAGGATAAAACCGTTACCGATTTGATCTGCTGCAAGTGCAACCGGATGCTTCGGAAAAAGATCAGATGGTTTTCCGTGAACCAGAAGTTTTACACGGCTCTTGGTACCTGTCCTGAGCATGGAAATGTAAAAGGCAAAATCCGCATGAGGCGGAGCGATGACGGACGTATCTACGTGGTTAAGACCATGAGGCTGGTGGGTGAGGAAGACGTCCGTGAGATTTACGAAAAAAAGGAAGAAACCAAAAAGAAACGGGTTCAAAAGACGAAGACCAGAAAGCAGAATAAAAAGAAGGGGGATTCCCCCCTTTCCTAAATTTCGCTTTCCTTCATTCGGTATCCAACCCCGATTTCCGTAAAGATATATTTTGGTTCCGCCGGATTATTTTCTATTTTTCTGCGGATATGCGCCATATTGACGCGGAGGATCTGATTGTTGCTGTCAGCGTAAGGTCCCCAGATATGACTAATAATGTAGTCATAGGTCAGGACCTTGCCGGAGTTTTCCGCAAGAAGGGAAACCAGCTTATATTCGATCTGAGTCAAATGGATCTTATGTCCGTCCAGTGTGACCAACCGCTTGGCAAAATCAATGAAAAGGCCGTCACTGCTGTATGGGGTGGGAATGACAGAACCATCCACGGTGCTGACGGTAGGTCTTCCATGACGCAGGGCTGTACGGATCCTGGCTAAAAGTTCGCTGGTTCCAAAGGGCTTGGTTATATAATCATCGGCACCGAAATCAAGAGCGGACACTTTTTCATGCTCCTGGGTCCTTGCGGAGATGACGATAATAGGAATCGAAGTCCAGCTTCGGACGCTTTTAATGATATCGATTCCGTCCAGGTCCGGAAGCCCTAAGTCCAGAAGGATCACATCAGGGCAAAGGGAATTGATCAGAGCCAGCCCATCCCGTCCGTTGTATGCGGTATTTACTTTATAATCATGTCTTTCCAATGCACTTTCAATAAAGTTGCAGATATTCTTTTCATCTTCAATCATGACGATTGTAAACTTACTCATAAGCATTCTCCCCTAATGGTAATGTAAATGTAAAAACTGCGCCATGTTCTTCATTGGCGGCTGTGATGTTCCCGTCGTGGGCAGTAACAATGGCTTTGCAGATAGAAAGCCCGATTCCCATTCCTTTATGGGAATCATAGCTGCTGTTGGGCGATGAGGTGTAACCGTCAAATAAAGTCTTCAGCCGTTCCGGGGAAATTCCCACGCCCTGATCCCGGACCTGAAACCAGGCATATCCATCCTGTACGAAGATCGACAGGCTGATGGGATCCGTTGAATTGGAGTGATAGACGGCATTTTCCAGTAGATTTATGATAACCTGTTCAATCAAAGTTGCATCCATGGGAACCATGATGAACTCATCAGGAACCGTCACACGGACAATGGATTTAGGAAGTCTTTTGTGAAAGCGTTCAATAGCTTCAGAAGCTACCTCTTCCAGCGGCTCCGGCCGCTTTAATACCTGAGCTCCGGTATCCCGTATCCTGGTTACGCTGAGCAGATTTTCCACCATATTTAAAAGCCAGTTGGCATCTTCCCGGATATTGGAGACCAGGCTGGTTTTTTCTGCCTCAGCCATAGTGTTTGTATTTTCCAGGTATGTGTTGCTGGCGCCGATGATACCTGTGAGAGGAGTCCGAAGGTCATGGGAAATAGCCCGTAAAAGGTTTGCTCTCAAGGCCTCTTTTTCTGCTTCCATTAATAACTTTTCCCGTTCGTTTAAAATACGGCTTTGTTCCTTTAAATTTGTCGTAGTAGCGCTTGTAATGGTTGAAATGACCAGTAGTGCAAGGAAGGTAACGGGATATCCTTCCATTATAAAATTAAACGCCATAAATGGGTAAGTAAACACATAGTTTACACAGATCACACTAATAAAGGAGGCAATGACTCCCGGAATATAGCCGCTGGAATAACGGGAAATCACCACCACTGCCATCATATAGATGATTCCTACATTGTTAGTATATCCTCCCAGTATGTGCATCATGTAGGAGAGGATGGTGGCAAGCAGGAGAGAAATAAAGGTAATTATACAATTTCGAAGCAGATCTTTTTTGGATAATTTTTTCTGTTTACTCATGGAAAACCCCTTGCTATCTAAGGTCATTTGAAACGGCCTCCCCGCCGTCTTTTCCGTTTTGATGAATAGGTACTGCGCCTTTGTTCCAGAATACTGTAGAATTCATCGGCTGAAACACCGGAGTCCCGAAGGCGTTTCATGCGCTGCTCCCGCCTGATAAGGAAATCCTGCGCGTCTTTGTGTTTCCAATATATGAAAAAGGCAGCTGCGCCTCCTATTACAGTGATTGCTCCCACGCTACCTAATATCAGCCAGGCGGCTAAAGGGATCTCAAAGGGCCTTAGAGCCTTTTCCCGGTAATCTTCCGTTTCTTTCTCCGATCGTTTTCCGGAAGGAGTTACGGAAGTCTGGGCTGCAGACGGGTCTAATGCTTCGCCGGATCCGGAGGACGCTTCGGCCTGGGGAGCGGTGGCGATCCTGGTTTCCGCTTCCTTGTTCTGGAATAAGGCGTCATTCACCTCCAGAAAGGTACTTCCAACGACCCGGTCATTATACCGGTAATTTATTTTCGCGATGGAATTTGGAGGGTCACCCGATGAAATATCATAACTGAGTTCCGCCTTTGCATCAGAAAAATCAGCTGTTTTAGGCAGGATGATCCTGCTGTCAGGATCTAAAATCAGGGCTTCTGGTCTGGTGATTGACAAACCGCTGAAATTTAAATCGCTGGTAATGGAACTATAGGTTTTTTCGTAATCTGCAGCTTTTAAGGAGACAAAATTTGTAAAACCAAAGTCCAAGAGATTTTTAGTATCTGTCCAATACTGGGGAGTAGATCCCTTTAAAATTATGGTAACCAGCCTCATCCCGTTTTTTTCCGCACAGGTTATCAGGGTATTGCCGGCCAGTGTGGTATAGCCTGTTTTGCCGCCGATGATGCCCGGATAGTAGAAAGGAGTGCTTTTTCTCATCATCTTATGACCAGGATAGATGGTAAGCCCTTCTTTATTAATGGAGTTAGGCGGAAGCTTATAAAAGGTTGTGGAGTCGATATCTTCAAAAACAGGATTGTTAAAGGCTGCTCTTGCGATGAGGGCCATGTCATAGGGGGAAGTATAATGCTCCGGGTTATTTAAACCGCTGGGATTGGCAAAATGAGTATTGGTACATCCAAGCTCCTTGGCGCGTACGTTCATCATATCGGCAAAAGCTTCTGTGCTTCCCGCCACATGCTCTGCAAGGGCGTTGGCTGATTCATTGGCTGATTTAAGCAGCAAGGCATAGAGGCAGTCCCTGACAGACAGCTTGTCCCCTTCATTGATCCCGGCATTGCTGCTTCCGGATTCTACATTAAATACAGCGTTATGGGAAAATGTTACGGTTTCGTCAAGACTGCATGTTTCAATGACAATAAGCGCAGTCATGACCTTTGTAATGCTGGCCGGAAAATATTGGTTGTGTATGTTCTGTCCCCACAGAACGGTTCCGGTGTCTGCATCCATCAGAATGGCTCCCTGTGCCTGAACAGACGGGCCGGAAGGCCAGTCTGCGGCCCCCAGTGAAGTCCCGGTAAAAGAGGAGACAAAAAAAGGCAGGCACAGAAAAAAAATAAAAATCTTTTTTATATATTGAGTCATATTGAGTAATCTCTCCATAAGCTTTCGTTCGGTTTCAGACAATACTTCAATCTACAGTATAGGTTATTTGTTGTAACAAGTAAAGGTTATTTGCTATTTTTCCCGTATTTATATACGAAAAAACCAGCTGAATATGCCTATTTATCCAGCTGATTTACATTTAAGCTGCATGATGTTTTCTTTTAACCTTACCAATAAGAAAAAGACAGACAGCTAAGATAAGCAGGATAGAGAAAAGGTAGATAAAGCCGATGAGAACAACCGTGTCCCGAAAAAAGCCTTCCGGAACGATGTTAATGAGCATATCGGTGGAAGGATCCAGAACCCATAGGTCATTTTTAAAGAATATATGGTGGAACATGATAAAATATCTGGTAAAATCTGTGGAAATAATGAAAGCTATGACAGCGGACAGGACAAAAAAGATCCCAGTTCCCGCGCACACGGCTTTGGGAAAGGTTCGCGTAAAGCTTGTCTTTAATAAAAGAAGAATGATGAGGCATAATACCATAATCATAAGGCAGCCTCTCCGTATGGAAAGAGCGCCTAAAAACAGTCCGCGGACATCCTCCATATGGGCGATTTCACGGGCATTAAAAAATTCCCGTTCTACGCCTCCCATGGTGGTATCTACGTGAAGGTTATCCCTCTTTCCCCGCAGGTAAGACATCATTTCACCGGTAACATCAAGGAGATCATCCATTGTCATGGAGACTGCCTGAGTCACTTGATATTTGTTATATTCTTTTTCAAAGTATCCTGGAACCCAGTAAACGGCTGCCTCCACCGAGGTAAATAAGAGCACGATCATAAGGCAGAAGGTAAATATGATTCCAGCAGTATTTTGAAGCAAACGGTTCATGGAATTCCTCCTTAAGAGAATTATTTTTTTGTTGCGGTAGGTAAGTCCCAGCAAAAGTGGGTTGCAAGCAGGCGGATCAAAACGACGGAGCAGGCGCCGATCAGCATGGCGATATTGCCATCAATGCAGTTCAAAAGCCAGGCATAAAGGAGAGCGCCTGCAATGGAAGCACAGGCATAAATATGTTTTCTAAGGACATAGGGGGTTTGTCCAGCCATAATGTCCCGCAGAATGCCTCCTCCAACTCCGGTAATGACGCCTAAAAAGATGATGAGAAAATGGTAATCTCCATAGCCGGAAAGCACAGCTGTATCGATTCCTACTACGGTAAAAGCACCAAGTCCGATTGCATCAAATATGTTCATAACCTTTTCATAAGTTTCAATGGAGCGTCCATCCAGGATTTTCTGGTTCAGCCTTACTATAATAAATAAAAGCATAACCGTTATAAAGGCCAGCAATACATAGATTGGGTCTTTAAAAAGGGCAGGAGGTACATTTCCTATGATAATATCCCTTAGCATACCGCCTCCTACGGCTGTGGTGACACCTAAAACAATGACTCCAAGCAGATCCAGCTGTTTTTTAATGGCAACCATGGCTCCGGATGATGCAAAGGCTATGGTTCCTATGACTTCTATAAAGAAAAACAGGGAAAATTCTATTTTCATGAACAACCTCCGGTACATTCCTCAATGGGAAATTAAGGAAAGTATAAGATTTGAAAGAGTATTTGTCAATATATCAGGCCTTCACAAATATAGCGCTTGGCACAACACATAAATATATCTTGCTTTTTTTTATAAAATTTTATATTATATTGAAAAGTTCAAAATTTAACGATAGAAAGATTCTGCAGCAGAGGAAAGGGGTTGACGCTGGCTTAGAAAGCCCAATGGGAAGAATAAAGTGGAACTAGACAACCTGATTTCAGAAAGAGGTGTGCCTGATGAACCAGAAAGAATTTATGAAAAATGTGGAAGAGTGGTCTGATATCTGTTTGAATGACGAAAGAATTGACTTGGAAGCCTACGACAGATTTGAGGTAAAGCGGGGGCTTAGGGATAAAAGCGGCGATGGCGTTGTAGCAGGATTAACCAAGGTATCAAAGATTTTATCAAACAAGACCGTTAATGGAGAAAAGGTCCCATGTGAAGGCCAGTTGTTTTACCGGGGATATAACATTCATGACCTGGTAAACGGCGTCGTCAGGGAAGGGCGTTATGGTTTTGAGGAAATTGCCTACCTCCTTCTTTTCGGAGATCTGCCAGACGAAAGCCAGCTGGAGCGCTTTACCAAAACTCTGGGCTACAGCCGGACTCTGCCTACCAATTTTGTCAGAGATGTGGTTATGAAGGCGCCGAGCCAGGATATGATGTCCTGCCTTGCCAGAAGTATTCTTACTCTGTCTTCTTATGATGATAAGGCCAGTGACATATCTGTTCCCAATGTGCTTCGCCAGAGTCTGATGTTAATCAGCGTTATGCCAATGCTGGCAGTTTATGGATATCATACATTTAACCATTATGAGAGAGGGGGAAGCATGTATATCCACAGGCCGGATGAAAAGCTGTCCACGGCAGAAAATATTTTAAGGCTATTAAGGCCGGATATGAAGTATTCTAAGGTGGAAGCCCATGTTCTTGACCTGGCCCTGATCCTTCATATGGAGCATGGAGGAGGAAATAACTCCACCTTTACGACTCATGTGGTCACTTCCTCCGGTACGGACACATACAGCGTGGTTGCAGCTGCACTTGCCTCTTTAAAGGGGCCCAAGCATGGCGGTGCCAATATTAAGGTTGTGGAAATGATGGAGGATTTGAGGAAGGAAGTCCATGACTTAAAGGATGAAGAGGAAGTGGAGAAGTACTTGAGAAAGCTTCTTCATAAGGAAGCATTTGACCGGAAAGGTCTTATATATGGTATGGGACATGCGGTTTATTCCAAGTCTGATCCCCGTGCAGAAATTTTTAAAGGCTTTGTTAAGCAATTATCAGAGGAAAAAGGACGTCTGGATGACTTTAACCTCTACTCCATGATCGAGCGTCTGGCTCCTCAAGTCATTGCAGATGAAAGAAAGATCTATAAGGGCGTAAGCGCGAACGTGGACTTTTACAGCGGCTTTGTGTACAGCATGCTGGATATTCCCAATGAATTATTCACCCCGATCTTTGCCATCGCAAGAATTGTGGGATGGAGTGCCCACCGGATCGAAGAGCTTATCAACATGGATAAGATCATCCGTCCTGCCTACATCAGTGTGATGCAGGAAGAAGAGTATAAATCTTTGGGTGACCGATAGGTCATGCGGGAAATATATATGGATTTTATATTGGGCAGCCTGATAGCAGGCTGCCCTGTTTTTTGTGATAGTTACCGTTAGGATTCCATAATCTCGTTTCATTTCTTCTTTTCTTTATGGCAATTCCGTGGTAAATTATAAGGAAACAGAAATGTAACTATAATTTACGGCTAAAGGCAAGGTGCAAAAATGAAATGGAAAGAAAGTTTTCATCCCTATGCGGCCATAACCATTTTTTTCTGGTCACTGGCCTATGTGTTCACTAAGCTGGCTCTTCAGTATTTTTCTCCATTTTCCCTGGGATTCCTCCGATATGTGGTGGCGTCTCTCGCTCTGATTGCGGTGGTGGTCGTTACGAAGATGAGGCTGCCCCAAAAGAGAGATGTCTGGTGGTTCATGGCTTCCGGGGCAACCGGTTTTTTCTTTTACATGATTGCCTTTAACAAAGGGCAGAATATGGTAACGGCTTCCACCGGCAGCGTTGTTCTCGCCACGGTTCCGGTTATTACCGCGCTTCTGGCCCGTTTTTTTTACAGGGAAAGGCTGCTGGGCTTCCAGTGGGCAGCCATTGGGATCCAGTTCATCGGAGTATTGGTACTGACCTTGATGAATGGGGTATTTTCCATTAATTCCGGCTTGTTCTGGCTGTTCCTTGCAGCTTTGCTGGTCAGTATTTACAATCTTTTGCAGAGAAAGTTGACAAAAACTTATCAGGCGCTGCAATCCTGCGCCTTTAGTATTTTCTTTGGTACGCTGTTTCTTGCCATATTTCTTCCGTCATCTGTAAATGAGGCGGTCCATGCCCCCGGAATCCAGATATTCTATGTTGTGACCCTGGGAATAGGCTCCAGCGCTATTGCCTATGTGTCATGGTCAAAGGCATTTGCGAAGGCAAAACAGACGTCACAGGTCAGCAATTATATGTTTTTGACTCCTTTTTTAACAAGTGTTTTCGGTTTTCTAATGATACATGAGGTTCCGGACAAGGCGACACTCACCGGCGGCGCAATCATTTTGTCTGGGATCCTTATGTTTAACTTTGGAGGAAAAATCAATGGATCTTTATTCACAAAAAAACGGGCCGGACATTCCCTTATTGATAAAACGTCTGGAGCGGAATAACATGGCAGGTTATCTGGTTCAGGATAAAAATGAACTTCTGGAGCTTCTAAGAAGGCTTATCCCGGATGGGACGACTGTAGGATGCGGAGATTCTGTCACACTGGAACAGACGGGAGTGTTTGAAGATTTAAGAAAAAGGGATGTGGATTTTCTGGATAAGTATGATCCTTCTCTTACCAGGGAAGGAAAACGGGAGATATACCTTAAGAATTTTTCGGCAGACACGTTTATCACCGGAGCCAACGCGATTACCGGGGACGGGAAGATCTTTAACATTGACGGCAATGGAAGCAGGGTGGCCCCCATGCTGTACGGGCCAGAGCAGGTCATCGTTGTTGCAGGTACGAACAAGATAACGGAACATGTGGAGGCAGCTGTAAAAAGAACCAGGCAGGTCGCGGCTCCCCTGGATGCAAAGCGTCTCAACAAGTCAACTCCCTGTACCACCCTTGGCCGCTGCATTGACTGCGGACACAGGGAGAGGATCTGTAATGATTTTGTTTTGATTACAGGCCAATTTATAAAAGACAGGATTAAAGTGATCCTTGTTAATGAGGAACTGGGCTATTAAATAGCCCGGTTCCTTTATTATATTTACAGCCGCTTTTACGAAGCGTGCAGATCTTTTCTTTCGTAAAGCCTGACTGTCATGAAACAACCGGCCAGAGTAATGATCAAGGAAAGGAGGATATAAAAAGGGCTTAATCCGTTTTCCGAAACCGAAACCACATTAAAATAACCTACGGGTGTCAGTACCTTTAAAAAAGCCATGATACCGGTATAATCAAGGGCAAAGCTGATCACATAAAATGCCGCAACCGTTAGCAATGTATAAAGGCTTGCGGCTTTATAGCTTTTTGTAAGGCCTGAGATGAAAAGTCCGATGGAAAACAGCACGATTTGGGTAAGAAGGATCCCAAGGGTTGTGATGATATGAGTACCGGTTATCCTTAGATCGCCCAGAGGGAGGATGATGCATAAATATGACATTATTCCGACGGTAAGAGAAAATACCATAAGGTTTGTTACAGCTGCCCAGATTTTTGCCCAGACAATTGTGGAACGCTTATAGGGTTTTGAGAATAAGAATTCAC
Organism: Lacrimispora sphenoides JCM 1415; assembly: GCF_900105615.1. Lineage (NCBI taxonomy): Bacteria > Bacillati > Bacillota > Clostridia > Lachnospirales > Lachnospiraceae > Lacrimispora > Lacrimispora sphenoides. Next base: position 4,291,590 of record NZ_LT630003.1, on the reverse strand, counting down.
TTGTACCGAACCTCTCTTCTCTGGAAACGGCAAATACCCCTGAAAATCCCGCATAAAAGAAGGCAAGCAGGTTGGTCCAGAATACCATACACTGATAAGCGCCCAGGGGGGTGTCGATTCTCACTCCATTTAATCCAAATAAAATCAATATGATTTTGGGAAAGCTTTCAGCCAGAGCGGCAATTTCTCCCATGGCATCTTTTAACACAATAAATTCTATAGCTGCAAATCCTGTAAGCATCACGATTAACACAAGCCATATCATCAGCATTTTCCGCGTAAGCTTCAGTTCTTTTAAATAGATCATTTTCATGTCAGCCTCCGAATATAACGTCCTTTTTAAGAAATGTCCTGCAGCTGATATACAGCAGTCCGGCACCAAGAGCTACGTACCACATCACATAATTCCACTGGTAGAATCCGGTATCCGTGATGCTCACCGGATTAAAAAACGCAAAAGGAGTAAAATAGCCCAGTGCCGGCTGATGGATCTTCTTTGACATGGAGCTTAAGCAAAAAAGGCCAAACATAACACAGGAAGATATGAGCACAGGTGTCCGCACATTTGGGAAGAATGTTCCTGCGGCTGTTCCCAATACCACAAACATCAGCTCAACCAGCACAAGGGATATCCCAATAAGCAGAAACGCAGGCCAATCAATGCGGATGCCCTTGACGGTCAAAAGCGCCAGCCCGGCTCCTGCGGTGTAGGCGGCTCCTACGATCAGGCTGTCTGTCATGCAGGCAAGAACCTTACTCCAGAAAACTTTGTTCCGGGAATAAGGCTTCGTCAGCAGAAATTCCGCTGATTTGTTCGCATATTCCTTTGTATGAGAGGAAAAGGCAATGCCCATTCCATGGATTGCCGCCGCTGTCATGGCAAAGCTGTTTAAAAAGCTGAACATGCCAAGAGGGGTCATTACGAAAGCGGCGCTGACTCCCAAAGCTTCAAATATTGGGTTGTTTTTTATTGCCTCTGTCACCAGAGCATCAGACCCTGAGATAAAGCCAAGGTAAGCCGGCAGCATCAGGAAGATCAGTCCGCCCATGGATAGTGACCATATAATGATATTTTTCTTTAACTGCTTCAGTTCATACTTTAATACAGTCATCTCTTCACCTCACCTGTAATAGTGCATAAAGATTTCTTCCAGCGTCGGTTCCTCGATGAAAAGATCACGGACATGCAAAGCGGAAAGCTTTGCAAGAACCTCCCCAATACTCCCCATATACATGAATGTGGCAGTATTGCCGTCCTGCTGGTAGCTGGTTACGCCTCCAAGATCAAAATACCCTGTGGGTATTTCCTCAGCGGTAACGTTTATTTTTTTATGGCTTCCCGCCCGCAGCTCACTTATTTTTTGTACGCCGATCATTTTTCCCTCTTTTAAAATCCCCACGCGGTCGCAGATTTTCTGGACCTCTGACAGGACATGGGAAGAGAAGAAGATTGTTGCCCCCCGTTTGTTTTCCTCTTTTAATATGGTGAAAAACTCCTGCTGGATCAGCGGGTCTAAACCGCTGGTTGGTTCGTCTAGTACAATGAGTTTGGGCGAGTGCAGCAGGGCACACAGGATTCCGGCTTTCTTTTTATTTCCAAGGGATAAGTCGGCGATTTTACGGGATAAGTCAAGATCTAAGCGCCTGGAAAGCTCTTTTATTCTTTCATCTCCCTTTACGCCGTACAAATCCGCCGCGTACTGCACCAGCTCCCTTACCGTCATGTTATCGTAATAGGCGGATTCACCGGGCAGATAGCCCACATCCTTAGCAATTTCTGCAGCCTGCCTGATGCAGTCCTTGCCAAAGATCTCTGCGCTGCCAGAGGTGGGCCGGATCAATGCCAAAAGTGTACGGATGGTAGTGGATTTCCCTGCCCCGTTGGGGCCGATAAAGCCAAATATCTCGCCTTCCTCCACGGAGAAGCTGATGTTTTCAATCCCCCTGTGCTCCCCGTAGCTTTTGGACAGGTTATTAATTTGAATTGCGTTCACCGGTGATTCTCCTTTCTTATTTCAAAAACTCAACATATCCAAAGTTTCCGTCTATGCGGATCTGATCTCCGTCCTTGATGTGTTTTGTGGCATCGGTCACACCGACAACAGCGGGCAGGCCATATTCCCGGGTGATCACGGCTCCGTGGGTTGCCATACCGCCTACTTCTGTAACAAGTCCGCCAACAGAGATAAAGGCCGGCGTCCAGCTTGGGTCCGTAAATTTTGTCACCAGGATATCGCCTTTTCCTATTTTCCCTGCCTCTTTTATATCCAGGACGACTCTTGCCCGGCCCACTGCTACGCCGCCTGATACGGCTAGCCCGGGCAGTGCTCCTTCCGGAACCTGGCGGCTATATTCTCCTTCCACCACTTCTCCGTCGGAAAACATGAGGCGGGGTGGAGTAAGAGAGGCGTACTTTTCATAATCCGCCTTTAAAGCATCAATCTTTTTATAATCGGGTTCATATTCTCCGGCAAACAGGCTTGCAAGTTCCGGAAGGTGAAGATAGAAAACATCTTCCACACTTCTTAGCCGGCCTTGGAGGACAAGCTTTTCGGATTCCTTAAGGATGGCCTGTTTGTATTCCCAATACCGTTTCATCCAGTAATATTTGGGAGATTCCCGAAGCCCTAAAAAGTTTCGGTAGAAGGATAACTGCTTTGCTAACTTCTTGGCTCTTTTGGCTCCCCATTTCTTTTTGGCAGTAGAAACCATGGATTTTACTGCATCATTGCTTTCCTGTTTTCCCTGAAGGAGCTTTTGTTCCGCGTGGCCCTTGGGAAGCTTTATATCTGCCAGCACGGTGGGGAGGATCTTTCCTGGCTCCTCGGCAAACCGGGGTTTTGCAATGTCGATTTCCCCAGGGCAGCGCATTCCGTACCGCAGGAAAAATTCCTCAAAGGCTTTTGCAGCATCTTCCCCGCCTTGCAGTTTTCTCAATTCGTCAATGCAAAAGGAGTCCCCTGCTGTTGCAAGGTATTTTACTACCTCCGGAAAATCACTGGAAACATCTGCGATACGGCTTACGTAAAATCCCATTTCCGAGGAAATGTTGCCATTTATGGATTTTGACACTTCAACGCTTATACTGTCCTGTCCAAGGAGGAGCTTTCCTGCTTTATCAATCGGCTTTGTAAGGAAGAATGTCACCAGGAGCGGTCCCAGGCCCTCCGGATCAAACAGGCCTTTCATCAGATCATCCGTGTCGCTCACAATAAAATCGATGATCTCCTTACCAGATAATTTTGCTAGTCCTTTTCTAGTCTTTTGGATTGCCGCTTCCATACGGCGGTTGTAGCCATCAATGATGGCCGGATCATTTTTCCGGTAGATCCTTAATCCTGCGGTGATGCACTTTCCCACATCCTTTGGTATGGCGAAGTCGCTTTTTTGTCCTTTTGGAATGGATTTGATATAATCCTTTCTTGTCAGGACTTTATTAAATGCGCTGTTCATCAGTTCATCTGAGTTGGACAGCTTTTGACGTACCAGAGCCCTTCCCACGGGACTGTTTAAGTTATGGGTAATCTCCATATAGGGCCGCCCGCCGATTTCCGTAACCTTCACGGTTTTGGACATCAATTCCCAAAGGGATATTCCAAGGGGCAGCATGGTGTCTGTCATCATCTGAAGATGGCCGACGGAAATAAAACAGCGCTTAAATCCATCCGTGGTAGATGCACAGGGGTAAAGAGTGGTAATCCCGCGGGACTGGACAATATAGAATTTCATACCGTCAAAACACCATTCAATATCCTGGGGGCTTTCGAATTCCTTCTCGATCTTTTTCCCAAGGGCGGCAAGGGCGGTTACCTGTTCTTTGGTGAGACAGGGCTTTCCGCCGCTTGTTTGCTTTATGCCATCTTTGACCGTCCAGGTAACAGGGGTTTTGCGCCCGGATACCAGTTCCTCTCCTAAGCCTTCCACCGCTTCAATCGCTATTGTAAAACGGTCGGAGGTGATGGGATCGGCGGTAAACATGACTCCGGCTGCCTTAGCATCCACCATTTTTTGGACGACAACGGCCATTTGAACTTCGTTTTCATCAAACTTGTTTTTTGCCCGGTAAGAAATCGCCCGCTGGTTATATAAGGATGCAAAGCAGTTGATCACTGCTGTTATTACCGCTTCAGATCCGGAAATGTTTAAATAGGTATCCTGCTGGCCTGCAAAGGAGGCATCAGGTAAATCTTCTGCCGTAGCGGAGGAACGGACGGCAACGGAAACCCGGCTTCCCAGTTCTTCATAAGCGGATTGAATCAGCCCCACCGCTTCGGCGGGTAAAACCAGTCCGGCGACGGCGGACTTCACATCACTTCCGGCTTCCTTTACAGTTGGAAGGATATATTTTTTAAAAAATTCTGTTGTGATGATAAAGCCGCCTGGTACGCTGTCAGGGAAGCGCTGGGACAGCCTTGCAAGGCTTGCGCCCTTGCCCCCTGATATCTGGATGGAAGCGGCTTCTTTCTTGTGAATTTTCAGTATATACATCACAGGTATTCCTCCTTATACAGATTACTTTTCAACATGTGGATGGTTTTTTCCAGTTCTTCGGTTATTTTGTCAAGATCGCACCGTTCATCGGTCATCTCGTGAGCATAGCCTTCCGCCATGAGGAACATCATGCGCATAACCACGTCAATATCCACGCTTTCTTTAAATTTAATAACATCTTCTTTTCTAAGCACCAGTTCGTAGGAAAAGCGCTGGGCATCGGGCATGATCTTTTTTGTAATATCGGTGACCGCATCGTCGGTTTCCTCGAACATACTGATGATAAATTTCAATATATGAGGATGCTTTTCCAGTATGCCCATTTTCATTCTGGAGGCCACAATAATGCGTTTGAATAAATCGTCATATGCATTGATTTCATTGCGCTTATAAGCCTCAATCATAACACCTCTCACATATTCCGAAAGGTATAGGTACAGATCCCTTTTTGTGCCGAAATAATGGAACAGCATTGGTTTGGATACACCGCTGTTTTGGGCGATGTCGCCCATGGAGGCCTTTTTGTATCCATGCTTTCCAAAACATTTTAATGCCGCTTCCATGATGGGCAGCTGCTTTTCTTCTGAAAGTTCTTTGAATTTTTCCATGTCTTCACCTTCTGATAATGTAATTGATCGAATCGGTTTATGGCATGATTATAACACCATAAACCGATTCGGTCAAAGTAGATTTTCTTATATTAGATTGTGTAATCTGTGCCGGCATTTATAACAGGTCTATCTCACAAAAGTGGTCTTTGTTTTTACAGAGGGGCAGGTTTCCCTTCGTTTAATAAATGGCCTTTCATATATTCGGATGGTGAGATTCCCGTACTTTTTAAGAAAACCTTGGTAAAATACCTGGTGCTGAAATATCCCACCCGCTCAGCAGTGTCCCGGACCGTGGCAGTATGTCCTCCTGACATGAGTTCCATTGCCTTTTTTATGCGGACACCGGTTAAGTGGTCAACGAACTTTTCTCCGGTTTTCATCTTATAGATTTTGCTTAAGTAATTCGGCGAGATATCAATCATATCTGCAATGGTATTGATTCCGATCTGGTCCATATAATGTTCCTCAATATAAGCGTTGATTTTATCTATTAAATCAATGCTCTGGTTCTGGGAAGTCATCTGCTTTAAAAATTCCACAAGCTGGTGAATGGAAAGAATGTTTGCGGTTGTCCCGGATTCCATTGTAAGAATGCGGTTTAAGGAATCATCACAAAGTTCAAAGATCTTTTTTTCGTGAGGAAATTGGGTAAGAGCATGAAGAAGATTTTGAAAGCCCATAACATCATCTGCCTGATTGGCCATCAAAAGCTTTTCCAGTAAATCCGAAAAAGGAAGAAGCTTCGAGAACATCAACCGCTCTTTCTCTGATATAACCGACCCAAGGTGGACGCAAAGGCGCAGACTTTCCTCCCTTTGAACAGACTCAAACTGTGCAAACAGTTCTGAGAGATTTCCGGCAGAAACATGGAATCCGGTTGCTACACATCCGCTGGTCTGATGAAACTGGACCAGTATCTCTTGGAACTCCTCGGGAGGGATCACGGTACTGGTAAGATAACAGTTTTCACCTGTAGGCAGAAAGGTGAATGTAAACCGGGCGCCGTAGCGGGAGGAGATGGAAGAGAGCATGGCATTTAATTCATCTAAATCGTTTTTAAAGGTCTCCTTATGATAATGATCAACGTAAAAAAGAACTGCCGTGTAAGGAGGAAGAACGTATTTGGGACTCTGTAAAAAGCGGATGGAGGTATGGAGGTCAAGAATCTTTTCAAACTCCAGCTCATAATCCTTTTTCAGCAAAAGCTCCCGCTCTCCAAACAGGGAAGCTGCCTTTTCCATGGTAGCTCTGACTTCCTCCAGGCTGGCCGGCTTTAATAGATAGTCGAGGGCACCCAGCTTTAAGGCTTCCTGGGCATAGGAAAATTCCGCGTATCCGGTCAGCATGACCACCGGAATCTTCCGCATATGAAACTGGGAAAATGCCTGCAGACCGGTGAGCATCGGCATGTGGATATCCAGGAAAATCAGGTCCGGAATTTCCTTTTCCAGTTGTTTTAATAGTTTTTCTCCGTTTTCCACTTCAAAAAACTGGTGCATGTTGGGGTAAAGTTCCTCAATCATACTTTTTAATCCAAGCCGGATCAGGCGTTCATCATCAGCTAAAAGAATTTTCATTCAGTAGTTCCTCCTTCCAGGGGTATCTTAATTGTCATGGAGGTAATATCTCCGGTCAGCTTTATTTCAAAGGAAGCATGGGGATGAAAGATTTTTATACGGTTCTCCACATTTCTTATGCCAACCTTTCCATCAGAGTAAACTTCTTGGATGTCAATGGGTATTCCATTGTTTTTTACCTTCAGGATCAGGGTATCGTCCTCAATCGATGCGGAAATGGAGATGGTGATGGAAATGCTGTCGCCTTCCATTCCATGCTTAAGGGCATTCTCTACAAGAGGCTGTATAAGAAGTCTTGGAATGGAAATATTCTTTGCATCTTCCCCCATGGAGCTTAGAAAGGTCAGGCGTTCATCATAGCGTATTTTAAGGAGATTGCAGTACTGGATGCAGAATTCAAACTCTTCCTGTACGGTAGTCAGCTTTGCATTGCTGCAGGTATAGCGGAATATTCTGGTCAGCTGAATGATGCTGTCCTCCAGCTCTTTTTTCATCCCGATCCGGTTCATGGACAGGAAGCAGTTTAAGGTATTATAGAGAAAGTGAGGGTTAACCTGGCTTTGAAGGGCACGGTATTCTGCCTCTTGCCGGTCAATCTCATATTTATAGGACTGATCAATGTATAGCTGCAGCTTTTGGATCATCTCGTTTAGATTCTCCGCAATCAGGGACAATTCTTCCGTGTTAAAGGAGTCGTTCTGCAACAGGTCTGTGTCAGGAACGGAAGCCTCCAAGTCTCCCTTCGCTACCTTTTTCATGGTATTTAAGATGGAATTTAAAGCAAGGGCAGTCTTCTTTGAATTGGAACGGAAGATTGAGAATGCAGCCAGAATGGAGGAAAGGCTTAAAACAGCAGCCAGACTCCAGACAATGGATACCTCCTTAAATATATCCTTTTGGGAGGATACAAAAATAAGCTGCCATGGCATTCCTGAAATATCACTTTTATACAGGCGGTAAGTATCTGAGTCCGTACGGATCATATTTTCTGCAGAAGAAAGCCTTTTAAGGACACCTTCCTCCACCTTTCCTACCTGGTAGACAGGGGTTCCATCCTGACCCGCGATGACAAAGCCTGAATTTTCACTTAAGGTTACGCTGCTGAAAATATCCTTGATGATTTTATCGGAGGCATCGATCCGGATGACGCCCAGCTTCCGTTTGGTGTACACGTTGCGGACCGTATGAAGGGCAGAGATGACCGTTGTCTCAGAGCGGATATAAGGGGGAGCCTTTAAAACCATAAAATGATATGGATCGGCAGTATTTAAAGCCTCCTGATACCAGGGTTCCTTCTGGTAAGGGTAATCTGTGGTGTTTATGAGGTCGCTGGTTTTTGTTGCAGTAACGATGATGTGGTTGTTCGGGTTTACAGGCATGAAAGAAACGGCCAGGATATCCTCCCTGGCGGTGTTTAATATACGCTGTATGGAAGTGGTATAGTTTTGCCGGTGAAGCTCGATCCGGTAATCGAAAGAACCATTTTTTGTGTATTTCCCATTCTCAACGGCTGCAAAAAAGTTTAGGATATCATCGTAAATATAAGGAGTCAGAGCCAGCCTTTTTAAGTCAGATACATAGGTGCTTAAATTGGTTGAAATGGAGTAAAGGGAGGTTGAAAAGTATTTTTCATTATCCCTGTATATTCTTTTTTGGAAGTAAAAGGCAAGTATGGTGGCCATGATAATAATGGGCAAAACAATACTTACGAGAAACAGGGCCAAAAACCGGTTTTGAAAGCTTTGGCGTTTTTTCATATGGGATCACCTCCTGGGCCTATATTGTATCCATATTATATACATTTTTCAATCCCCAAGAAGGAAAATGATAGAAAAGAGCCTGAAAGTGTAGATTTGGGTATCTTACGGAACCCAGGGGACTGTGATAGACTAAAGATACAAAATAGCCGGCTAAAAACTAATATCAATGTAAGGGAGAATTATTATGAAGAAGTTAGCACTTGCCTCACTGGCGGGTCTCATTGCGATCAGCGTAATAGGCTGTTCCAAGGCACCCCAGGAACCTGTGGAGTCTACCACAGCGACAGAAACGGTAAAAGAGAAAGAAACCAAGGAAAATGCAGTAGCCCCAACAGGCGTTACCATTGAATTTTTATATAACTTAAACGGCGAGTCAGTCAGTGATGCCATTCAGGATGTCTGCGAACAGTTTACAGAAGAAACCGGAATTGGCGTGGAAGCAGTCATGCCAGGCAGCAATTTTTCCGATATCATGAAAACCAGAATGGCTTCCAATCAGCTTCCGGATGCATGGACAACCCATGGCTGGGCAGTTGCAAGATATGCGGAATATTTATCTCCATTAAATGATTTTGAGTTTGCTTCTCATATATCCCCAAGCATTAAGGAACAGATCACAGACGGGGAAGGAAACTTATACACCCTTCCAATTGATATGGATTTAACAGGAATGATCTACAACGAAAATGTGCTGGAAGAAGCCGGTGTGAATGTAGATGACATCAAAACCTGGGCTGATTTTGAGGCAGCCTGTGAGAAGATCAAGGCAGCAGGACTGACCCCCATCCAGCTCGGCGGAAAAGACAGCTACACCATGGGAAATATGATGGATTTCGTGGCACCTACCCTGATTACAAACGAGGATGAGGCCAATCAGGCAGCTCTTTTAGACGGCAGCTTTGACTGGAGCAAATGGAATACGGTTGTAAATCAGATTGATTCCTGGAGACAGAAGGGATATTTCAATACAGATGCCGTTACAGCAGATTTCATGACCGGTATTAAGGCTCTTGCAGCCGATAAGGCAGCTTTCATGTTTACCGCAGCCAGTGGAATCACAGAAACCTACGTACAGAATCAGGATACAAAAATGGGCTTTATGCCTCTTCCTGCCAGAGAAGAAGGGTTAAAACAGTCCCTGATGACAGGGGAGCACTTTGCAGTGGGCATGTCAAAGACCACAAAGCATCCCGAGGAAGTAAAACAGTTTATGGAATTCCTTGCCCGTGAAGACATCAGCTCTTACCTTGCAACCAAATGCGGTATGCCTTCCGGACTTGACAATGTGGTAAGTGATACGGGAAGACTGGCTCCTTACTATGATAAATATGCAAATGACAGTTCCATTTTAAACATTCCGTATTTTGACAGAAAATATCTGCCAAGCGGTATGTGGAACGACCTCTGCGTAACAGGAGCAGCCATTGTTTCAGGACAGGCAGATTCCCTTACCGTTGCAGTGGATCAGATGAAGACAAGCTATGAGGAAAAGAAAGCACAGGAGTAAACATGAAGATTCAAAAAAAATCAGTAATCAATCTGTTTTATATTCCGGCAGTGATATTGTTTCTTGTTTTTGTGATATATCCGTTTATCCAGGGTATCCGGCTGTCCTTTACCAACTGGAATGGGTATTCCCAGACAATGAAATTTGTTGGAATTAAGAATTATACCAGATTGTTTCAGGATGCAAATGTAAAGACAGCACTGGTCAATACCCTTATTTACGGTGTTATGAGTACCGTGATCCAGAACATCTTGGGTCTTGGCTACGCGTTATTTTTAAATACAAAGTTTAAGGGACGTTCCATTGTCAGAACGATTATCTACATGCCGGTTATGATTGCTCCGCTGATTATGGGTTACATCATGTATTTCTTCTTTCAGTATGACGGAGGCGCGGTCAATGATATTTTGATCGCCCTCCATATGGAGCCGGTGGATCTACTGGTCCATTCAGGGACCGCCATCCGGATCATTGTTTTGGTAAACTCCCTGCAGTTTGTGGGCGTTGCCATGGTCATCTATCTGGCAGGGCTACAGAATGTGCCTACCATGTATTATGAAGCTGCCATGATTGACGGAGCCACCTTCTGGGAGCGGTTTAAGCACATTACCATTCCACTGCTGATGCCGGCCATTTCTTCCTCCACCATCTTAAACCTGATCGGAGGATTAAAGCTATTTGACCTGGTTATGGCGCTTACAAGCGGCGGACCGGGGTTCAGTACCCATTCCCTGTCCACCCTGGTCACAAACCAGTATTTTTCGGCCCAGTCCGCAGGGTATGCTTCTGCAATCGGAATTTTCACATTCCTGCTGATTATGATCATCAGCAATGTGGTCATGGGGTATTTTGACAAGAAGGAGGTGGATGTGTAATGAAAGAAAAAAGAGTTTCCAATGCCTGGAAATATGTACTGGCACTCATCATCATTGCAATCCACTTTGTTCCCATTTATATGGTGGTTGCCATCGCGTTTAAATCCCCTTATGATCATTCCTCAAGGTGGGCCTTTCCGGGATACCTTTACTTAAAAAATATTTACACCGCACTGGAGCGGGGAGGAATGCTTCTGGCCCTTAAAAATACTGTGATCATAAGCGGTATGTCAATTCTTTTTATTGTGGTCATCGGAGCTATGGCGGCTTATCCTCTCGCGAGAAATAAGAGCAGGCTAAACAACCTGGTAAAAGGGTTCATTATGGGTGTCATGATGATTCCCCCCTTAAGCATTCTGGTTCCCTTATATTCCTTTATGGCTAAAATACAGGGAATCAATTCCTACTGGGGCATGATCGTGACTTTGATCACCTTCCAGCTTCCCACCAGCATCTTTTTGTTTTCAAGCTTTATAACCAGCATACCGGTGGCTCTTGAGGAAGCAGCGGCAATTGACGGCTGCGGACCGTTCCAGACATTTTTCAGGATCATTATGCCTCAGCTAAAGCCGGTAACTGCTTCTGTTATCATCATTACCGGTGTGAACTGCTGGAATAATTACCAGTTTGCTTTATATCTTCTCCAGTCCCCCAGGATTAAGACCATTACACTGGCCATTGCAGGCTTCTTTTCCGCAGACTCAGCCAATGTCAATGGAGCGGCGGCTGCGGCCTTTATAGGAATCCTTCCCATGGTTGCGGTATTCCTGTTTTTACAGAAATACTTTATCCAGGGTATGGTGGACAGTGCGATCAAGTAATAGAAGATTAACTAAATAGGGTTCAGATAAGAAAAGCGGGAATCGGATGAGACTTCCGCTTTCTTTCTAAAATTTTTTGAAAGATTGAGGTTTATTATGAGTGTAAAATATATTGAGGACAAAAAGGTATTCTTATTAAATACGAAGAATTCAAGCTACCAGTTCCGGGTGGCGGAATATGGATTTTTAGAGCATCTGTACTATGGAAAAAAGATATCCGATGCAGCGGATTATCTTCCTGTGAGAATCCGTCATGGATTTGAAGCCAATCCCTATGAGTCGGAAAAGGACAGGACCATCTGCCTGGATGTGCTGGAACAGGAATATCCGGGATTTGGAGTTTCAGACTTCCGGGTTTCTGCAGTCAGCGTGATCAATGGGGATGGCTCTAACTGCATTGATTTAAGGTATGTATCACATATGGTATCAGAAGGAAAATACCGCTTACATGAAATGCCATCCTTGCGGGATAACGGCGGCACCTGGCAGACTCTGGAGGTTCTGATGAGGGACCCTTACACCCAGGTGGAGGTGACTCTTGTTTACGGCGTTCTGGAAGAGTATGACATCATTACCAGGTGCGCCAGGATTAAGAATGCAGGAGAAAAGACCGTGTTTGCCAATGCTGCTCATTCCACCTGTATTTCTTTCCCTACGGATCAGATGGATATGATCAGTTTCTATGGAAGCTGGGGCCACGAGCGGTGTGCGGAGAGAACTTCCGTAAGACATGGGAAGATTACAGTGGACAGCGCCAGAGGCATCTCCAGCCATTATCAGAACCCTTCGGCCATTCTCTGCAGCCCTGAGGCAACAGAGGATGGAGGAGATTGCTATGGAGTCGCCCTGGTTTACAGCGGAAACTTTGCAATCACCACAGAGGTCAACGATTTTAAGCAGACAAGACTGGTGGCAGGCATCAACCCGGAAACTTTTTACTGGGAGCTTTCAAAAGGCAGTGTATTTGAAACACCGGAAGCAGTCATGACCTATAGTCCCCAGGGACTGTCCAAAATGAGCCACAATTTCCACCGGGCAGTAAAGCATCATCTGATTCCCGGTCAGTTTATCAATGAGAGGTGCCCGGTTCTCATCAACAACTGGGAGGCTACCATGATTGATTTTGACGAAGAAATGCTGGTGAACATTGCTGGAAAAGCAAAGGAACTGGGGGTTGAGATGTTTGTCATGGATGACGGCTGGTTTGGAAGAAGGACCGATGAATACAGGGGCCTTGGAGACTGGCAGTGCAACTTAAGTAAGCTGCCAAGCGGGATACCCGGATTTTCTGCAAGAATTCACAATATGGGATTAAAGTTCGGTATTTGGATCGAACCGGAAATGGTCAATGAGGATTCCAGGCTTTATGAGGAGCATCCGGACTGGTGTATCCGGATTCCGGGAAGAAAACCAACCCGCCAGAGATATCAGCTGATCCTGGATTTCAGCAGGGATGAAGTAGTGGAGGCTATTTTTCATCAGCTTTATGAGGAATTTAAGGATGCACAGATTGACTACATCAAGTGGGATATGAACCGAAGTATGACGGACCGTTTTTCTCAGGCCCTACCGGCACACAGGCAGGGAGAGGTTTGCCACAGGTATGTGCTGGGCCTTTACAAGCTGATGGATAAGATGACAAAGGCTTTTCCAAACGTGCGGTTTGAAGGCTGCAGCGGAGGCGGAGGAAGGTTTGATATGGGAGTTCTTTACTACATGCCCCAGATCTGGTGCTCCGATGATACGGATGCGGTAGAAAGGATTCACATTCAGTACGGAACTTCCATGATCTATCCGCCTTTTGCCATGGGCTCCCATGTTTCAGAGTGTCCCAACCAGCAGACGGGAAGAACCGTTTCCATTGATACAAGAGCGGCTCTTGCCTATTTCGGGACCTTTGGGTATGAGCTGGATTTAAATGACATATCAGAGGAAGAACAGGAAGCGGTCCGCAGACAGGTAAAATACTATCAGGAACACGGACTTGTATCCGCCCATGGAGACTATTACCGGCTGACGAACCCGGAAAGAGAGCGGGAGTATGGGGCGTTTATGTCGGTCTCCCAAGATAAAAAAGAGGCGGTCGTAGGATATGTACAGAGAGTTTCCGGAGCGAATAAGGGAATCATTTACTTAAAGCTGCGGGGGCTTGAAGAGCAGACAGTGTATGAAATTCAGGAGCTTGGCATAAAGCTTTCCGGGGCAGCACTGATGTACGCGGGACTGCCTATGCCGGTGATCAAGGCGGACAATGAAGCAAGGGTGTTTACCTTGATGGCGCGGTAGGGAAGTGTTTTGACAGTATTGAAGCTTATCAAAGGGAGTTGGAAAGAAAGGATCGGAGACGGGAAACAACACATTGTGTTTCCGTCTCCGATCCTTATGGTTTCTAAGTGCGTTTAATGTACTGGTTGTTACAGGCTTACTTTACGTCTATAACTTCCTTTGCCATACCAATTAAATCATCACAGCTCAAATCATCAAAGGAACTGAGAGAATATTCCATACCATTCTCACTCCAGTTTACATAACGATATACCTTACGCTCTTCTTCGCTGCTTCCGTAGCTGATCATCAGCTTGCCTTCTTCCTCCAGCTTCGAATCTTCCTCTGATGGTTTTGCATCTGGCGGTAAAAACAGATAGTTATCTTCATGGGCTTCTAACGTGATATCCAGATAAACTTCTTGCTTTATCACCGTAGAGGATCCCTGAGGAATCATATCCTGATTTTCATAAATGTTAAGTCCCACGCGATCGTTTTCCCCATAGCCGGCATAGAGTTCCGGGTAGGTAATCAATGGATTCTGATTCTCATCCCTTCCTTCCACCTTAGTAATAGAGCCTTCGTTAAAGGAAATACCATTTGAAAAGGTATCTACTATCTTTGGAGTGGTCCCCATCTGGCGTTCAGCTAATTGAATCAGCTCAGCTTTTGAATGGACCATTTCGTCCCGGGAAGTAGAGCTAAACAAGCCTGTAATTTTACCGCCTGCAATCGCCGTGACAGTTCCCATTACCGTTATTGTACACACTGCAGCCAACGCGGCCACCATTCTCTTTTTATTAAATCTCATAATTCTACTCCTCATTTCTATTTTTTTATGAATTTCTCTAAGACAACGATTCTCTGCCTGTGCATCCGGCGTTACCCGATCCAGCTCGGACTTTATTATTTGCTTTAATTTGTCATCCTTAAAGTTATCCATGGCAAATGCCCCTTTCCATTTCTGTTTTTTCAGTGCCGTCAGCTTTCAATAAATCCTTCAGCAGTTTTCGTGCTTTATGCAGACGGGATTTTACCGTCCCTTCCATGGTTCCTGTAATGTGGGCAATCTCTCTGGTGCTCAATTCATTATAATAGTACAGAAGAACCACAGTACGGTATTTAATATCCAGATGGATGATTGCTGCCTGAATTTCTTTTGCTGTCTCTGCCTCTAAAACGGATTCCAATGGTCCATCTGCTTTCTTGTCTTCCCGGATGTACTCCGTACTCTTTTTCTCCTCCTCGTTTTCTAAAATACCTTCATAGGAGATCTCAGCTCTTCCTTTTTTCTTTCGTTCCAGCCGCCAGGCTGTTCTGACCAGAATCTGATACAGCCACGGCTCAAAACGTTCTGCTTGTTTTAGTTTTGACTTATGAAGAAAGCATTTAACAAAGGCCTCCTGTAAAATGTCCTCACTGTCGCTTTGGTTGCCGGTAATAAAATACGCCATACGGTATAGCTTTCCGGAATAGGAACGGTATAGTTCGTCAAATGCTGCTTCGCTGCCATTTATCATGCTTTCCACCAAAGCCTTTTTTTCTTCCATCATAACCTGTTTCCTTTCCTTTTTTCGATGCATCTGATAATAAGAGTCATAGAATTACCATTTGGTTCATTTTTTATAGCTTTTTTATAAAAAAATTAAAAATGGATCGGAGACGGGAAATTAACATCTGTTATTCCCGTCTCCGATCCTTATGGCTAATAAAACTTTCTGATTTCAGGTACATACCGCGTTCGTTGTAACCAGCCGCTAAATTCCAGTCTTATTCCTCTTAATCACCTTAAGCCTGGTAAACTCTTCCCTGTCCTTTTCTTCCAGGGAATTGGTAATATTCCTGGTCAGTGTCTCATACCTGGGAATCGTGATATTCTTTAAGGCGTTGGCCCGTTTCTGGGTCCTTTTGATGCTGTTTGCCAGACGGTAGGCCGAATTCTCTACCATAGAAAGCTTTACCGTCAGCTTCTTCACCTTCTCAAACTGGCAACGGGCTTCGTCCAGAGATTCTCTGGTGTTGTAATAGGCATAAGTCAGGTTTAAAGGCATTTCATCATGCTCTACCAGAGGGATTTCCGTTCCCATGATACTCCTGGTCTTAATTCGTACTGAACTGTCCACAGGAACCGCCATGGCTATATCCTGCACATAGTTGATTCCCAGCTCTATGTTGGCCTTTTGCAGGGCCTTGTAAGCGGAAGTGAAGGTGACATCGATTTCCGACTGAATGCCTTTTGCTTCATCGATCAGGCTCATCAATTCCTTGATGAGGATGTTCCGTTTTTTATCCATCAGTTCATAGCCCTGTCTGGCTAAAGCCAGGGAGCTTTTCGCAAGGATTAAATTCCCCTTGGTGGGAAATGTATTGGGATTCATGGATATCCCTCCTATTCTTCCGATCCGTCAAGGGTGGCAGGCTTGTAATACTGGTCTAATACCTTGGTGTCGATACGGTCCAGCTCGGCTCTTGGAAGAAGCCCTAAAAGCTCCCAGCCGATGCTCAGGGTTTCGATGATATTCCGGTTGGCATGATTTCCCTGCCCAACAAACCGGCCTTCAAATTCCTTGCCGAATACCAGATACATTTTATCAATAGGGGATAGTTCATCTTCTCCGATGACCGATGCCAGAGCTCTGGCATCTCCTACCTTGGCATAACAGGAGAATAGCTGGTTTGCCAGGCCCTGATGGTCAGCTCTTGTAAAGCCTTCACCAATTCCGTCCTTCATCAGACGGCTTAAGGAAGGAAGCACGTTAATAGGAGGATAAACGGACTGGCCGTACAAACTGCGGTCCAGAACGATCTGCCCTTCTGTAATATATCCCGTAAGGTCAGGGATGGGGTGGGTGATGTCATCGTTTGGCATGGTCAGTATGGGAATCTGGGTCACGGAGCCATGCCGCCCCTTTACGATGCCGGCCCGCTCATAAAGGGAGGCCAGCTCGCTGTATAAATATCCGGGATAGCCTTTTCTGGAAGGAATCTCCCCCTTTGAGGAGGAAACCTCACGGAGAGCCTCCGCATAGGCTGTCATATCGGTCAAAATAACCAGTATGTGCATTCCCTTTTCAAAAGCCAGGTATTCCGCCAGTGTAAGCGCCACCTTTGGTGTGATCAGACGTTCCACCACAGGGTCGTTTGCCAGGTTGATGAACATGGCCACGTGGTCGGAAACGCCGCTTTCCTCAAAGGTACGGCGGAAGAAGTCGGCCACATCGTATTTTACACCCATGGCAGCAAATACCACAGCAAATTTTTCGCTGGAAAGGGCGTCGTCTCCCAGGGAGGCCTGCTGTACGATCTGGGCTGCCAGTTCGTCATGAGGAAGGCCGTTTCCGGAGAAGATGGGGAGCTTTTGGCCCCGGATCAGAGTCATCAGCCCGTCGATGGCTGAGATTCCGGTACGGATATAATCTCTTGGGTATTCTCTGGTAACAGGATTTAAGGGTTTTCCGTTAATGTCCAGCCAGATATCGGAGTTGATGTCTCCAAGCCCGTCAATAGGCTCTCCGATGCCATTAAAGGTACGTCCCAGCATGTCTTCGGACACCGCAAGCTCCATAGGGTGTCCGGTGAGGCGGGTGTGAACATTTCTTAAGGCAAGCCCATCGGTTCCTTCAAACACCTGGATGATCGCCTTATCCTCGTAAACCTCAATGATACGTCCCAGCTTCTTTGTCTTTTTTTCTACGGTCATTTCCACGATTTCGTCGAAAGCAGCATTCTGGACGCCTTCTAAAACAACTAATGGACCGTTGATTGCACTAAGTCCTAAATATTCGATTGCCATAGCCTGCCTCCTCCCTATGCATTGCGTTCGATGACGGAATCATAGAAGGCATCTACCTGCTTTTTATAGTCATCAAACATATCAAGTCTGTCGTTAGGTACATCATATTTAATGGAAATGATCTTATCAAAGATCGGATCCTCTTTTAATACGGACATAGGCATTCCCATGGAAACAAGGGAACGGGATTTCTTGTATAAATAAAGAATTAGATCCATCATTTTAAACTGTTTTTCCATTGGGACACAGGTATCGTCCTTATGGAATGCGTTCTGCTGTAAAAATCCGATCCTGATCACCTTTGATATTTCCAGTATAAGCTTCTGGTCATCGGGAAGCATGTCTCCGCCGATCAGCTTTACGATCTCCATCAGGCTGCTTTCCTGGGTCAGCAGGAAGACCAGACGGTTTCTGTAGTCCACGAACTTCTTATCCACGTTTTCCACGTACCAGGGCGCCAGATCAGTCAGATATTCAGAATAACTGCTGAGCCAGTGAATGGCCGGGAAGTGGCGTTCGTTTGCAAGGTTTCTGTCCAGGCCCCAGAAGCAGCGGACAAAACGCTTGGTGTTCTGGGTTACCGGCTCGGAGAAGTCGCCTCCCTGAGGGGATACGGCACCGATGATGGTAACTGAGCCTTCGGTTCCGTTCATGTTCTGAATCATCCCGGCTCTTTCATAGAAGGCCGATAAACGGGAGGCCAAATAAGCTGGGAAACCTTCTTCCGCGGGCATCTCTTCCAGACGCCCGGACAACTCTCTTAAGGCCTCGGCCCACCTAGAGGTGGAGTCCGCCATGATTGCCACATGATATCCCATATCCCGGTAGTATTCCGCCAGGGTAAGGCCGGAGTAAAGGCTGGCTTCACGGGCGGCCACGGGCATGTTTGAAGTATTGGCAATCAGTGTGGTCCGGTCCATCAGAGGATTTCCGGAACGGGGGTCAACGAGCTCAGAGAACTCCTCAAGCACCTGGGTCATCTCGTTGCCACGTTCCCCGCAGCCAATATAAATGATAATATCCGCATCAGACCACTTGGCGATCTGGTGCTGAGTCATGGTTTTTCCTGTACCAAAACCGCCGGGTATACAAGCGGTACCTCCCTTAGCAAGAGGAAACAGGGTATCAATGATCCTCTGCCCGGTGATAAGAGGCTTTCCGGCCGGATATCTCTTTAATATAGGCCTTGGTACACGGATGGGCCACTTCTGGGTCATGGTAATTTTCTTTTCGGACCCGTCTAAAAGCTGGAGGGTCAGCAGGGGATCGGATATGGTATAGGAACCGTCCTCCACCACGTCAAGAACATAGCCTTCCATATCAGGGGGTATCATAACCTTATGGACGATTGCCGGGGTTTCAGGAACCTCGGCAATAATGGTACCTGGTAACAGATGATCCCCTTTTTTTACTGTTATGTGGGTCTTCCAGAGCTTCTCGCCGTCAAGGGCATCCACATGAATTCCCCGGTCAATATATGCCCCTCCGGTCTTTGCGATCTCGCTTAAAGGGCGCTCAATTCCATCAAAGATGTTGTTTAAAATGCCTGGGGCCAGTGTGACGGATACGGGGAAGCCGGAGGAAGTGACCGTCCCTCCCGGTTTTAAGCCGCTGGTTTCCTCATATACCTGGACAATGGTGCGGCGGTCTGTAAGGCCGATGACCTCACCGACTAAGTGGTCTTCGCCTACATAGACCATTTCATTCATTCGGAATCCGGAATCACCCTTTAAATAAATGACAGGGCCGTTAATGCCGGAAATGGTGCCTGTATTAGTCATTAGCCGTACCTCCCATCAGATCCTTTACATCAAAGCGGAAGTCGCGTTTTGCCTCCGCCAGCTTGGTTTGAAATGAATTGTCGATTAAAATGTGCCTGGAAGGGATAACAGCCCGTGTTCCTCCCAGAAAGGAGTATTCGCTCACCTGGATGTCAGAGCCGCCTGAAATTGCCAGTTCATTGATCTTCTCTTCATCTGCAGGATCGATGTAAATGGTGATGAATTCCTTTCCTGCCAGGGCCTTGGCTTCCCGTATCTGCTTTTCCAAAAGCTTTGTATATTCGGGGGATCCCATAAATGTGGCCAGTTTATCCCGAAGCTCCGAAAACAGCTTATCTTTCAGCTCATCCTGTTTTTTTCCAAAAACCCGTTTCATGCCGATCTGTTCCAGGGAAAGCTTTTTGTTGATTTCCCGCTCGATTCGTTCGCTTTCCAAAGCTACCTGGTGTGCAGCCCTTCGTTTCGCATCTTCCTGATGCTCTAAAAAGGTCTGCTCCAAGGCAGCTGTATATTCATCAAGCATCTTTGCACTGCGGGTTCTGGCATCTTCCATGCAAAATTCCAGGAAATGCTGTAATTTTTCCTCAGTCGTCAAGATGACCACCTCTTTCTTATAGTTTTAATCCGATGGCTTCATTAACGTAATCTGTGATAAAGTTCGGCTTGCGGCCGGTACCATGGCGGTCAGGGATTTCTATGATCAATGGAAGCTTGCGGTTTAACTTCACATCATTGATGATGTCCGGAAACTCTTTTCCGAACTTTTCCGTCAGGAGAATGATCCCAATCTCCTTATCGGCCAGGACTTTATCCAGTTCACGTTTCAGTTCAGCCTTTTCATGAACGACAGCGCCCTCAACTCCGGCTAATCTCATGCCGGTCCAAGTGTCCACGTTATCGCTGATCAAATACATTTTCATGGATTAGAGCTTACCTAAGATCATGAAAGAAATGATCAAGCCATACAGACAAACGCCTTCGGCAAGCCCTACGAAGATCAGTGATTTACCAAGTATGGAACCATCCTCGCTGATGGCACCGAGAGCAGCGCTGGCAGCAGCGGAAACGGCAATACCGCCGCCGATGCAGGCAAGACCTGTGGAAAGGGCAGCTGCTAAGTAACCCATTCCGGCAATGCTTCCAGTGCCGGCAGCGGCGCTTTCCGCAGCAGCAGCCTGGCCGTTAAACATGAATACACTGGATACGATTAAGGTTCCGAAAAATAAAAGGGTGTTGATACCAAGAGCAGTTTTATAGCGGCCCTTTGTTTTTGCGCCCATGGCAAAGGCTCCGAAGGGCAGGGCGATACTTAAGGTTAATGCAATTGCTAATGTAATTTTTACTAAGGTTGACATAATATTACCTCCGTTTTGGTTTTTAAATTTTCTTCCCGTATGGTTTAAATGCACGGCCGGTTCCACGATAGAAACGGCTGAATAATTCGTAATATTCCAGACGCAGAACCTGGATTCCAACGATCAGGCCTTCCATGCCGCAGACGAATAAGTTGCCAAGAATAACAACCAGCCAGTTCGGGTTTCCTGCTTCCACACCGGACAGCATAAGGACAACCTCCATCATGGCCGCGTGGCTGACAGCAAAAGCCCCTACACGGACAAAGGAAAGGGTGTTGGAAAAATAACTTAAAAGCACTTCAAACAGTTCAAAGAAACCCTGAACCACAAACATGCCCTTTTCCTTTGGCATGATCTGCGCTTTCTTTTCCACCAGGTTGGTGAGAGGTTCCTTAAAGAACATGACGATCAGCGGGAGGCCAAACATGATAACAAGGAGTATGGCAGCCGGAATGGGATTATTTGTCATGTATAGGACGATGGTGAGCACAAGGCTTGCATAGAAGACAAGTCCTGCCACACCGTTTGTGTCAAACAGGGTCCTTTCCGGATCATGAAAGCGGATGCTGTTTATGATGTTAAGAACCATGGTCAACAGGATAATGCCCATACCAATGGAAACCGCTACGATAAATACGGTATTCAGCCTCCCTATAAAGGGCAGGTTAGTCATGTGCTCCAGAGGACGGAGCCAAACGGCCTGTATGATGTTTTCAAATCCAAAAACACTGCCGAACAGGAATCCAAATATGGTTGAAAAAATACCGCAGCAGGATATAATCGCCGCCAGATTTATCTTTTTCAGCCGGTAGAGGAGCAGCCCTCCAATCAGAAGGCATATTCCCTGCCCCACATCCCCGAACATAAAACCAAAGAGGAAGGAATAGGTGATACCGATCAATATGGTGGGATCGATCTCATTGTATGCCGGCAGACCGTACATCTGTATGAACATCTCAAAGGGCTTAAAAAGCCTGGGATTATGAAGCTTGGTGGGAGGTTTGCTCAAAATGTTGTTGTGGTCATCTTCCAAGATACAGAAAGTTTTTTCATCGTTAGAGATTTCTTTCTGAAAGGCGGCCGCATCCCGGTTGCTCATCCAGCCGCAGAGGATATAAAAGGTATTTACTTTCTGTTTGGTGCATGCGGCCAATTTTCTCACGTTAAAGTTGGTAGAAAATACCTCAAGCTTATCCCGTGCCGTCAATAACTCCTCCTGCCTGGATTCCAGCAATTCGGACATCTGTTTTCGTATGCCGTCGATATCAGACTGGAGAGCGCTTATCTTATCTTCCAGAAAATGAATGGCGTCTAAAGGCGTGCCCTCATATACGTCAGGCAAAAAGTAACGCTCAAAACGCATGGAGGCATAAATAGCGTCAATCTGGTTAGAGATGCTTTCCGGCACAAAATAAACCAGCCAGACATATTCGTCATCCTCCCGGCATTTATAGAGGACGGTATCAATGGTATCATATACATAGCTCACAAATTTGTTGTAATACTCATGAGAAATACGCCCAAAACGGAATTTAATGTACTTAAACTGAAGGATGGAGCTTAACTCATAGTTTAGTCCGGTAAATGGCAGGATTCGTTCCAGGGATTGCCGGAAAGAATTTTGTTCGGATATAAGGGCCTCTTCCTTTGCTGTAAGCTCCTTTACCTGGTCCCCGATCTCACTGACAATTTTGTCTGCCCGCTGGATTGGAATCTTTTTCCGGTTGCCTGGCTGAATACCCGGAGGGAGTAATTCCGCCAGCTCCATGGCACGCTGGTAAGCGTCTTTGTATGGATTTGTTTCAATATAAGGCCTTAAGTCTTTCACCGTTTTTAATTCCGACAGGGCATTTTCCAAATGGATTTCATATTTGGATAAATAAGTGTCGATGACCCGGTCAATATCTTCCTTGGGCCCGGTGATACTTAAGAATTTCATCTTTTCTATCACAAAAAGCAACCCCCTTTACATTTTTACTACATAGGAGATGATTTCATCCGGGCTTACGCGGTAACGGATGCTCTCTATGAGGGTGATAATCTTTTGAATTTCTTCCTCCTTAAAATAAAGATAGGAATTCAGTGTGGCAATGGAATACGGATTCTGCCGGCTGGAGGAACGGTATATTTTATCCAGTACTTCCAGTGTAATGTGTTCCAAGTCCGGCATGTCTGCGGCTTCCAGATCTGATTTCCGTCCATAAAAGGTATTCTTTAGTACAGAATAGAACTCTTCCAGTGTAGCTGTTTCTGCCAGTTTACTAATCTGCTCCTTATTCAAATGATAATTGAAGGGGATAAGAAGGGTATAAATATCGGCAGGCTGCAAATGATAATATTTTTTAGATCGGTAAATCCACTGAATATTAAGTAAATCCAGCTTGGAGCCAAAGCAGCGTTTGAGGAGGTCCTGTTCCTTGCTTGTAAGATATTTTCCCATGACCTTCCAAATGGTCTTAAAGTAAAGAAGATCTAAGTGGACCTCATAATCAAACAAGGTAGGCTGTTCCCTGTCATCTAAGTGGGACAGCAGGTCATAATAGACCGAACCTTCTAAGTTGGCTATAAACTCTTTTAAGTCCGTGGTTGATGACAGCTTAATTAGATCCAGCCGGGAATGCTTCTCAAAAAAGTCCTGGAATACAGAGAGATCGATATCTAATCGGTTCTTACCCATAGCATTGCGGAAGCATTTCTTCAGGATATCGATTTCAAAGTGCATAAAATACAGGTCAAGGAACTTACGTTGGGTTAAATTGGCGAACCGGTAGAGCTTTGCATAATCCTGGTACAGAGAAAGGATCAGACGCTGTTCAATGGCCCCCCGGTGGAGCACTACACCCTCCAGGTTAGCAAACAGTCCTTCATAGGCCGGAAGACGTCTTAAATATTCCTCTGCATCAGAAACGGTTTCAAGGGCAGCCATTTCGCGGAACTGACTGTCGGTGATCAGATGGCTCTCCATGGCTCTTACTTTGGTTGTAATGCCGCTGTAGGATAGTAAGTCTCCCATTGGATCACTCCTTTATCATAGTATTGAATAGTTTCTCCACATATTGAGTATGATGATCTTCGTAACGCTGTTCCATGGCTTTAAGGACCTTTTCGGAATCGCTTCGCTGTTTTTCCAGACGATTATTCATACTGATTTCCATGCCAGCCTGCAGTTCTTGAATTTTTTTACTGGTTTCTTCTTCCAGCTGTGCATCAAATTCAGCGGTCTGTTCTTTCATATCTTCGGCAAACGCCTTTTTGCGCTCATTGGCATCATTCATAATAGATGCCGCTGCCGATTCAATCTCGGATATCTTCTCGATTACAGTATCCATACCGAGCCCTCCTTTTTGTAATTATTTTTTTAAAAAATATAGTGCTTGATTTATAATGATACTACAATTTAAAAAAAATTCCATAGGATGTTAGTAAAAAAACCCAATATTAATATAGTTTTAACATAAATATAGATTACGACAATAGGGCTGCAGCTATGCATGGTCAATAGAAAAAAGCGAAGATCAGGGAAAATTTTCCCTGGTTTCTTCGCTATTTTTTAACGGTTTCTTTACGGGGTTGCGGCTGTTGTTGTTGCTGTATTCTCCGCGGCGGAAGTAGACTCCCCTGCGTCCGTCCCTGTCTCACTTTCCGATATTGTCAGGAATTCGGTGGCAACATAAGCCTCTGTTCCTTCAAACATAATAACCGTCCATTTGTCGTCATAAGTCTTGACATATTCCACTACTGTACCGGAAGCAAGGCTTCCAAGCTTGGCACCTTCGGTAGAAGGCTCTGAGCGGACATTAAGCTTGCTTTTAGTGGTATAAATTTTCGTCGCTTCTGTCTCTGGTTCCGTAGGTTCTGCAGAAGTTTCGGCACTTGTCATGGCTTCGGTAGTTACCTCAGCAGTCGTTTCGGCTGTTGTGGGATCTTTTTTTGAGTCCTTTCCTGGGATCAGCTTTACGATGATCAGGACAAGTACAAGAAGAACCAGAAAGATGAGAGCCGGTTTCAGCAGTTCGTAGGGATCAAAGCCTTTCTTTTTGGAACGCCTCCTGCTTCTGCTATGTGAAGCGGGCCTCTGGCCGTTTCTGGAAACACTCTTCTGAGCCGGCCTTTGTCCTGGTCTTGCCCCGTCCGGTCTTGTACCAGTGCGCCCGGCACCGCCTGTATGTTCCTGTGTTCTTAATGGCGCAGTTCTTGCGCCGCTGCTTCTTTGATTACCTGTTCCCTGGAATTCATTTCTCGAAGCGCTGCTTCGCGGAGGATTATTCCGGGAAGTTGAGGAGATGGTCCTAACGTCTGCAGGATGTTTATTAATTGGGGTTCCCCCCTGGCTTCCTCTATTATTAGAGTTTGCAAAGGTATTGACTTCCTGAGACAGAAGCTGAAAGGCCTCGTTGGCGTCATAGGGACTGTCATCTCCTTCGTGAACTGCCTTGTTTCCCAGCACGCGGATCCTGTGATAGTGGTCTTTGGCAGACTGAGAAATAAAGCGTCCTTCAAATAGCTGGTCTATGCTGTCCGCCAGATCGCCTTCCACAATCAGAGCCCTTTCTCCAAGATAATTTACCATATATTCCAGGGTTTGCCGGGCTTTGATCATAGCCATGTTATACTGCTTCTGGCTCATGAGCTTTTCCGTTTCCCTTTGACCCTGCTGGATTCTTAGCAAGAAACTGTTGTCTGTAGTTCCCATATATTTCCTCCTTTGCAAAAGCGGTTGTATTCCAATATACAGATATTATACTAGATTAATGCAAATTGTGCACCTGTTATTTTGTCGTTTTTTGATTTGTAAGAGAAAAGTAAAAAACTTATTGAGAATCATTATAAATAAAGGAAGAGCGCGAAAGATGGGCCTCTGGAAGGTGCATGCTGCGTCCTCCGGCCCCTAAAAGAATCTCTATATCTGTTTATCAAGCCATTTATCCAATATGGTTAATTGCTTCTCTGTATGAAACCAGTGTTCACCACCATCTAAAACGGTTAAATCGCAGTCAAACCGTTTTGCAAAATCTTCAACTATTTCACGCTCAGTTAGATTATCCTCTGAACCGAATAATATTGCCGTTGATACATTCCATCTGTCAATGGGATTGTTTCTCACATAACAATAATAATCCCAGTTTAGCATTTCACCTATTGGCGTTTGAATTTCTTGTTTTTCCTTCAGTACTTCTTCGCTGACGCTAAACCATTTCATCATATTTTGTATTAAACGTTCCATGTCAAGTATAGGAGATAGAAGCAGGCACTTTTTAAGCGGCATATCTTTGTACGCAAGCAGACTAAAATATGCGCCTAAGCTAATGCCATACAAGTAAATGTCAATCCAACTCTGTTGGACATACGCTCCAATTATATTCAAATCGTGAATCCCATTCCAGACAACACAAGGATAGTTTTCATTTATTCGTTCACCGTGTTCGGGCAAGTCAAAACTAAGAACTTGAAAGCCTCTTTTAACTGCCTTTTCCGCAAAACTATTTGCTTCTTCTTTATTTGCGTTCTTACCATGAACATATATGTATATGCTGTCCGATTTTGTTCCCCACAAAATTACAGGGATATTCTCTATTTTTATAAATTCTTTATCCATATATACTCCTCAAATCTTATAGCTGATAATGCGCCTGATTCTCCCTATTACGTATTGGGGTACAATGTGAATCTGGTTAATGTCCTTTGTGTTTATACTTTTTCTTTTGTTGACGCAATTCAAATTTATATTTGTTTACTTTTCCCTTTTCTCTCTGATTTTGTCTTACGGGTAATTTTTTTATTTTTTCAACATCGAAACGTTGAAAAATTATAGCAGTATGAAAATTCAAGTGA
The DNA here is from genome assembly GCF_900105615.1 of Lacrimispora sphenoides JCM 1415. Lineage (NCBI taxonomy): Bacteria > Bacillati > Bacillota > Clostridia > Lachnospirales > Lachnospiraceae > Lacrimispora > Lacrimispora sphenoides. Next base: position 4,264,922 of record NZ_LT630003.1, on the reverse strand, counting down.
TAAAATTTTAATTTATTTCTTTTTCAGAATCTTCTGATCCCCCGCAAAGCCAAATAACAAGCCCAATGATAGACCTAGGGCAAGATTATCCAAAAGTAATCCAAATATCAATCCTAAGCTCATACCAATAGCTAATCCAGAGTGGGCTGATTTGTTTTTATTATTTTCTGACATATTCTTTTCCTTTCTGATCATATAAAAATATCTTATATCAATAATGGTAACAAGTATATAGGTATTTTAATGAAAAAGGGGAGTCATAGATTGAGAAAATGTGTTATAAGCCAGAATAATGACCTTATAGCTTATAACGGATCAGGATAGCGCTGCGAAATACTAAGGATACTTACGTTCCTTAAAAACCGAGGAGAAGATACCCGAAATAAGAGTAATAATTAGCTCTTATTTTTTTTGATAAACTTTACAACCAAAACAATCACTGTAATCAATAATAAATAATTTATAGCTGACCAAAGATAATTAATTAATTCCATTTTTAACTCCTACTTGATGGTGGCTGAATTACAGCTGTAATATGGGATGCACTTATCATTAATCAACAATGTACTTTTATGATTTCCATAATATATATTTAAAGAAGGCATGTAAATGTTGTTTCATTGACAATAGCGTACATCCGGTAATTGAAAATCATTATAAATAAAGAAAAATATCAATTTTTAGATTGTTATGACTATTTCTCGTCAGTATGGGTGTGGGGATCCGGTATGCTTTTTTCCTGCAATCACTTTTAAAAGTATTGGAAAGTAAAAATTATAAGTGTCAAGATTATACCATAAAGTATAAAAATAAGTTTATTTATTGTATATAGTTACTAAATTTTGGTAAAAGAGTGAAAACGAACTATTTTATTACCAATTTCAACCGATATAGTTTATGAATAATATGGGGAAAGGCGGAAGTATGAAGCGTTCAGGATTAGTAAAGGCAGCAATAGGAATTTTGGCATTTTTGGTTATTGCTTTTTTGACCGTATTTTTTTTAATCTCCAGTGCATTAAAGGATTTCAAGGTTCAGGTGATGGATTTTGACCAGGAGTTAAATTTAAGAAAACCGGTACAGGTGAAAACGGAACCGACCGTTTTGTTTCTTGGAAACAGCATGACATATTATAATGATCTTCCGACGGTATTTTTAAATTTAAGCCGGAGCGGAGGATTTGCCGCAGAGGTATATGAATTGACGGAAGGTTCGTATCGTCTTGAATATTTTGCGGATGAAACGGATGAGGTTGGGGAACAGGCGTGTGATGCACTGAAAAATTATGATTGGGATTATGTAATTTTGCAGGAACAAAGCGGTATTTCCACAATGGGAGCAGAAGAGCACATGTATCCTGCCGCAAGGACGCTTGACAGTATGATCCGGGAAGCAAATGGCGAATCGGTGTTTCTTATGACGTGGGCTTATAAAGAGGGTTTCTCTTTACCGCTATTAGGTTTGGAATTTAATAATACAAGAGAAGAAATGCAGACTCAAATGGCTCAAAACTATATGAATATTGCAACTGAACTGGATGCGCTGCTGGCACCTGCTGGTATCGCATTTATGCGGTGTTCTTCCGATTATCCGGAAATTGAACTCTGGGATGAAGACGGGAATCACCCGTCACAGGCTGGGACATATCTGGCTGCATGTGTTTTGTATCAGGTGTTATACGATCAGTCACCCGGAGAACTTGGTTACACAGCTGATCTGGATAGGCAGACGGCTTCGAAGCTACAACTGGTTGCTGCGGGGATCTGATAACAGGATCCGGGTTTCTGTTCTATAAAAATATAAATGGTCTTTGGAGGACATAAGTATGAAAAAGAAATGGAATGTAATAATTGGCGGAAATGAGCATGAGATTGCTTTTAAACCCGGCGCTTTTCGTGGAAAGAAGATCGTGGATGGTGTTTCTACGCCTATTAAAAGTACAAGCATGTTTATCAGGGTTTTTGATGAGCCAATCGAGTTGGAGGGAAAAACACTTCACCTAACGGCAATTGGTTCCAAAGTGGATCTGGCTGTGGATGACGTTTACTTAAATTCTAAAAAACCATACGTACCGCTTAATGAAATACCCCGTTGGGCATATGGATTTACCGCTGCCATTATCATAATCGGCTGGATCCTAAGCGGTCTGTTCGGAATATTAGTTGGCACCATAGGAGGCGTGTTTGTTATTAAAAGATCGATTTCTCCGAAACATAAGAGTCCGATGCCGTCTTGCCTGGGCGTATCAGCCCTGTGTGTTGTCATACAGTTTTTATTCTTGTTCATGAGAATTGCGGTAGCTTTATAGGTGTTATCAAAACTTAATAAAGTGAAACGATTACAAAAAACACTGACTATCAACCCTGATTGATAGTTTTTTTGTCCTAAATTTAGGATAAACTGAGAATATCATCAAAGGAGCACCATAAGCAACATCCCTTTAAAGGAGAGGAGCCGGCAAGATCGGAGGAATCCTGCCGGCTGTATGAAAAAAGTTTATCTAATAAGGATATTACCTGTAACAAATATTAATATATCGGTTGGTTGTGTAGAAAAGTTGTGGAAGATGTGAACAGTTTATGAAAGAAACTGCACCTTTTGCCAGGGATGATCCTGGGTTCATATTCATATTTTTATACTGGAAGCTTTATTATGCTGAAAATTATCGAAAACTTACAAACCGCAAACTTGCGTACCCTGCACCATATATGATACAATCGATCAGTTGAAGTATGTTTTCATTAAGATGAATTTATTTGGAGGAATTTTAATATGAGGTTACGTCATATACCAGGCTCGGAGGAGGAAATTGCGGGTAGTCCCTTTGTTGTACAGAATCCTTTTGAGAAAAAGGGCTGCTGGAAGGAAGTGTTTGGCAATGAAAATCCCATAGAGATAGAAGTAGGAATGGGAAAGGGCCGTTTTATCATGGAACTGGCTGCTATTCATCCGGAAATCAATTATGTTGGTATTGAGAGGTATCCCAGTGTCCTTTTGAGAGGCTTACAGAAAAGGGCTCAGATGGAACTTGACAATATATTCTTTATGTGTGTGGATGCAAAAAATCTGGCCGATATATTCGCTCCGGGAGAGGTCCAGAAGGTTTACTTAAACTTTTCCGATCCCTGGCCAAAGGACCGCCATGCAAAGCGCAGGCTTACATCAGAGGATTTTATGGCGGTTTATGGCCAGATTTTAAAGCCTGACGGTGCTGTGGAATTTAAAACTGACAACAGGGGCCTGTTTGATTATTCCCTGGAAGCAATCCCGAGAGCTGGGTGGCAGATTAAGGAATTCACCTATGACCTTCACCACAATCAGATGGGAGAGGGTAATGTGATGACAGAATATGAAGAGAAGTTTTCCTCTCAGGGGAACCCTATTTATAAACTGATCGCAGGAAGAAAATAATGTTTATAAAAACCGGCATCCGGATTTAATAACCGTGATGCCGGTTTTGCATATAATAAAGCAAAAGCAGATTCGGGAGCAGCAGTTATGGGAATGAAAGATAAGGTTACAAGCAAGCTTCTTCAGGCGACCAGTGATAAAACGGAATTAAATAAGAAAATGCTGTCTTGGAACAAATCTTTTGTAGAAGTGAACAAAACATTAGGCGGAAATGCACAAAAAAATAAGAATAATAAATAAATTCGAAAAAGTTGTAAATTATTTGTAAAAAAGGTGTTGACTTTTGTAGGATACAGTTATATAATTACACACGTGCTCAAGACGAGAGCACAGTGAAAGAAAAACAAAAGACATGCGCCTTTAGCTCAGTTGGTAGAGCAGTAGACTCTTAATCTATTTGTCCGGGGTTCGAGCCCCCGAAGGCGCACTAAAAAGTTCCGGTTTTGCAGACAGAGAGCTGCGGGGTTGGGGCTTTTATTTTGTCTGGATTTATTGGGGCTTGATGGATTTTGATTAAACGGAGAAGCGTATGCGGGATGGCGTCCACTTCTTTCTTTTTTGTAAAAGTGATTCTTTGCAAATTCTTTGGAATTTTTTTGTGATTTTGGGTCATAAGAGCAGCTATTATCTCCCTATCCCATTCGTCGTGATGAAGCTGACAGCAGTTTTGCGGTAAGTGAGATAGTAAAGGAGTTTTCGACATTAGGGAAGAAAAGGGCGTTTATCCTCCTCAGTTTGCAGAATTTAAAATGGTAGTTGTCAGCAACCATGGACCCGCGGTGCCTGTAGTCTTCCTCATGGACAGTGCTGGTGGTCTGCAAATTAAAAGGAGGATTGTTGACCAAGAAAATTATGGTAACATGCTATCAGGAGTAACCGAATAGGGTGGAGCCTTCAAGTTTTGATTGAAGGTGATGCGCATGACAACATATCAGACATTTAGTTTATTGTTTTTAGTTGGTACGTTCTTGATCGCATTGCTGACTTATATAAATCGATAGATTGTTTATCGTTGTTTAAACCCCTGTACAATCAACGATTTTGCAGGGGTTTATTATTTATATGTATTTATTGTGATTTACTCCTTTTTGGGCATAATTTGGGCATCTTTTGGGTGGGGGTAGGATGCCTATTAGCTCTATAAGACCCTATTTTACAAGAAAATACTATCATTTTTCACATTTCTTATTATACTGTTTTTTCATTCTCATGACCCAAATTCATAATGCACTCCAAAATTGCTTTATTAATGTTTCCTGAAATGGCCCGATTGCTACTGCACAAAAATGTTCCTAAAATTAAGATCATCATCGCCTCTGCTTCATTATCACTAGCCGCATTTCCATAGATTTTAATCAAACAATCTTTAATCTTTTTTTTCCAATAGGTAAACATGTCCTGCAACATTGCGAATATCTTTTGATCATATTGTGCCATAACATAAATTTGTACAGTAGCCTTTTGTTTGTCCCCGCACTTACTAAAATCTGCCACGAATTTTAGAAAACGGCAGATATACTCTTCATTTGATTCAGATTCTAGCTGATCATTTTCCTCAAACCATGCCATACATTTGTTTGAAAAAGAATCTTTTGAATATCGAACATAAGAATACACAAGATCTTTCTTATCATGAAAATAATAAAGTAATTTTTGGTGAGACATATGTGCCTGTTTTGCTACGTCGCGCATGGAAACGCTGGCAAGAGGTTTTTCATTGATGCACTCTTGAAATGCATTGATTATCATTTGCTGCATTTCTGCTTTATCTACAATTAATGGCATATTAATCTCCATTCCGCCGCTAACGCTGGCGGCACAAATAGTAATGAAAAAATGATGTGCGTCTATCACCATTTTATTATAATAAACTTAAGGAGAAGTAACACTATAAGGCGCGGTAAGGTGAGTCGTAGATTGCCTCGGATATTTTTGCTTCTATTTGCTTTATAAATAAATCCGTTAATGTTGGCGTAGTTAAACCTTTTTCATTGTTGGTGCTCCTTAAATAATATAATTTCAGATAACAATATAATAACACATTGTAATATAAATACCAATTAGTAATTTATTTGAAATTAATAATAATATTAAGATCTTATTTTAGCATACCATATAGCTCATATAATATAAACTGTCAGTTATTATTTGACCTTTGGTACTCTTCAATCGGACATTATTTTGACCTTCTGCATGGACAAACCCATATAACACTTCGAGTCAAATTACCTTTTAGCTTATTAGGCAGATATATTACATATGTCTACTGTCAATTACGGAAAAAAGCAAATAGATATTAAATATTCATTAAATTCTTGACTTTATTTTGCCAAGTGGTAAAATAAAAAATAAACCAAATTATCCTTATAAGAAAGAGAGAGTAAAGTATGTGGACAAACCAAGTAGATTTTCGAAAACAAGGAAGTATCAAAGATAAACGGTTAATCATTTTAGTTAATGTCAATTTTATCGAATATTAACTGGTTTTAATAAAAAGATTTAGAGAGGAAAAAAATGCCGACAGAGCAGTTTTATAATCTCTCAGATTTAAAGGAAAAAGCGCCCCGTGTAGCTGCTATGGATAAGACAACCATAGCAATCAGTACGCTTTATTTATTAAGGAGGTTTGACGGAAGAATGAGAAAATGGAAGCAGGTTGCAACTTACTGTCTTGCAGCAGTTTTTATAGTTTTTATATCTGTAGAAACAATTTGGGCAGGAAGTCCGGAGTTTGCCAGGACTCAGGAAGAGTGGGCAAAACTTAGAGATAATGTAATGGAGTATGATGAACTGGCGGGTCTGATACATGAATATAACGTAACTGTTCAGAAAAACCAGCTTGATATCAGCGATAAGAAACGTGATGGCAGAATAACCAGTGACCAGAATGCCCAGTATTACCGGGATGCAGCCAGCGATTACCGCAGTTTTGTAAATGGAGAAAATCCTGCTAAAGATGCCCAGAATGAAGTAGGAGCCAGTAATGCAGATGCTCAGGCGGATAAAAATGTGGAGGATATAGTAGTATATCAGCTAACCTATGAGCAGCAGGAGGCCAATTTGGTAGTAGAAGCCCAGACTTACATGATTTCCTATTTTCTGCAGAAGTATGAATTGGAAAGTGCGAAAGACAGTCTGCAACTTGCAGCAGCGGTATATCAAGCTACTTTGACAAAGCAAAGCGCAGGTATGGCAACCCAGATAGATGTTTTGGAGGCTCAGAAAAACGTTCAGGCGATACAAACTTCAATTGAGAAGCTGAATGTTTCTATTGAAGAAACCAGACAGAAGCTTTGTATTATGTTGGGCTGGAAGTATAACGATGCTCCAGAAATCAAAGAAATTCCTAATGTGAATATGGAACGTATTTTCACTATTGATCTTGAGGGAGATAAGGAAGTTGCGCTTCGGAAAAACTACACTTTAAAAATCAATAAACGGAAGTTAGAAAATGCAACAGCAGAAATTACAAAGGATACGCTGAAGCGGACGATATCCAGCAATGAACAGAATATTGGTTCTGATCTGGTAAAAGACTATCAGGAAGTTCTCCAAGCGAAAACCAATTATGAGCAGGCCGTTGCTGAATTTAACTTGGAAAGCCAGAATATGACCACTGCTGAGCGAAAGCTTCAAGTTGGATCTTTAGGAAGACTGGATTATTTAAAGCAGAAAAATGAATATATTAAAAAAACTATCGGTGTAAAGACAGCAGAACTTGCTTTATTTCAGTCAATTCAGACTTATGAAAATGCAGTCAATGGACTTGCATCAACAGGAGGATGATAAGATGAATAAAAAAAGTGTATTATCGTTTCTCCTGGTAGCCTCGCTTGTTTCCTTTACTATTATGCCAACTTATGGGGCAACCGGTCCTGGCTTGTCAGCCAGCCCAGCTCCTGAAGGTATGAGCCAGGAGAAGTGGGAGCAGCTTAATGATCAGGTTATAGATTTTAATGAACTCCCAGATCTGGTCAGGTATTTTAATCCGGAGGTTCAAAATGTCACTGATAAAGTTAATGATTCCATTGGCAATGCACAGTATATCCACGATGAGTTACGTAGATATATTTCTGATCTGAAAGATGATGCAGATGCATTAAAAGATTCCGGTGCTACAGACAGTATACAGGGGATGCAGCAGTACATCATTCTAAAAATGACTGTTAAGGCAATGAAAACAGGAGCGGAAACTTTAAAAAGGAATCTGGACCTTTTAAACCGGCCTAATTCATCGGCTAATTCAAACATTACATTGGCCGCCAAAAGTTATACTTATTATGCCAATCAGATTATGATTGGATATAATAGCGCTGTGGCCAATCGGACATTGATGCAAAAGGTGCTAGAAACCAGTTTGGCCGCCAGTGAGGCTAGAGCTTTAAGCTATCAGGTGGGGATGGCAACAGAAGCAGATCTTTTAGCGGCCCAGAAGGATGTATTATCCGCCCAATCTTTACTTTTAAAGCTTGATAATACTATTGACAACCTACAGCATTCTTTATGCCTTATGACCGGATATTCGGTAGATAATCCGCCAGTGATTGGAGAGTTACCGGTTTTTGATTTTGAAGCTATTAATGCGATAGACTTAGAAGCCGATACAGCAATAGCCATAGGAAATAATTATAATCTGATTACAGAACGACATACTGACTCTAATAAATCGTCAACCAGTATTAAGAACAAGGATGCCAGAGTTTCAGAGGGTGAACAGAATATAGCTATTACCATGCAGTCATTTTATCAATCCTTGTTGAATTCCAGGAATGCCTATGATACTTCCTGCACTGCCTATGAAAAAGCAATATTGGAAAAAAGAAAGGCAGACCGTGCGAATCAACTTGGTATGCTAAGTAAAATCAATTATCTCCAGGCGCAGATGGCGTTATTACGGGCAGAAAGCGAGAAGCAAAGCGCTTATATTTCCTTGTATCAGGCATTTGACACATACCAATGGGCGGTTAAAGGTATTATTATGAATTCGGGTCAATAAGCAAAGTTTTAAGTAATTTATGTAAATACTAAATTTCAACATTGTTTCTAATGGGATGAAAAATGGTTAAAATTAAAGAATATGGAGGCATATTATGAGAATCCCCAAAAAAATATTGATAGTAACGATTGTAGCCGCGGGTATAACGGTGATTTGCAGCGGAGGAGCTAAAATAACTGGAAATCAGTTAATTCGTAAGGGGTCAGATCATTTAATAGTGCAGTCAAGTGTTGAAATGGCTGATACCAATATTAACTCCATGTTACCGGGAAAAATCAAAGAGATAGCAGTAAAAGAAGGAGACATGGTTAAGAAAGGGCAGGTGCTGATATCGATGGACAGTGATGCCCTGTATGCTCAAAAGGCCCAGATTGAAGCTCAGATTGACAGTGCTAGCGCTCAAGTTGAGGTTGCCCAGGCAGCCAAGAAAGCGGCAGATGCAAAGCTGGAGGGACTTAATAACGGTGCCAGATCCGAGGAAATCAGTCAAGCTAAGGCAGCTTATGAACTGACACAAAAGACCTATGACAGGGTTAAGCTGTTATACGATGATGGGGCAGTTGCACAGTCTGATTTAGATAGTGCATCAACCCAGCTTTCTTTGTCAAAAGATAAATATAGTATGGCTAAAAATGGCAGCAGGCCGGAGGAGATAAAAGCTGCCCAGGCCCAGGCTGATCAGGCATCTGCAGCCATACAGGCTGCAGATGGTCAAGTTAGACAAGCAAAAGCCGGACTTGAAGCTGTGATGATAAATCTGGGTTATGCTACTATTACTGCACCTGGAGATGGCGTAGTTACACAATTAAATGCCGAAGTCGGTGAGTTGGTTTCAACAGGAATGCCATTGGCTGTTATAACTGATACCAGTTACCCATGGATACTTTGCAATGTAAATGAGACTGATCTTTCCAAAGTGGAAATGAATCAGGAGGTTTCTATTACCCTTGCTGCCTACAAAGACCAGACTTTTAAGGGAAAGGTAGTTAGAATCAATAAAAATGCTGATTTTGCAATCAAAAGAGCTACCAACGATAATGGAGGATTTGATATTTTGTCTTATGGAGTAAAGGTGGAACTGGTAGACTTTACCCAGCCACTACATGCAGGAATGACCGCATTTGTTGATTTTGGAAAGTGATAGGAAAAAGATGAAAAAAATATTTCTTGATATTTATTATAAGATGTTAATACATAAAAGTATCTTGATTCCAATTCTATTGGTTCTTATTATTCCTTCAGCCAGCAGCGCATTACTCGGAAGGGTTTATATCGAAAAGCAACTTAATCATATCCCTATTGTTATTGTGGATCATGATAATTCTTCACTAAGTAAAGAGTTGGTAAAGCAAATAAGTACTAACCCTCTTTTTCGGGTGGTGGAATACAGGAAAAGCGATGATGATGTAAAGAATTCTTTGGAAAATGGAATGACAGTTGCTGGTATAATTATTCCAAATAAATTTTCTGAAGAGGTCGTTGGAGGAAGAGCACCTAAGATTATGTTGATTTACGATGGTTCTCAAATGTCGGCTGTTGGCACCATTAAATTGAAAATAGCCGAAGTATTGGGAACTGTGAGAGCTGGTTATTTGATGAGCCTGCAGGAGGGAAAACTGGGAATAATGCCAGACACTGCTTTAAATAATGCGATGCCTATACAAATTACCACCCGGTTATTAGGAAACCCTACTAAAAGCATGACTGAATTTATAATTGTGGGTGCCCTGGTAAGTATTGCACAATTTGGAATTTTCTGTCTTGGAGTTCTAGTTCCGAAGAACAGAAATTGTTTACAATTGTTCATGCAAAATTTAATCTGCGCGGGTATAGGTTCTGTTTCGATTTTTCTCTCTCTTCTAATTCAGGTTAATTTTTTTGATTTACCTTATCGCGGATCGAGTTTAGCTGCAATTTTGCTTGTTTTTTTATTCTGTACAGGAATGAGTGCTCTGGGAATTCTGTCGAATTTGATAGTCAAAGATAAATTTACCGTAGCGACAAAAATGATGAGCCCAATTATGGTTACTTTTGTTTTATCAGGGTATACTTATCCGTTGCTGGGTATGCCGGATATTTTTACCACTATATCAAAATTTATACCAATTGCATTTTGTGCAATTCCACTCAGGGATCTTTTTCTAATGGAAAGAACTTTAATTGATATTTTGCCAAATTTATTATGGTTGTTAATGTTTGTTGGAGCTATGTGGGCAGTTATATGGTGCATTATAACAATAAAACGCATTAGTGAATACCATCAACCTATAGAGGAGGTACGTGTATGAAAACATTGAAACTGCTTCGCATGGATAAAAAATATGCAATTCAGTTTACCATATTACCAATCTTTTCGATTATGTTTCTAGCGTTTGTTTACAGTAAAGTTTTTATATTGAATATTCCATTTGGAGTGGTTGATCATGACAATAGTTCTTTGTCAAGAAAAATAGTACAGCAGTTGGATACTCATCCAGGAATTAATGTGAAATATTATACAGATTCAGAAGAACAGCTAGCAGACGCAATCAAGGTAAGAACTGTTAATGGAGGGATTGTAATACCTAAGGGATTTCATCAGGATATATTAGAAAAAAAGTCCCCAGGTGTTTCGTTTATCATAGATGGAACCAATAATATTGTAAGCGCAAATCTTTCCGGATATTGCAGTACTGTACTGAGCACGATCAGCTCTCAGCTACAGGTTGGCATTTTACAAGGAAATAAAATGTTGCCATATTCTGCGAAGCAGGCTATCAAATCTTTCTCTTTTGAGGAACGGGTTCTTTATGATTCACAGTTGGGGTACCTCAGTTTTTTGGGATATTTGATTATTCCTCTAACGGTTCAAATGATATTTTTAGCGGACTTTTTAGTCCCTGTACTCATTGAGGAAAGAAAAAAATTTTGTACTTTTTCCAAGAAAATCAATGAAAAACGGCAACAGATACAAGATTTAATTACTCGTATACTGATGCTGATAGGCATTCTGATTATCTCCGGCTTTATCGGGCTGTGTGCTGCAGGAAAATTTTTTGGTATGCAGCTTCGAGGAAGCATTCTTATGTATGCCGTACTTATGTTGCTCTTCCTTGTTAATTTGACAGCTATGGGTTTTTTCTTTGCATCTTTTATTGATACGCCCATTTATTTTACAATGTTCCTTGGAATGATAAATTTAATTACTGCCTTGACTTGTTTAATCACGTGGCCGGCATATATGATACCTGCAGGTGCTAAACGTCTTGTAAAAAGCTTATGGCCTTTTATTCATGCGGTTCTTCCCTTGAAATATTTAAATCTAAAAGGAGCAGACTTGTCTGTTTTACTTCCTTATATAAAGGAAAGTTTATTATATACGGTATTTTGGTTACCGGTGGGAGTTGGTTTATATTTTGTAAGAATTAGATGGCAAACGAATCGTTATGTTAAATTGCCTGTCGAAGAATAATTTCTTGTAGAAAAGGCTATTTTGCAGGCATTTAAAAAAGAAACCTCAGATCTATTTCTAAAATGGTTACTGAGAAACTAAAATGAGTTATATTGCATCGGCTAAGGGTTTAACACCAATAATCTATATCATTATTTACGTCAAGTAAACGATATTTTATACTACGGAACATAAGGTATAGCGGGTAATTGAATATCCGGACACTATTAAAGTGATACCAACTCTCTAAAACTTGAAAAATTTGAAGTTTTTATTTTTCCGTTGCTATTTAATCGTTTATTTTAAAATGGTGAACATTTTTTCTTAGGCGTTATTCTAATATTAATAAATTGTGAATCCTATTATGAAATATATTAAAATTTAAGTGCAGTGCCGCCATGTCATCCTTTGGGGGTAAGAATACTAGTTTTTAGTAATAGTAAAAAGAGCAAAGCTGTAAATTAAATACTTTGCTCTTTTTAACGTGCGCCCAGCGGGCGCACGTTCGTGCTTTCTAGTGCCTTGCCTGATATTCTAGCCAGATTCGGCATGATTGGCCAGCCGAGCAGGATATTATTTATACTTGATTTATTTGTAGAGTAGTGTAGTTATTTTGCGAAAATTAATAAAGTTAACAAATTGTTATGATTTTTTTTTTCTCTTGACTTATTTTTGCCAAGTGGTAAAATAAAACTGGTAATTTATTCTATATTGAATTAGAATAAGAACATATATGAATAAAACAGCCAATATTAGAGGAAGGAGGAATAAGCTGGAGTTGTGAATATTTTATGTTCGGAATTTACTAGCTGAATTCCAAATAGAGTGTTAACTATGCAGGTGGAAATAACAATTATTGTTTTTCCATCAACTAACAATAGATAACTCCATTAATTAATACTTAAATTATTTCATGGTAGCTTAAGCTAATATTTCTAAGTTTCAAAAAAATAAGTAATGATAGAATAAGTCATCTTATTAACGATTATTCAAAAAAGGAGAGTACCATATGGACAAAGTGATTGAAAAGATTTCTGATATCGAATCGGCAGCAACTTCCATTATGGATAACGCCAAGGAACGCAAAAAGGATTTTTCCAAAAAAATGGTGAGACGAACTTCCGCATTTGATACTGATTTAGAAGCACAGATCAACAGTGAAATTGAAAAACTGTGTACAGACCTGGAAATCGAAATGAGCAACCAACTGGAAAAGCAGAAGAACGGTTCTTTGAGAATTCAAAACGCACTGGAAACCCATTATGAGAAAAATCATAACCGTTACGTTGAGAAGTTATTTCAGACTATGGTAAAGGAGTGATCCAATGGGAGACTTACTATCCTACAGCGGCATTACAACCAAGGTAAGAGCCATGGAGAGCCATCTGATCACCGACAGTCAGTTCCGGGAAATGGCTGCCCTTGAAACCGTTTCTGATGCAGAGGAATATTTAAGACGTCTTCCGGCCTATGAAGGACTGTTTGCTAACCTGGAGGGTGTAGTGCTCCACCGGGGGGCCATTGAACAGCGTCTGATCCTTTCTCTGTACCAGGATTATGCAAAGCTCTACCGGTTCGCCAATTTAACCCAACGCAAGTTCCTTGACCTGTATTTTATGCACTTTGAAATCGATATCCTGAAGAAATGCTTCCGCAATGCTATGGGTAAGAACCGATTAGATATCGATCTCTCTGTATTCCAGGACTTTTTTGAGAAGCATTCCCGGCTGGATTTAATCAAGCTGTCATCTTCCATGGACTTACAAGAGTTTATAACTAACTTAGAAGGTTCGGTTTATTATGACCTGCTGGCCTACTTAGACGACAGGGAACAGCCTACCTTGTTTGATTATGAGGTCCACTTAGATCTTCTGTACTTTAGGACCATTAGGAAGGTCATGGGAAAACATCTTACAAGGAAGGAACAGGATCTTCTCAAACGCTGCTTTGGCTGCAAGCTGGATTTACTTAATATCCAATGGATTTACCGATCTAAAAAATATTATCATCTGCAGCCTGCCGATATTTATACCCTTCTTATCCCCTTCAATTATCATTTGAATAAGGAGCAGATTAATAAACTGGCAGAAACAGCTACACTGGAAGAGTTCTATTCTGTACTAAAGAATACCTTTTATGGACGGAAATCAGATCTGGAAGCCGCAGACATGCCGGACTTGGAACACATTACACTGGAAGTACTGGATAAAATATACCGTTCCTCCAGCCGGCAGAATCCGTATTCCATTGCCACACTGAATTCCTATCTTTATTTTAAGGAGGAAGAAATTCAAAAGATTATCACCCTCATAGAGAGCATCCGTTACCGCGTAAGCCCGGATGAAATCATCTCCTATGTAGTAAAAATGTAAAGGGGGTTGCTTTTTGTGATAGAAAAGATGAAATTCTTAAGTATCACCGGGCCCAAGGAAGATATTGACCGGGTCATCGACACTTATTTATCCAAATATGAAATCCATTTGGAAAATGCCCTGTCGGAATTAAAAACGGTGAAAGACTTAAGGCCTTATATTGAAACAAATCCATACAAAGACGCTTACCAGCGTGCCATGGAGCTGGCGGAATTACTCCCTCCGGGTATTCAGCCAGGCAACCGGAAAAAGATTCCAATCCAGCGGGCAGACAAAATTGTCAGTGAGATCGGGGACCAGGTAAAGGAGCTTACAGCAAAGGAAGAGGCCCTTATATCCGAACAAAATTCTTTCCGGCAATCCCTGGAACGAATCCTGCCATTTACCGGACTAAACTATGAGTTAAGCTCCATCCTTCAGTTTAAGTACATTAAATTCCGTTTTGGGCGTATTTCTCATGAGTATTACAACAAATTTGTGAGCTATGTATATGATACTATTGATACCGTCCTCTATAAATGCCGGGAGGATGACGAATATGTCTGGCTGGTTTATTTTGTGCCGGAAACCATTTCAAATCAGATTGACGCCATTTATGCCTCCATGCGTTTTGAACGTTACTTTATAGCAGATGAGTACGAAGGTACGCCGTTAGATGCCATTTATGCATTGGAAGATAAGATAAATGCTCTTCAGTCTGATATTGACGGCATCCGAAACCAGATGTCCGGACTTCTGGCTGCAAGGCAGGAGGAGTTAGTGGCAGCACTAAACAGTCTGGAAACTTTTTCTACCAATTTTAACGTAAGAAAACTGGCCGCATGCACCAAACAGAAAGTAAATACCTTTTATATCCTTTGCGGCTGGATGAGCAACCGGGATGCAGCTGCCTTCCAGAAAGAAATCTCTGATGATGAAAAGACTTTCTGTATCATAGAGGATGACCACAACAAAATTATGAGCCTGCCGCCTACCAAGCTGCAAAACCCCAGACTTTTTAAACCCTTTGAGATGTTCATTCAGATGTACGGCCTGCCGGCATACAAAGAGATCGATCCCACCATATTGATCGGCCTCACCTATTCCTTCCTCTTTGGTTTTATGTTCGGGGATGTGGGGCAGGGAATATGCCTTCTGTTTGGAGGACTCCTCCTCTACCGGCTGAAAAAAATAAATCTGGCGGCGATTATATCCTGCTGTGGCTTTTTTTCAACCATATTCGGATTCCTGTTCGGTAGTGTTTTCGGATTTGAAGATATTATTAGTGCGGTCTGGCTCCGCCCCATGGAGCACATGACAAACCTGCCCTTTATAGGGAAACTGAATACCGTATTTATCGTTGCGGTTTCTCTTGGTATGGGAATTATCCTGTTGACCATGGTTCTCAACATCATAAACAGCATCCGCTTTCATGAACCGGAAAAGACCCTGTTTGACACAAACGGTGTGGCAGGACTTGTCTTCTATGCAAGCCTTGTGCTCACCATCGTCCTATACATGACAAATAATCCCATTCCGGCTGCCGTACTCCTTGTTATCATGTTTGGCCTCCCGCTGATCGTCATGTTCTTTAAGGAACCTCTCACCAACCTGGTGGAAAAGAAAACGCAGATCATGCCAAAGGAAAAGGGCATGTTTGTGGTTCAGGGTTTCTTTGAACTGTTTGAAGTGCTTTTAAGCTATTTTTCCAACACCCTTTCCTTTGTCCGTGTAGGGGCTTTTGCTGTCAGCCACGCGGCCATGATGGAGGTTGTCCTTATGCTGTCCGGTGTGGAAGCAGGAAACCCGAACTGGCTGGTTGTTATTCTTGGCAACTTATTTGTCTGCGGCATGGAAGGCCTGATCGTTGGAATCCAGGTTCTGCGTCTGGAATATTACGAATTATTCAGCCGTTTCTATCGTGGAACCGGCCGTGCATTTAAACCATACGGGAAGAAAATTTAAAAACCAAAACGGAGGTAATATTATGTCAACCTTAGTAAAAATTACATTAGCAATTGCATTAACCTTAAGTATCGCCCTGCCCTTCGGAGCCTTTGCCATGGGCGCAAAAACAAAGGGCCGCTATAAAACTGCTCTTGGTATCAACACCCTTTTATTTTTCGGAACCTTAATCGTATCCAGTGTATTCATGTTTAACGGCCAGGCTGCTGCTGCGGAAAGCGCCGCTGCCGGCACTGGAAGCATTGCCGGAATGGGTTACTTAGCAGCTGCCCTTTCCACAGGTCTTGCCTGCATCGGCGGCGGTATTGCCGTTTCCGCTGCTGCCAGCGCTGCTCTCGGTGCCATCAGCGAGGATGGTTCCATACTTGGTAAATCACTGATCTTCGTAGGGCTTGCCGAAGGCGTTTGTCTGTATGGCTTGATCATTTCTTTCATGATCTTAGGTAAGCTCTAATCCATGAAAATGTATTTGATCAGCGACAACGTGGACACTTGGACCGGCATGAGATTAGCCGGAGTTGAGGGCGCTGTCGTTCATGAAAAGGCTGAACTGAAACGTGAACTGGATAAAGTCCTGGCCGATAAGGAGATTGGGATCATTCTCCTGACGGAAAAGTTCGGAAAAGAGTTTCCGGACATCATCAATGATGTGAAGTTAAACCGCAAGCTTCCATTGATCATAGAAATCCCTGACCGCCATGGTACCGGCCGCAAGCCGAACTTTATCACAGATTACGTTAATGAAGCCATCGGATTAAAACTATAAGAAAGAGGTGGTCATCTTGACGACTGAGGAAAAATTACAGCATTTCCTGGAATTTTGCATGGAAGATGCCAGAACCCGCAGTGCAAAGATGCTTGATGAATATACAGCTGCCTTGGAGCAGACCTTTTTAGAGCATCAGGAAGATGCGAAACGAAGGGCTGCACACCAGGTAGCTTTGGAAAGCGAACGAATCGAGCGGGAAATCAACAAAAAGCTTTCCCTGGAACAGATCGGCATGAAACGGGTTTTTGGAAAAAAACAGGATGAGCTGAAAGATAAGCTGTTTTCGGAGCTTCGGGATAAACTGGCCACATTTATGGGATCCCCCGAATATACAAAGCTTTTGGAAAAGCAGATACGGGAAGCCAAGGCCCTGGCAGGAAAGGAATTCATCACCATTTACATCGATCCTGCAGATGAAGAGAAGATCAATGAACTGGCAATTTCAGGCGGCTCTGACATCCAGGTGAGCGAATACTCCTTTCTGGGAGGAACACGGGCTGTTATCCCTTCCAGGCACATTTTAATCGACAATTCATTTCAAACCAAGCTGGCGGAGGCAAAACGCGACTTCCGCTTTGATGTAAAGGATCTGATGGGAGGTACGGCTAATGACTAATACAGGCACCATTTCCGGCATTAACGGCCCTGTCATTTATTTAAAGGGTGATTCCGGATTCCGAATGAATGAAATGGTCTATGTAGGCGAAGACCACTTAGTCGGTGAGGTCATCGGCCTTACAGACCGCCGCACCATTGTCCAGGTATATGAGGAAACCAGCGGCTTAAAACCGGGAGGGACGGTCACTTCCTCCGGCTTCCCCGTATCCGTCACACTGGCCCCAGGCATTTTAAACAACATCTTTGATGGAATTGAGCGCCCTTTAAGCGAGATCGCAAAGACCGGAGGGGCATATATTGACCGGGGAATTCATGTGGATGCCCTTGACGGCGAGAAGCTCTGGAAGACCCACATAACAGTAAAAAAAGGGGATCATCTGTTACCAGGTACCATTATTGCCGAGGTTCCTGAAACCCCGGCAATCGTCCATAAGGTTATGATACCCCCTGATATGGAAGGCTATGTTCTTGACGTGGTGGAGGACGGTTCCTATACCATATCCGATCCCCTGCTGACCCTCCAGCTTTTAGACGGGTCCGAAAAGAAAATTACCATGACCCAGAAGTGGCCCATCCGTGTACCAAGGCCTATATTAAAGAGATATCCGGCCGGAAAGCCTCTTATCACCGGGCAGAGGATCATTGATACCCTGTTTCCTCTTGCTAAGGGAGGTACCGCTTGTATACCCGGCGGTTTTGGTACAGGAAAAACCATGACCCAGCACCAGATCGCCAAGTGGTCTGATGCGGATATTATCATTTATATTGGCTGCGGGGAACGTGGCAACGAGATGACCCAGGTGCTTGAGGAGTTCTCTGAGCTCGTTGACCCCCGTTCTGGAAATCCTCTGATGGACCGGACCACACTGATTGCCAATACTTCAAACATGCCCGTGGCCGCCCGTGAAGCCAGCCTTTACTCCGGCCTTACCCTGGCGGAATACTACCGGGATATGGGATATCATGTGGCAATCATGGCGGACTCCACCTCTAGGTGGGCCGAGGCCTTAAGAGAGTTGTCCGGGCGTCTGGAAGAGATGCCCGCGGAAGAAGGTTTCCCAGCTTATTTGGCCTCCCGTTTATCGGCCTTCTATGAAAGAGCCGGGATGATTCAGAACATGAACGGAACCGAAGGCTCAGTTACCATCATCGGTGCCGTATCCCCTCAGGGAGGCGACTTCTCCGAGCCGGTAACCCAGAACACCAAGCGTTTTGTCCGCTGCTTCTGGGGCCTGGACAGAAACCTTGCAAACGAACGCCACTTCCCGGCCATTCACTGGCTCAGCAGTTATTCTGAATATCTGACTGATCTGGCGCCCTGGTACGTGGAAAACGTGGATAAGAAGTTCGTGGACTACAGAAACCGTCTGGTCTTCCTGCTGACCCAGGAAAGCAGCCTGATGGAGATCGTAAAGCTGATCGGCGGAGACATGCTTCCCGATGACCAGAAGCTTATACTGGAAATATCAAAGGTGATCAGGATCGGATTTTTACAGCAGAACGCATTCCATAAGGACGATACCTGTGTCCCAATGGAAAAACAGTTTAAAATGATGGATCTAATTCTTTATTTATACAAGAAATCCCGTTCCCTTGTTTCCATGGGAATGCCTATGTCCGTATTAAAAGAGGATCCGATCTTTGATAAGATCATTTCCATTAAATATGATGTACCTAACGACAGACTTGATATGTTTGATGACTATAAAAAGCAGGTAGATGCCTTCTATGATTCCGTCATCGAACGCAATGCATAGGGAGGAGGCAGGCTATGGCAATCGAATATTTAGGACTTAGTGCAATCAACGGTCCATTAGTTGTTTTAGAAGGCGTCCAGAATGCTGCTTTCGACGAAATCGTGGAAATGACCGTAGAAAAAAAGACAAAGAAGCTGGGACGTATCATTGAGGTTTACGAGGATAAGGCGATCATCCAGGTGTTTGAAGGAACCGATGGGCTTGCCTTAAGAAATGTTCACACCCGCCTCACCGGACACCCTATGGAGCTTGCGGTGTCCGAAGACATGCTGGGACGTACCTTTAATGGCATCGGAGAGCCTATTGACGGGCTTGGAGACATCAACTCCGATATCTGGCTGGACATTAACGGAAAACCCTTAAATCCTGTTACCAGAGAATACCCAAGAGATTATATCCGTACCGGAATCTCAGCCATCGACGGGCTGATGACTCTGATCCGGGGCCAAAAGCTCCCCATCTTCTCCGGAAACGGCCTTCCTCATGACGAACTGGCAGCCCAGATCGTACAGCAGGCCTCCCTGGGAGATGACGCCCTTTCCAGCGAAAAATTTGCTGTGGTATTTGCTGCCATGGGTGTAAAATACGATGTGGCCGACTTCTTCCGCCGTACCTTTGAGGAAAGCGGCGTTTCCGACCACGTGGCCATGTTCATCAACCTGGCAAACGACCCTGTGGTGGAACGTCTGATCACACCAAAGGTGGCGCTTACACTGGCGGAATACCTTGCTTTTGAAAAGGGAATGCACATACTGGTTATTTTGACCGATATGACAGCCTATGCGGAGGCTCTCCGTGAGGTTTCCTCCTCAAAGGGGGAGATTCCTTCCAGAAAAGGCTATCCCGGATATTTATACAGCGAGCTGGCCTCCCTTTATGAGCGGGCCGGCATCGTAAAGGGGCGGCATGGCTCCGTGACCCAGATTCCCATACTGACCATGCCAAACGATGACATCACCCACCCCATCCCTGACCTTACGGGATATATTACAGAAGGGCAGATCGTTCTGGACCGCAGTTTGTACGGCCAGTCCGTTTATCCTCCTATTAACGTGCTTCCTTCCTTAAGCCGTCTGATGAAGGACGGAATTGGTGAAGGCTTTACAAGAGCTGACCATCAGGGCCTGGCAAACCAGCTATTCTCCTGTTATGCCAAGGTAGGAGATGCCAGAGCTCTGGCATCGGTCATCGGAGAAGATGAACTATCCCCTATTGATAAAATGTATCTGGTATTCGGCAAGGAATTTGAAGGCCGGTTTGTTGGGCAGGGAAATCATGCCAACCGGAATATCATCGAAACCCTGAGCATCGGCTGGGAGCTTTTAGGGCTTCTTCCAAGAGCCGAGCTGGACCGTATCGACACCAAGGTATTAGACCAGTATTACAAGCCTGCCACCCTTGACGGATCGGAAGAATAGGAGGGATATCCATGAATCCCAATACATTTCCCACCAAGGGGAATTTAATCCTTGCGAAAAGCTCCCTGGCTTTAGCCAGACAGGGCTATGAACTGATGGATAAAAAACGGAACATCCTCATCAAGGAATTGATGAGCCTGATCGATGAAGCAAAAGGCATCCAGTCGGAAATCGATGTCACCTTCACTTCCGCTTACAAGTCCCTGCAAAAGGCCAACATAGAGCTGGGAATCAACTACGTGCAGGATATAGCCATGGCAGTCCCTGTGGATAATTCGGTTCGAGTCAAGACCAGGAGCATCATGGGAACGGAGATTCCCCTGGTCAAGCATGATGAAATGCTTTTAAACCTGACTTATGCGTATTACAACACCAGGGAATCCTTAGATGAGGCCCGCTGCCAGTTTGAGAAGGTGAAGAAGCTGACGGTAAAGCTTTCTATGGTAGAGAATTCGGCCTACCGTCTGGCAAACAGCATCAAAAGGACCCAGAAACGGGCCAATGCCTTAAATAATATCACCATTCCACGTTATGAATCATTGACAAAAAGCATCACTAATTCCCTGGAGGAAAAAGACAGGGAGGAATTTTCTAGACTAAAAGTGATCAAGCGAAAAAAGTATTAAAGAGAAGTGTATGTAAAAAGTGACCCTTTAGAAGAGAATATTAATCCTTTTGACCTGCCGTAGAATTTTAAGGTTCTACGGCTTTTTCTATTTAGAATCTTTAATAAACGAAGCGAGAGAGGGAATCAGTATTCTTGAGGTTAATGCAATTGTCGGACACAGTGATCCGTTTATTACTATGAATGTATGCGAAGGTTCATTTCCTAATTCAACAGGAAGAACCATGAAAATACTTGATAGCTGTAACCAGTAAAAAGGTAGGCTTTGATGCGGTTGCCATAATAGTCTATGCATTTGCAGCTGTCCTGTAAAAGAAAATCTGGAATCTGTGGAAAGCGTTGACCGGAAATTGAGCTGGTGGAATAAAAATATACAATTAATGCCGCTTCATAATAAATGATGATTATTTATTAGTCATGAATCATTTATTATGAAGCGGCTTTTTATTATTAAAACTTAATCTGCCCCATAAGGCTGATTGAAATCAGAGCCTGGCTAGAGAACTCTTCGCTGGTGGCGGCGCTCTCCCTTACTGCAGCAGAATTGGTCTGCGATAGGTCTCAATAAAATACTCCTTTTAATTGTACGTGATATTTGCCAAATAAACGAGATAATCGGTACCATTTTTTGATAAATATGTTAGCATATAAACATCTGGTAACTTTCAAAAAAAGGTGAGGAGGTAGTTTATGAGAAAGAGAATGTTAGTTATGTTTTTGACAGGTATCATGTGTCTGGGAATGACCGCCTGTCAGAAAAAGCAGGTTTTAGATCCAACCACAGGCGGAAGTCTGGATGGGGCGGTAGAAAAAGAGGCGATTTCTACTGATTCAGGTGGCAAGCTAATTATCTATACGTCGCTCAAAGAATCCATGATATCCCAGTTAGTCAAGGATTTTATGGTAAAAAATCCGGATATTTCCACGGATTACCAGTCTGCAGGAGCAGGGAAGCTTATGGCTAAAATTGCTACCGAGCGGGAGAGCGGCCAGATTATGGCAGATGTAATATGGACAAGTGAGGTGCCGGATTTCTTCAGCATGAAGCAGGAAGGAATTCTCATGCAGTATAAGCCGGCCGGAGCAGATCAGGTACTCAATCCGTTAGAAGATACTGAGGATTACTTTATACCGGCGCGGTTGGGGACTCTTGGAATCGCTTATAACACTTCCTTTGTCAAAAATCCTCCCAAAGCATGGTCGGATCTGTGCGGGCCTGATTTTAAGGATGCCTTTGCCATTGCAAATCCATCTCAATCCGGCACTTCATATGTAAGTGTGGCGATGCTTGAATCACAATTTACCGATAAAATTTTTAAAGATCTGCGCTCCAATGGAGCTTTGGTGGGGCAGGGGTCCGGTCAGGTGGTAGATGACACGGCTTCCGGTGAAATATATGGCTGTCTGGCCGTGGATTACATTACATTTGATAAAGTAAACAGCGGGGCGACGCTTGCTATGGCGTATCCAGAGGAAATGCTGGTTATTCCAAGCCCCATAGCCATCTTCAAGGATACCAAGAAACCTGATGCGGCCAAACGATTCGTTGATTATATGATTACCGAAGATGCACAGGCAATCATAGCAGAAAATGGAACGCTGCCTGTGTTGTCTACAGTTAAAGTACCGGAGAAATATAATATTCCTCCGGCTGATGAAGCATTGAAGCGGGGAATTAAGGTAGATTATCAGAAGATGATGATTGAGAAAGAAGCAAGGGTGGATGCATTCTTAAAGATCATGCAGGGAAATTGATTCTGTCATTCATTGGAAAGGATGTGAGAAAGGTTGGCTTCTATTAGACTTCAAAATATTTTCAAGGCGTATGAGAAACATCAGATTCACCGTGATTTAAACCTGACAATCAATGATGGAGAGTGTTTCACACTTCTGGGGCCGTCGGGCTGCGGAAAAAGTGTGCTTATGCGCATGATAGCTGGCTTTGAGGCTCCTGATAAAGGGAAGATTTATATTGGTGACCGCCTTGTGGCTGATGGTGAAAGCGGTACGCTCATTTCGCCGGATCAAAGGGATTTGGGCGTGGTATTCCAGGAATATGCCGTATGGCCGCATATGACAGTATTTGATAACATTGCCTATCCGCTGAAAATCAAGAAAGAAAGTAAGGCGGAAATAGACAGAAAGGTTATGCATATTGTGGATACCGTGAATTTAAATGGCCTCGAGAAGAGACTGCCATCTCAATTGTCAGGAGGACAGCAGCAGAGAGTTGCTCTTGGCAGAGCACTGGTTGCCGATTCGTCCCTGTTGCTCTTAGATGAGCCCTTAAATAATCTTGATGCCAATTTGCGGGAAGAAATGCGCTTTGAGATAAAAGATCTGCAAAAGAAATTTGGCATCACTATATTTTATGTTACTCATGATCAGGAGATCGCCATGGCGATCTCTGACAGGATCGCTATCATGGATAAAGAAGGTGCCGTTATACAAGTTGGCAAGCCTGCAGAAGTGTTTGAGCATCCGGTAAATGATTACGTGTTTGAATTTCTGGGGGTGTCAAGTTTCCTTCCGGTCAGAAGGGATGGGGAAGACTATTTCTGCGGTAATGAAAGGATTTATATGGAGGCTTCCGGTGTTCCGGATTCGAAAGATTGTTATGCCGCCTTTCGCCCTACAGACGTGAGTATTTCACGTTTTGGGGAAGGAACAAGGGGGAAGGTCTTAAGGTCCAGCTTCCTTGGCGCAGACTTGGATTATCTGATAGAGATAGGCGGACACACCATTCGTGCGCAAATGAACGCTTATGAGGCATCTGAGAAGAGTCTGCTATTGCAGGAAGGAGATGAATGTGTGATTCATCTGTACGGTGCCAATCTGTTTGGCGCAGAGAAAGGGGAAGGGGTATAAGGTATGAACCAACAATCTGCCGCTGCAAGGAAAGGCCGGTTTTCTGTTACTACGCTGATTCTTGCTTTATCAATTGCAATATTAGTGATTTTTGTCGCTTTCCCCGTACTCCTTATCTTGGTGACTGCCCTGTTTGGAACGGATGGTTTTAATATAAAAGATATTAAAACCATATTATCTGATCCGCAAACGTATCGGGCTCTGTCCAATTCACTTATTATAGCAAGCGGTACAACATTTTTTTCCACAATTGTAGGTACCTTTTTTGCTTGGTTGGTAACAAGGACGGATTTACCGCTTAAGAAATATATGAAGCTGATGTTTTTAGTGCCTTTTATGTTTCCGTCTTTTATAGGGGCTTTGGCGTGGAAAATGCTGCTAAATCCCCGTTCCGGTTATGTAAATCGTTTCTTTATGAATGTACTTGGTTTTGACGGTCCGGTTTTTAATGTATATTCCTTCCTGGGAATGATGCTGGTAGAAACAATGTATCTGTTTCCATTTGTTTTTATACAGGTATCCGGTGCTTTAGAGAGAATGGATCCGACCCTGGAGGAATCCGCCCGTATTTCAGGTGCAGGGCTGTTTACGATCACCCGAAAAATCACACTACCTCTGGTGCTTCCCAGTGTAATATCAGGAGCGTTGCTTATCATGCTGTATTCCATGGCTCATTTTGGAACAGTGGCCGTACTGGGCGTCCGCAATGGCATTTATAACATTCCTACGCTTATCTATGAGAAAATTAATGCCAGCGCTGGAAGCTTTGATTCCATTCGCACGGGTACCATTCTCGCTTCCATACTTATTATTGTGGCAGCATTTATCCTTTGGCTGCAAAATAAAGTGGTCTCAGGAGGTAAATATCAAATCATTTCGGGCAAAAGCTTCCGCCCGGTTGAGATGAAGCTGAGAGGGCTGCGCTGGCCGCTCTTTGTCCTATGTGTGATATACATATTAATTACAATCGTGCTTCCCACAGTAATCATATTTCTTGTGGGTGGACTTAAAACCTATGGTCTACCGTTCACAGCGGAGAATTTAAGCCTGGACAATTACAAATATGTACTTTTTGAATGGGAAATGACCAAAGATTCTATATTCAACAGCGTTGTCCTTGGTTTCAGTGCAGCTGTTATTACCATGTTTGCAGGCGTCATCATATCCTATGTATTGGTAAAAATGAAAGTGAGAGGCAAATGGATTCTGCAGTTTCTCGGTATGCTGCCGTTTTCAGTGCCAGGTTCTGTTATTGCGCTGGGTGTCATACTTACGTGGAGCGGTAAATTCGGAATCAATATTTATAATACAGTATGGATCATATTAGTTGCATATATTGCTCGGTATATGGCATTTTCTCTTAAGTCCAATTCTGCCGCATTGTCTCAGATCCACGATTCGCTCATAGAAGCGGCCAGGGCTTCCGGTGCAACCATGGGCAGGGCACTTTTAGACATCGTCCTGCCGCTTGCAAAACCCGGCATGATATCGGCATTCTTTTTGATATTTCTGCCCTCCCTTCGTGAGCTAACGGTATCTGTTATGTTATATTCCCCTGCAACCAGAACACTGGGGGTTGCCATATACACACTGAATGAAGATGGTGATACTGTCCGTGCCGCAGCCCTCGCAGGCATAGCGCTGATCATTATTGTGATAGGGCAAGTGTTTATTAAAACGGTACTCGAGCGGAAACAGCCAGCGAGCTAAAGGAGGTGTCACATGTCTTATGTACGATTGGCGGGCGTCACTAAAAAATTTGGTAATGTGACCGCCGTATCTGATTTGAATCTAGAAATAAGAAAAGGGGAATCCTTTTCCATGCTGGGGCCTTCCGGCTGCGGAAAGACGACCACCCTTCGGATGATCGCCGGCTTTGAAGATCTGGACGAGGGGGAAATATACGTTGGCGACCGTCTCTTAAGCTCCAGGAATAAAGGGTTTTATCTACCCCCTGAAAAGCGTAATTTCGGAATGGTATTTCAGGCATTTGCCATATGGCCCCATATGTCTGTGTATGAAAATGTGGCATTTCCATTGAGGATAAAAAAGCTTTCTTCCGCTGAAGTGGAGAAGCGCACGAAAAATGCCCTTGAGCATACAAACCTTTCCGACAGTGCAAAAATCAGCCCCATGGATTTGTCGGGCGGGGGGAAGCAGCGTGTGGCGCTTGCTAGAGCACTGGCTATAAATCCTGATGTAATGCTGCTAGATGAACCTTTAAGCAGTCTGGATCCTCATTTGCGTGAGGAAATGCGCTTTGAGATTAAAGATTTACAGAAAGAATATGGATTTGCGGTTATTTATGTGACTCATGACCAGTCTGAGGCAATGGCACTTTCAGATAGGATTCTGGTAATGAAAAACGGTGTGGTGCAGCAGATCGACTCACCTATGAAAGTATATCATGAGCCTGTGAATCGTTTTGTATTCAGTTTTATTGGACTATCAAATTTCATTGATGCTTATGTATCGGAGGGTCGGGTAAAAGCAGGGGCAGGAGAATTTATCAAATACTCATCGGCTCCCAAAACAGAGGTCATAAAGGGAGGACGGGTTGTTCTGGCCACCAGACCTTCGGAAATAAATTTTATACCGGAAGGCGGGGTGCCTGGCATTGTTAAGAGGAAATCCTTTTTAGGTGAAATGATAGATTATTGTGTTGATGTAGAAGGGACTGAGATTCGGGTACAAAAGGGGCGCCGGGTGCAGGGGCCGAACGAAGGAGAAATTTGCCATATGGATTTTTTGCATCCTCACTGGTATGAGCCGGAGAATCCTTCTTAAAGATACATCTGATTTTCAGGCGGAGTCCCTGTGGGAATCCGCCTGATATTATCGACAAATAATGGTGCATATGTTAAGATTATGCACAGGTGATGTATGATGGAAGAAACCAACATGGTTTTTAAAAGGTGGTTCGCTCATTTGCTTTTTCTTTCAGTTTTGGCATCGGCTGTGATCATGATTTATCTGATTAATCCACTGCCAAATTTAAAAAGGTCCGAATCGGGTGAAAAGGAAGAATTAGTTGTTTATTCTTCTGAGCGCACGGAGTTTATGGACTGTGTCCTCTCTCTATTTGAAGAAAAGTATAATATACCGGTTAAGCTGGTTACAGGAGAAAATGAGGAACTTATAACAACACTAAAGGATGGTAAAGGTATGCCTTCTGTTGATGTTCTGATGGGAGTGTCGCCTTTAGAACTGTATGGGAATGAGGCTCTTTTTCAGAGATATGTTTCCAAGAATCATCAATACATATCAGTTTCATATCAACAGGAAAATGGTTTTTCTACGGTCTATCTTCTCTCTGGAAACTGCATCGTTGTAAATAAAACTCTGGCAAGAGATATTGATATTACAGGTTATACCGACCTTTTAAAGCCCGAACTGGCTGGCAGGATCGCGATGTCTGATCCCTATTATTCAATGATGGGATTTTCTCATATGATAAACATACTTGAAATTACAGGGGGGAGTAACAGTGAAACTGCATGGGATTTTTATAAATCTCTCCTGGAGCAGTCCAAGGTACAGCTGTCTGCGGAAGAGGTATATTCGGGCGTGGCAAAAGGAAAGTATGTGGCTGGTCTGGCCTATGACGAGGTTTGCGCCAGTCTGATTAAGGAGGGCGCTGATATTGCCATTGTTTATCCTGTGGAAGGCAGTCTGTTCATGACAAAAAATGCTGCTATTTTAAATGATGCGCCACATCTGGAGTATGCGGAACTTTTTATAGATTTTCTGATCAGTAAGGATATGCAGGATATATTTGGTACGGTTCTGACTGCGAGACCGGTCAGAATCGTTGCACAGATCAGTGGTTATTTAAGCAGCAAAGATTCTATTCCTTCTGTATTGCCAGATTTTGAATCCTATAGTAAAAGCAAAACTGAATTAAAAAAAAGGTATAGGGAATCTCTGATTGAGGTATCAGAAAATGAGTAGGGAGATAGAGGTATCAAGATACGTTTCATTTCAGGACAGGCTGCAGAAACTTGTTTACCGCCGCATATTTGTGATCGTAACGGTATGCGCACTGTTGTTTTCTATTGGGATATCGTTGATTCCTCTCATGACCTCCTATAAAAATGCAGATAAGAATTTGTTGGTTTACAGGGAGGCATTTGATAACGTATACAGGCGGGCCGCTTCTTTTATCACCAGCAAAGAGACAAATGAATTATGTAAAATTGCAATCCAGAATGAAGATGAGGCCGTAATTTTATCCTATCCTCTGTACGAACTAAATGCCTCCTGGACAATGGAGGCGAATTTAATCGTAAGCGATATCGATAAAACAATTGCATATAGCAGTTTTCATTACACGGATCTTAATATGCATAAAAGCAGCTTTAACCGGGCAGTTTGTGATGAGCTGGTTTCCTGTAAGGATGGGGAGCCATATATCAGCGTATATTATATAAAGGGAGAAAAGCCGGAGCTTGTTATTTCTCATCCGGTTTTTGATGAGGAACACATTATTGGATTTATGAGTTTGTACTTATCAGGCGTGAGTTGGGAACATCAGCTGGCGAAAGCAAATTTTGACGGAGTAATTACGGATTCTCTTGGCAGGGTGATTTATACCAACCGCCAGAATATTACCGAAGGGAAGCGTAAATTTTATCCGGAGAAGACAAGGGGAATTATTACCTGGGAAGATGGGCGCTATATTATAACCACCGGTATGTATGGTGAAAAAATAATCATTTATTCCCTGGTGTACTTCCCGAAAAGCTATGCCCTTTATTTCCTGACGGGAGCAATCATATTGCTAATGGGAGCGAGCCTGTTGCAGCTGACTATGGGGATGTCACAGGCAATGGCTTTTGAAAATGCACATGCAGTGAAGAAATTGGTAAGCGAAATCAATATTATCTCGGGTGGTGCTTCAGATCATAGAATTTCCATGGATACAGGCGATGAGTTTGCAGTGGTGGGCGAGCATATCAATCAGATGCTGGACAGCATACAGGCGCTTAACGCACGCAATATGGAATTGCTGAATTTGAAGAAACAGGCAGAAATCAATCAGCTCACCGCTCAGATCAATCCGCATTTTTTATATAATACGTTGGAAAATCTACGCAATGCATTTATCTTTGATACAGAGGCGGCGGACAGTATTATATTAAACCTTACCCGCATCCTGCGATACAGTATTGATTGTACGGAAGAAGAGGTATTTTTGAGTAAAGATCTGGAGTATTTGGAAAGTTATCTGAAAATTCAAAAGTACCGTTATGGAGATAGACTGTTCTATGAAATTGCACCCGAGACCAGTTGCCTTGATTGCCGGCTGCCGAAACTCATACTATTAACACTGGTGGAGAACTCTATTAAGCATGGCTTTAAAAATCGGCAGAAATTGCATATATGGGTGGATGGCTATACGCAGGGTGAGGTGTTGTATCTGTCCGTAACAGATGATGGAAGCGGAATGACTCAGGAAGAGGTCGAGAGATTGAATGCTGGTCTGCTATCAGAGGGGCCAGACCCTGAGCACAGGGGGCTTAAGAATATTGCGAGAAGGCTGTATTTAAAATATAGCGGAGAAAGCGGTATCCTGATAAGGAGATTGGAAAACGAGGGGCTTCAGATTGTGGTGAAGGTGCAGGCAGGAGTAAAGGACTGTTGAATATGTATAAGGTGCTGATAGCGGAAGATGAAGAAATGATCAGGAAAGGACTGGTTTATTCTGTGCCCTGGGCGGAAATGGACTGCTGCGTGGTAGGAGAAGCCGGCGATGGAATAGAGGGAATAGATATGATAGAGAGGCTGCAGCCAGATATCGTGCTTGCTGACATCTCTATGCCCGTGGTGGGTGGTTTGGAGATGCTTGCCCGTACTAGCGGATTAAGTTATTCCGCAATTATTCTTACGGGATACTCTGAATTTCAATATGCAAAAAAGGCGATTGATCTGGGCGTCATTTCTTACTTGATAAAACCATTAAGTGCTACAGAGCTGAAACGTGCAGTTGATCAGGCAAAGAACCACTGCAGGGTGCGGGAAGTATACTTAACGAAAACAATTCAGTCTGATAGCTTGTTAAACCAGACTCTTATCAGGAAAACGGAAACAAATGTGGTTATGGAGTCATTGATAAAGAGCTTATTGCAATATATTGAAAATAATTACAGCCGTAAGATATTGATACAGGATATAGTAAGGCATTTTCACTACAGCGAGTCATTTATTGTCAAGAAATTCAAATCAGAGACAGGCATGACATTTAACGAATATCTGATCCGTTATCGCGTACAGAAGGCGATGGAGCTTATGAAGGAAAAGGAGAATACGTTGAATGATATATCTATCAAATGCGGGTTCTCAGATTATAAATATTTCGGTGTTGTTTTTAAAAAGATGACCGGGAGCTCTCCTAAGGAATTCATGGAGGCAGTGCTGTTCCAGGAAGGCTGGATTGATCGAAATGAGTGAGTTTGATGAAAAGCTGAGGATGTGGCTGGAAAATGGAATGAACGCAAGCTGCAACAGGCACCCTGTCATAGATTTTTCAACTTGCAATACTTAATCTACGGAATAGTTTCGGTTACGGTGAATGCATTTAGCTGCTACATACACAAATGGTTAGACCGAGATGAGAGTGACAGTCAGCCCCAATAACCCCCTAGAGATGAACATCTCTAGGGGGTTACTTGATCTCCTTATATATCGAATGCCAGCGATACGGCACACCAGAGCAATACCAGTGCCATGGTGATATTAAACGGACGGTAGTACTTTTGAGAAATGCCAAATGGAATGGGTTTATGATATAGATTAAATGGAAAATCTCACGCCCATCCGGACATCATGTTTGTGAAACTGATGCATGGGAATCAAATTATTTTCATTTAAATTAGACTAACTGGAAAAATCATGTCATAATTTTTATGATAATAGACAGGATGATATTAATCTATTTGGAAATAGAAAGGCGTTATTATGTATACAAGACAAGATCTAAAGCAGAATTTAAAAGAAATGGGAATTATGCCCCATGACACTTTGCTCCTGCACTCATCCATGAAGGCAATCGGAGAGGTTGAAGGTGGGGCGGATACCGTACTTGATGCTTTTATGGAATATATGTCTGACGGCCTGCTTATACTGCCCACTCATACATGGGCTGCCATGTCAGAATACCACAATGTATATGATCCACGAATAGAACCGGCTTGCGTAGGAATTTTACCCAATCTTTTTATGAGACGGAAAGGAATACTTCGATCCTTACATCCAACCCATAGTGTAGCAGTGTACGGAAAGGATAGCATGGCATTTATTGAGGGGGAAGAAAACCGGACAACGCCCTGTCCGCCAGGTGGCTGCTATGATCGTTTAAAAGATAGAAATGGTAAAATCCTGCTTCTTGGGGTTGGTCACGAGCGAAATACTTTTATACATTGCGTGGAAGAGCATTTAGATGTACCGGAGCGCCTGACCAAGGTACCTACTTATTTTAAGATAGTCATGCCAGGCAATCAGATTAAGCCCTCCTTTATGCACTGTCATGACAATCCTGTTACGGATCATATTTCTGATAATTACACAAAACTGGAACAGGCTTTCTACGACAGAAAGGCAGCAGTTAAGACCTGTTTTGGCGATGCCGCCTGTATTCTGTGCGATGCTAATGCAGTATATGAGGTGACAAAAGATGTGTTGTCCCACCAGATTAATTGCATCATAGAATTGGAAACAATTCCTAAGGAGTGGTGGCTGAACGTATAAGATTTCACCCAATTCTATCATATTAAAAATCTAAAAAAAGAATATGAATCTGAAAATCGTTTATTCCATTTATCCGTTTCTTCCATTATAATTATGGTAACTATTAAAATAATCTATTACGGAAGAGGTGGAACCAGATGTCAAAGGAACAGTATTTTGAAAACCGGAATAATTATATTAACGGCGAGGATAAGGCATGGGTCACAGATTACTGCCTAAGGAATTGGCCGGAGGAAGTGAATCATATCCTTCGTATTGCAGATGATGCAATAGAGCATACGTTTTTGTTTGATTTGCGGTGGGATATGGAGCGGACCTATGAGCCGGTTCATTTTGATCAGGAAGTAGTTTGGGACTACATGCCGGGAGATGACCCGGAATTTATCTTTCAGTTCAACCGCCACCAGTTCTTTATATGCCTGGGACAGGCATATGCCATGACTGGTGATGAAAAGTATGCAGAGACTTTTGCAGAGCTATTAGATTCCTGGATAAAAAACAATCCTCTTACTGAAGAAACCAAGCAAACCACATGGAGGAGCATTGAAGCCGGTATAAGGGCTGAAACCTGGGTAAAGGCCATGGGCTATTTTAAAGACAGCCCCTCTGTAGATGACAGGCTTGTGAAAGCATATATGGACTGTCTCACCGTTCATGCAGAATACCTTATGACTACCTATAAACATTTCCAGATCAAGAGCAACTGGGGAGTTATTGAAAACCGGGGCCTTATGGAGATCGCACTGGCACTTCCTATCAGTGACCGGACAAGAGAATATCTGGACGCAGCGCTTATGCGCCTTAGTGAAGAGATAGAAGTGCAGATCGCCGATGACGGAGTACACTGGGAGCAATCCCCTATGTATCATAATGAGGTGTTTCATTGCTATCTGGAAGTGATGCGGTTGGCTAAGCGCTACGGAATTAAGCTTTCAAGGAAAAGGATGGAGAAAGTAAGGCAGATGGCCTATGCAAATGCTGCTTGGAAAAAGCCAAACCATTGCCAGCCCATGCAGGGAGACAGTGATGAAACCGATATCAGGGACTTACTGACTCAAAGCGCCTGGCTGTTTTCAGATCCGATGCTGAAATTCTGTGCTTATGACAAAATGGATTATGACGGAGCATGGGACTTTTTAAAAGAAGGAATCGAGGGCTATGGAAAGCTAATTGCAAAGGAACCGGATTTTTTAGACAGGGTTATGGAAAGTACCGGAAATCTTTTTGTCCGGTCCGGCTGGGATGAAAATGCGGATTATTTCCACTTCCGCTGCGGATTCCTGGGAGGAGGCCACGGCCATTCTGACAAGCTGCATGTGGACCTTGTGATCAACGGAGAAGATATCCTCATGGACACAGGGCGTTATCATTATGTGCCTGGTGAAGCAAGAACCTGGTTTAAAAGCGCCTTAGGCCACAATGTTCCCCTGATTGACGGCCGTGACTATCTAAAGTGCCGGGATGCCTGGGGCGTGGATCAGATGTCTGCTGCATATTTTGGAGGTTATAAGAAAAAGGACGGGTACCGCTATATCCAGGGAAGCCACGGTGGATATTTAAATGGAGAAGAGGGAAATGTGTGGATCACCAGAAAAGTACTGGCAATTGATACGGATCTTTATCTGATCGCTGACGAGTTTTTCTCCAGGGAAAAGCACACATACCAGCAGCTTTTTCATTTTAACAACCAGGGAAAGGTTTCCAGGTCCGGATGCACCGTTCGTTATTGCGGCAGCAGGACAGACGGGGAATTAACAGTTCTTACACAGGGGTGTGAGATGAAGCTGTCAGATGGCCGGATATCCAGAAATTATAACCAGATGGAAACGGGAAGGCAGCTTTTGACCGGTAAAGAAGCAGATGGTTTTTCCTCTATTATTACTGTTGTATCAGGGGGGGAAAAGAAGAACTACAAATCTCCGGAGCTTTCTCTTCTTCCTGTATTTGGCGCGGACCCATCGGTTCCCTTAGATCCTTCTGATGCGGAGGCGGTATCTATTGGCTGGAAAGGAAAGAACTATGTGGTTATTTTGGCCCACCGAGATATCGGAGATTCCACAGACCTGCTTACAGCAGGAGGCGTGAAGGGACTTGGAACGGTGATGGTATTTGATACGGAAAAGCAGAAAGTGGGAGGCACGGTACTACACTGGTAGAGAAGAACAGAAAAGGAATATAAGAGAGAAAGCAGCGTTATCCGATTAGGAAAAACGCTGCTTTTTTGCAATGGTCTAAGGCTGAAAATGATGGTATACTTATCTTAAAGGGCAATCCGTGCCTCAATCCAGTGCAGGACATCATTAATGACTTCATCCCTGCAGTATTCATTAAAGATCTCGTGGAATAATCCTCCATAGATCTTCATCTGCTTATCTTTTGATGGTGCGGCGGCGAAGAATTCATAAGTGTCCTGAACGCTTACCAATCCATCCTTTTCTCCGTGAAGCATGAGGATGGGATACTCAAACCTTTTCACTGCCTCTTCAAACCAGGCAATTCCCTGGCAGAGGGCGTAGCATAAGCCGGAAGTAAAAGTTTTTGAGTTATAGGGATCCTTGCCGTACCAGTCAACGACTTCGGCTACGGAGCATACGCCTGCTCCCAGTTCATTGGGAAGCTTGGTGTGGGGATCCAGGCCTCCTGGAACACCGCTTATCAGCCCCATATTATCCTTTGTCAATGCGCCGCTGGTGATGATGCCCCGAAGTTTCTTGTCCGGATATTTTGCGCCGTATAAGGAAACGGTGAAGCCTCCCATGCTGTGGCCGATTAAAAACACCGGGGTATCCGGATGTTCCATGATTGCCATGTCCACCACTACATTAGTGTCATCAAGCAGTTCATGGAAGTCTTCATAGTGGGTCCGTTCCCCATCAGAACGTCCGTGACCCCTGTGATCGAAGCGGTAGGTTGCGATCCCGGCTTTGTGAAGCTGCTCAGCAACGTAATCATATCTTCCCTGATGTTCACATAATCCGTGGACAATGACGGCTGCTCCCCGGACTGCCTCTGGAACTTCCCTATTTAAAAACAGTTTGGTTCCGTCAAATGAAGAAATTATTTCTCCCATAGAAATACCTCCTTTGATACATTGGTTTTGCATTTCCCTTATTATACCAGAATTATTCCTATTTTAATAGGAAGAAAGCCATAAAAAGCAGGAAAATAATTTTACAAGTTATTTGTAGGATTTGATAGCCATATTAGAAGGAATGGTTGGGAGCATATCTTTTTTCCCTATCGATCCTTATCAATTTTTGATTGTGTTAGGTACTAATGACGGTTAAATATAAAAAAGTAAAAAAAACATAGTCAAATTACACAAATTATTAGAAAAAAATTCTACATAAAACCTAGAAAAATACGCTAAAAACAAATATATTTAAGATTTAGACATAAATTAAGTTAAAAAATTAATAATAATTTTAGAAATTCAAGCGAAAAATTGTCTCAAATGTTCAAACAATAAGGGCATTAATAAGATGTTATGAAATTTGCAAAAAGTTGACAATTTCCGCATATGAAAGTATGATACACGGTAGACCTCTGCTATATTGTATATTTAGGAGTACAATCTGTAAATCTGGTAATATATAAAGGGGAAGACAGTTTAAGAAAGGAAGTGAGCATTACGGAGGATTTGGCAGAGAAGTTATTAGAGGAACTGAACTGCGAAACGGTTTTTACCATTCCGATATTCGGAGGCATTCCCATTGCTGAATCAGTAGTGGTGACATGGATTATCATGGCAGCACTGACACTCCTTTCCATCATTCTGGTGAGAAATCTTAAGGTTGAGAATCCTGGAAAGAAGCAGCTGGCGCTTGAAATGGCAATCGGTGGAATTTACAATTTCTTTGAAGATTTAGTGGGGGAAGAAGGGAAGAGGTATATTCCTTATCTCATATCAGTGGGAATTTATCTGGGAGTGGCTAATTTGATTGGTTTGGCAGGTTTTAAGCCGCCTACCAAGGATTTAAATACCACTGCAGCGCTTGCTGTCATGAGCATACTTCTGATAGAATATTCAGGCCTTCACAAAAAAGGGGTAAAAGGTTTTATTAAAGGCTTTGCAGAGCCGTCACCGATTATAGCCCCTATTAACATCCTGGAATTATTTATTAAACCGCTTTCTTTGTGTATGCGGCTTTTTGGTAATATCCTGGCGTCATTTGTGGTTATGGAATTGCTTAAGCAGTTTGCAGCACTCCTTGTACCAATTCCGTTCAGTTTTTATTTTGATATTTTTGACGGATTGATTCAGGCGTATGTATTTGTATTTTTGACTGCCCTTTTCATTAAGGAATCGGTAGAATAAACAATAGTAAATTAAAAGGAGAGATTATTATGTTAATAGCAATTGGAGCAGGAATCGCAGTATTCACAGGTATTGGAGCAGGAATTGGAATTGGAATAGCAACCTCAAAAGCAGTGGATTCCATTGCAAGACAGCCTGAGGCAGAAAGCAAGATCAGCAAGGCCCTGCTGTTAGGTTGTGCGCTTGCAGAGGCAACTGCCATCTATGGTTTCGTTATAGCCCTTCTCATCATTTTATTCCTTAAATAATTAACAAGGTCTGGATTAAGATGGAAAAATTGAAAAGAAAGGCAGGCGGTACAGATGCTTAGACTGGATATGAACTTTGTATGGACTATCGTGAATCTCATCGTCCTGTATCTTTTGCTTAGGCATTTCCTCATAGGGCCGGTTTTGGATGTGATGAATAAACGGCGGGGAATGATTGAACAGAGCATTTCAGATGCCAGGAATAAGGAAGTTTTAGCAGCGGATCTTAAAAAGCAGTATGAAGAAAAGCTGGCTGCCTCCTCGGATGAGGGTTCAAAGCTTATTGAAGAAGCGAAAAACCAGGCAAAGGCCCAGTATGACCGGATCTTAAAGGATGCGGAGGAAGATGCAGGCCGTTTGATGGTCGAGGCCAGGAAACAAGCTGAGGCTGATCAGGAAAAGGCATTGCGTGAGGCCAAGGCGCAGATTGCGGGCATAGTTATCGCAGCAGCGGCCAAGGTGGTTAATCAGGAGGTGAGCGCCAGGGCAAATCAGGCGCTTTACGATTCATTTATAGCAGAAGCAGGTGATTTTCATGATGCAGGCAGCAATTAATTACGGGCAGGTGCTTTATGAGCTCTCTGTTCCTGAAACAGCCATTGAGGAAACGGCTCTGGCGCTTAAGACTGTGCCGGAGCTTAAGCGTGCTCTTAACAGCCCTGTGGTTGCAAGGAGCAGCAAGCACCGGATTATTGACCGCGTATTTCCTGCTGAGATCAGAACCTTTTTAAAGGTTCTGGTGGATCGCCGGGATGTAGATCTTGCAGATGATATTTTTAATGCATGGCGTGCCTGCATTTGCAGACAGGAAGGAATCCTGGAGGCTTCCCTTTTCTACGTGACAGAACCGGAGGAAGAACAGCTTCGCGAGATCAAAGCAATGCTGTGTAAAAAATATAATAAACGTGATGTAAGGCTTCGCCTGATTCAGGACCCCGGTTTGATCGGTGGATTCATCATCCGCGTGGGAGATGTGGAAACTGACTGGAGCTTAAGGGGACGCCTTAGAGAATTGGAACAAAAAATAATGCGGAGGTGAAAAACGTGGCTTCCATCAATTCAGATGAAATAATTTCTATATTGAGAAGTGAAATTGAAGATTATGACGCTCATGCCAGGGACCAGGAAGTTGGAACTGTCATAAGCGTTGGCGACGGCATTGCAACAGTTTATGGAATTGACCGTGCGATGTACGGCGAAATCGTTATTTTTGATAGTGGAATCAAGGGAATGGTACAGGACATCAGAAAAGAAGATATCGGATGCATCCTGTTCGGTTCCGACCGGGACGTCAGGGAAGGTTCCAAGGTAACAAGAACGAAAAAGCGTGCCGGAATCCCGGTAGGCGAAAAGTTTGTGGGAAGAGTTGTCAATGCTCTTGGTGCTCCCATTGACGGGAAGGGAGAGATCATCTCTGACGATTACCGTCCCATTGAACATGAAGCACCGGGCATTATTGACCGTAAGAGCGTGTCTGTTCCAATGGAAACAGGTATTCTTGCCATTGACTCCATGTTTCCCATCGGACGGGGACAAAGAGAGCTGATCATCGGCGACCGTCAGACCGGTAAGACTTCCATCGCCATTGATGCTATCTTAAACCAGAAGGGTAAGGGCGTGATCTGCGTTTATGTAGCAGTGGGACAGAAAGCATCTACCGTTGCAAAGCTGGTGAATACCCTGTCACATTACGGCGCTATGGATTATACCATTGTGGTATCTTCTTCGGCCAGCGAACCTGCACCCTTACAGTATATCGCACCTTATTCCGGTACTGCTCTTGCAGAGTATTTCATGTACCAGGGAAAAGATGTGCTGATCGTTTATGATGATCTGTCAAAGCATGCGGTAGCATACCGGTCCTTATCCCTGCTATTAGAGCGTTCTCCTGGGCGTGAGGCTTATCCAGGCGACGTATTTTATCTTCATTCCAGGCTTCTGGAGCGTTCCAGCCGGTTGAGTGAGGAAGCAGGAGGCGGTTCCATTACCGCACTGCCTATCATTGAAACCCAGGCCGGTGATGTATCGGCTTATATTCCGACCAATGTTATTTCTATTACAGACGGTCAGATATTCTTAGAAAGTGACCTCTTCTTCTCCGGTATGAGACCGGCAGTAAACGTAGGTCTTTCCGTATCCCGAGTTGGTGGAGCGGCCCAGACCAAGGCAATGAAAAAGGCTGCGGGTAGCATCCGTATCGACCTGGCACAGTGCCGGGAGATGGAAGTGTTCACCCAGTTTAGCTCAGATCTTGATCCGGCTACCAAGGAACAGATCCAGTATGGTAAGGGACTTACAGAGCTGTTAAAACAGCCTTTATGCCATCCTTTGAGCCTTCATGCCCAGGTGATCAGTCTGATTGTAGCCAATAACCGTCTGCTCTTAGATGTGGAAGTTACAAAGATAAAAGAGTTTCAGAGAGACTTGCTGGCATTCTTTGATGAGCGCTATCCGGAAATCGGAAAGGAAATTGAAGAAAGCAGAGTGCTGTCTGACGAGCTGAAGCAGAAGATTGTTGATGTGACAGCCGAATTTAAACAGAAACGGGTGTAGGATATGGCAAATGCGAGAGAGATACAAAGCAGGATGAACAGCATCAAAAGTACCATGAAGATAACCAATGCGATGTATACCATTTCCTCGTCAAAGCTGAAAAGAGCAAGGAAAGCCCTGACTGATACGGAGCCTTACTTTTATGCACTTCAAAGGACCATTGCCAGAATCATAAGGCACACGCCCGAAATTGACGACCCGTATCTGGATACCAGGCCGCATATTAAGAAAGAAGATCGTAAGATCGGATACATTGTGGTAACGGCTGACAAGGGGCTGGCCGGTTCTTATAATCATAACATTTTTAAACTGGCTCAGGAGCAGATTGACAAGGGCGGAAATCCCATGCTGTTCGTAGTTGGTGATCTGGGACAGCAGTATTTTATGAAAAAGGGAATACCGGTGGAACAGGATTTCCGGTATACCGTTCAAAAGCCAAATATGAGCCGGGCCAGAATCATTGAGGAAAAGATCGTGGATTACTTCCTGACAGGAAAGCTTGATGAGGTATATATGATCTACACCAGAATGGTGAATGCCATGAAAATGGAGGCTGAGATCGAACAGCTTCTTCCCATTCCTAAGCACCGGTTAAGCCAGAGTGTACCAATTAATGTACATTTGGAAGAGATCACTATGAAGCCATCTCCGCAGGCGGTGATCGATGCCATCGTGCCCAATTACATTGCAGGCTTTATCTATGGAGGTTTGGTGGAGTCTTATTCCAGCGAGCAGAATTCCAGAATGATGGCCATGCAGGCTGCAACAAAGAGTGCTCAGGAGATGCTTGACGAGCTGGCGATAACCTATAACAGAGTACGCCAGGCGGCCATTACCCAGGAAATCACCGAGGTAATCAGCGGTGCAAAGGCCCAAAAGAAAAAAAGGAAGAAAGCATAGTATCATCGGATGTTCCGGTTGACTTTAGAGAGGAGGAGTCCTCACGACTGTGAGTAACAGAATATGAATATAGGAAAGATCGTTCAGGTCCTTGGACCTGTAGTAGATGTTGAGTTTTTTGAGGGCAGCGAACTTCCCCGCATTAAGGACGCCCTAGAGGTGAATAATGAAGGGAAACGCTGCGTAATGGAAGTTGCACAGCATATGGGAAACAGCACAGTCCGCTGTATCATGCTGGCTTCCAGTGAAGGGCTGTATAAAGGCATGGAGGTGACCGCTACCGGGGAAGGGATTAAGGTTCCGGTAGGTGAGCAGACTCTGGGACGCCTTTTTAATGTACTTGGAGAGACCATTGATAAGGTTGGTTCCTTAAATGGCGGTCCGGAGTGGGTCATTCACAGAGATCCTCCGGCCTTTGAGGAGCAAAGTCCTGTGGCAGAGATCCTGGAAACGGGAATCAAAGTCATTGACCTTCTGGCTCCTTATGCAAAAGGCGGAAAGATCGGTCTGTTCGGCGGCGCCGGTGTTGGTAAGACGGTTCTGATCCAGGAGCTGATCCATAACATTGCCACGGAGCATGGCGGATATTCTATTTTTACCGGTGTTGGAGAGCGTTCCCGTGAGGGTAATGACCTTTGGACCGAAATGGGTGAGTCCGGCGTTATTTCAAAAACTGCCCTGGTATTCGGTCAGATGAATGAGCCGCCTGGTGCACGTATGCGTGTGGCTGAAACCGGACTTACCATGGCGGAATACTTCCGTGACGAAGAGCATAAGAATGTGCTTTTATTTATTGATAATATTTTCCGATTCACCCAGGCGGGTTCTGAGGTTTCTGCACTTCTTGGACGTATGCCGTCTGCGGTTGGTTACCAGCCTACCCTGGCTACGGAAATGGGCGAGCTTCAGGAGAGAATTACTTCAACGAAAAATGGTTCCGTTACTTCTGTACAGGCAGTATATGTACCTGCCGATGACTTGACGGATCCGGCGCCTGCAACTACTTTTGCCCATTTGGATGCTACCACCGTACTATCCAGAAAGATCGTGGAACAGGGTATTTATCCGGCGGTTGATCCTCTTGCCTCAAACTCCCGTATCCTAGAACCGGATGTGGTTGGGGAAGAGCATTATGAGGTAGCCCGTAAGGTACAGGAATTGCTTCAGAAATATAAGGAGCTTCAGGATATTATCGCTATCTTAGGTATGGAAGAATTGGGAGATGACGATAAGATCACGGTTTACCGGGCAAGAAAGATCCAGAAATTCTTATCCCAGCCTTTCTCTGTGGCTGAGAACTTTACAGGCGTTGCAGGTAAATACGTTCCCCTTAAGGAAACAGTCCGGGGCTTTAAGGCAATTGTGAATGGAGATATGGATCAGTATCCTGAGGCTGCATTCTTTAATGTGGGAACTATTGATGAGGTGATTGAAAAGGCCAGGACATTAGAGGCTTAGCTTGGAGGTGCTGCCTGTGAGTAAAAATACATTTTTCCTTCAGGTTCTTGCCAGTGATAAGGTGTTTTACAGAGGTTTGTGCCAGGAGCTTGTGATTCCACTTTCAGATGGAGAAAAGGCGATTCTTCCTCATCATGAGGATATGGTCATAGCAGTTTCCATAGGGGAAATGCGTTTGTTGGATGAAAAAGGCCAGTGGATTCATGCAGTTGTTGGAAATGGTTTCATTCAAATTATCAACAATCGTATCACACTTCTTGTTGACACTGCCGAGCATCCGGAAGATATTGACGAACGCCGGGCGGAAGAAGCAATGGAGAGAGCGGCAGAGCAGCTAAGGCAGAGTAAGAGCCTTCAGGAGCATTCTCATTTTGAGGCTTCTATGGCCAGATCACTGGCCAGGCTGCGTACAAAACACAAATATGAGCTTTGACAGGAAATGATGATAAAAAAAGAAGGATATCCGGGAGGAAGAAATCTGCCTCCCGGATATCCTTTTTTCTTATCCTAAAGCCACGTCTAAAATCATCATGATCAGAAATCCAACCATAACGCCAAGGGTTCCAACATTGGAATGTTCTCCTAAATGCGCCTCAGGAATCAGTTCTTCCACCACCACATACATCATGGCGCCGGCCGCAAAGGATAGAAGCCAGGGCATGAGCGGCTGGATACTGCCTGCCACGAGCACGGTAAGGATTCCGAATATAGGCTCTACAATTCCGGACATGCTGCCCCGTATAAATGCCTTTCCCGTGGAAAGACCTTCCTGTCTTAAGGGCAGGGAGATGGCAGCACCTTCCGGGAAGTTCTGGATGCCGATGCCGATAGCAAGTGCCATGGCAGCCGTATAAAGAGCCGGATCGCCTCCATGCTGTGCAGCCAGGGCAAAAGCCAGTCCAACGGCCATACCCTCCGGAATGTTATGAAGCGTCACAGCCATGACAAGCAGGGTGGTCCGTTTCCAGGTGGAAGAGATTCCTTCCGCCTCATTCGTTTTATTACTGTTCAAATCTGGATGAAGGTGAGGAAGAAGGGTGTCTAACAATATGAGAAATAGTACTCCCAGGACAAATCCTCCTGCAGCGGGTATCCAGCCCGCAATTCCGCTTGCCTCGGCCTCCTCGATGGCTGGAATGAGAAGCGACCATACCGAGGCCGCGATCATGACACCGGCAGCAAAGCCAAGGAAGATCCTCTGGACAGACTGGTTTACATCCTTTCGGAAGAAGAATACAACCGAAGCCCCCAGGGTGGTCATGAGAAATGTAAAGCCGGTACCGCCGGCAGCCCACAGAACAGGCGTCATAATAAGCCCTCCTTTATCTCTTTAAAGTCAGGGGTTCTGACTGTGTTTTCACTCCCTTAACTATACCATAACCTCAGTTTTGACGCAATGAGATAAATTCCCTTTCCATTTCCGACAGTTTTATGCTAAAATAGACCTAATTTTACATAGTAAACACCCTTCGGGCGTCCCTTTATGCCCAGAAAGCATGGGCAATACATAGGAAAGGAATTTGATTTATGAATATAAAAATAAGATGGAAAAGGCGTTCTGCCTATTCTGTATTTCTGGCAGCAACGGCGGTTTCTTTATTAGCAGGCTGCAATAAAACAGAAGCAGTTAAAGGACCCGGAAAGGATGCAACGCCATCCATTGCCATAGTAACGGAACAAAAAAATGAACTGCAGCCTATTGATGCACTTACTCCAGGGGGAGACTTGATGCCAAGACTTCTTAAGGTGCCGGAACAAAAAGAAAATCCTATCCCGGAGTATTTGCGGAACGGGGTAGAGCATCCGGTGGTGGCCAGCCTTCAGGAGCGTTTGATGAATTTAGGCTTTATGGATAACGATGAACCCACCCAGTACTTTGGTAATGTGACGGAGGCTGCAATTAAGACTTACCAGCGACAGAATGGCCTGGCTCAGGATGGAATAGTAGGGCCAGAGACGTTAAATTCCATTATGTCACCATCTGCCAAATATTATGCTGTGTCAAAGGGTGTGGAGGGTGACGACATAACACGGATCCAGAGCCGCCTTTATGAGCTGGGGTATCTTGCCAGTGCGGGTCAGGTATCCGGCAGCTTTGGGGATGAAACAGAGGCCGCGGTTGAGAAGCTCCAGGAGGTAAACGGATTAAACATAGATGGAAAAGTAGGACGTCAGACCATAAACCTGCTTTACAGCGAAGAGATCAAGCCCAACTTTCTGTCTTATGGAGAAAAAAGCGATTTGGTTTTATCCAGTCAGCAGCGCCTTAAGGAGTTGGGATATTTAACAACCACTCCGGATGGGGCATACGGAAATGATACGGTGATAGCGGTAAAACAGTTCCAGTCCCGGAATGACCTGGTTGTGGATGGGTATTTAGGGCCGTCCACCCGGATCGCCTTAGCGAGCGCTGAGGCGCAGCCAAATGGCTTGACCCTGGGTGAACAGGGGGAATCGGTTACCAGGATCCAGCAGCTGTTAAATAAATACGGGTACCTGGCTTCCGCCAATGTGACAGGATATTACGGGGAAGTGACGGAAAAGGCGGTTAAGGCATTCCAGAACAACAATGGTCTGAAAGCGGATGGTTCTGTAGGGCAGCTTACCATGAGTAAGCTTACGGGAAGCGGTATAAAATCTGCAGGTTCTTCCGGCTCCTCAGGCGGCTCCTCAGGCGGTTCTTCAGGAGGTACCGTTAAGGGAGGCTCTGGCGTAAGCGGACTGCTTTCTATTGCAAGATCAAAGCTGGGACGTCCCTATGTATGGGGAGCCAAGGGCTCGGAATCCTTTGACTGCTCTGGATTTGTCTACTGGTCTCTCAACAAGGCCGGCGTCAGACAGAGCTATCTAACCTCGTCCGGTTGGAGAAACGTAGGTAAATATACAAAGATCACCAGCTTTGGAAGTCTGCAGGCAGGCGATATCATCGTGGTAAGCGGCCACGTGGGAATCGTAGCCGGAGGCGGAAAAGTAATCGATGCTTCCTCCAGTAACGGACGGGTAGTGGAACGTGCCTTAAGCTCCTGGTGGAAGAACAACTTTATCTGTGGCTGGCGTATATTTGGATAGAAATGGTTCAGAATAATGAGTATGAAAACGCAGAAAAAAGCAATTAATATGGTAACAGATTCACCGGGAAGGGCCCTTTTGCTCTTTGCCCTTCCCTTGATTCTTGGAAATTTATTTCAGCAGTTTTATAACATTATAGACTCTGTCGTGGTCGGACGATTTGTGGGGGAGGAGGCCCTGGCATCAGTAGGCGCTTCCTATTCCATCACAAATGTTTTTATCGCCATTGCGGTAGGAGGCGGAATCGGAAGCTCAGTGGTGGTGTCCCAGTTTTTAGGGGCAAAACAGACTGGAAATATGAAAACCGCCATATCCACCACTCTTATAAACTTTTTATCCATAGGAGTGATATTGGGCGGACTTGGGCTTCTTTTCAATCACCGGATTTTAAGCTTCATGAACACC
Source organism: Lacrimispora sphenoides JCM 1415 (assembly GCF_900105615.1). NCBI lineage: Bacteria > Bacillati > Bacillota > Clostridia > Lachnospirales > Lachnospiraceae > Lacrimispora > Lacrimispora sphenoides. The sequence continues at coordinate 4,220,017 of NZ_LT630003.1, read as the reverse complement.
CCGGAGAATGTATTTTATGATGCCTCGGTGTATCTTGGGATTTATTTTATAGGGCTGCCCTTTTTATTCATGTATAATGTACAGGCTTCTGTTTTTCAGGCCCTGGGAGATTCTAAGACTCCCTTATATCTGCTGGTCTTTTCTTCTCTTTTAAACGTAGTACTGGATCTTTTGTTTGTAACCCAGTTTTACATGGGGGTGGCCGGTGTGGCGATTGCCACCTTGATCGCTCAGGGGTTTTCAGCGGTCCTTTCCTTTCTCGTTTTAATAAAGCGGTTAAAGGGGTATGAGACAACAGAACCATTCCGGCTTTATGACTGGAATATGATGCTTCATATGATGCGGGTTGCCATTCCCTCTACCCTTCAGCAGTCCATCGTCCATATCGGAATGCTCCTCGTGCAGTCCGTGGTCAATGGATTTGGTTCTGCGGTCATGGCGGGCTTTGCGGCGGGAACCAGGATCGAATCTATCTGTATTGTTCCTATGCTAGCTCTTGGAAATGCCATGTCCACCTATACGGCTCAGAACATAGGCGCTGGAAAGACAGACCGGGTAAAAACGGGCTACCGTTACTGCTATCTTATGGCAGGGGTTTTTGCGGTTATCATCTGTGTCGTTATGGAAACATGGGGAGACTTGTTTATACGAAGCTTTTTAAACGAAGGCAGCGCGGAAACCGCGTTTCAGACGGGCATGGATTATGTCCGGTTCATTTCCTTCTTCTATATTTTCATTGGCTGTAAGGCGACCACAGACGGGCTTTTGCGTGGCGCTGGAGATGTTGTGGTATTCACTGTCGCCAATCTGGTAAATCTGGCGATCCGGGTGTCGGTTGCGGCTGTGCTCGCTCCCGTTATTGGCGTCCAGGCCGTATGGTTTGCGGTTCCAATGGGCTGGACGGCCAATTATATTATATCATTCTTCCGATATCTGACGGGAAAGTGGGAGAAGATACAGCTTATCTCTTAACGGGGAAGGCGACGCCTGCTTTAAAAAGATCTCCATCAATGTAAAGCCTTAATTCCCCGCCCTGAAGCTCGGCCAGGCTTTTTGCGATAGAGATTCCCAGCCCGCTTCCTTCCGTGGTCCGGGCAACATCTCCCCGGACAAAGCGTTCGGTCAGCTCATCCGCGCGGATGTTCAACGGGTTTTGAGATATATTCTTCATAGTGAAAACTGCCATATTCTCTTCCAGAGTAATGTCAACGTACACCCGGCTGTGCTCCATGGCATACTTGAACGCATTGTTATAAAGGTTCTCAAGCACTCTCCACAAATACCTGCCGTCCGCTTCGATCAGGATGGAATCGGCCGGCAGGGTGGAAACCAGTTCCAGGTGCCTGAGGGCAAATTTTTCTTCAAATTCTCCGTTGGTCTGGTGAATAAGTTCTACAAAATCAATGCTGGTGATATCCAGCTTTAAATTTCCTGAGCTTGCCTTTGAGGCCTCTACCAGATCTTCTGTCAAAGTCTTTAATCGCTGGGACTTCTGTTCCAGGACTTCTAAATAACCCTGAATTTTGGGGTCTTGAATCTTTTCCCTTTTTATAAGGTCCACATAATTTATGATGGATGTCAGGGGCGTCTTAATATCATGGGATACATTGGTGATTAGGTCTGCCTTTAAGCGTTCACTTCGTACCTTTTCCTGGAGTGCCGTTTCAAGTCCGGTGCTGATGTGATTGATGTGCTCAGCAAGTTCCCTCTCTTTTCCGTTAAATTTCAAGGTACTGATCTTATAAGTGGTATCTCCTCTGGAAATATTTAAGAGGGCCTCATTGATTTGATCGGTTTCCCATGCATTTTTGTACATCTGATGGAATATCCAGAAATCCAGGCAGAAAAGCAGTAAAGCAACTGCCCCCATAAGGATCCGGGATTCCAGGCTGTTATAGGTAAATAAAAGGAAGGCAAAAGCCATTGCCATGGCAATGTTAAAGACCAGGAACAAGGAATAAGAAAGCATAATACGCGTGGTAAAGCGCCGGTTTTTAAAGTATAAGGACAAGTTTTTAAGTCCCCGGTGCATAAGACTTCCGGTCCAGAGATTTCCTGCCTTAAAACGTTTTAACAGACTTAATGCGGCTGATAGTCCGGCTGCATAATAAATGAGGACCCGAAGAGCCAGCTCACCGTAATCCCATTGGTCAACGGCAAAGAAGAGGTGAATAATCTTATATGCAAGCCGGTTTGCCAGAAACAGGGTGAGGATGGCAGCTACAGAATACAGAAGGAGACAGCCCTCTGCAGGGAGCCGGTCAATCCGTTCCATTGGACCGTGGCTCTGTTTCCTGTCTGACTGCCCAGTCATGTTTACCAGGGTATACAGGGTCGCGATACAACCCAGGATTCCCAGGCACAGGCTGATCATTCCGGTGATGAATAACAAACGCATCTGATCATAGGAAGCAGCGGACCTGGCATAAGCATCGCCGTAGGGATAGTTAGTATCCACAGCTATTGTCATATGATAATTGCCGTTGTTATAGGGATTCATCTTTTCCAGCTGGGAAGAAACATTCTTTGGGACAGTGGTTAAGTTGGAGTCCACATAAAGCGCTTCTCCTGTTACGTAAAGGTATCTTCCCATTGCTTTAAAGTCATTGATGGTTTTGCCTGTAACGTTGCTGTATAGCTTATAATCTTCAGCCGTGTTCTGATAGAGGACTTCAAACTTTAAGTTGCTTGGATTCTGGATAAAGCGGAAATAAAATGAATAGTAGTTGCCCAGGTGGGTCAGCACCTCATAGGCCAGCTGGTCCATGGTAATAAATGCTTCTCCAGGCTCCGTGATCTTAAAGTCCGGTTCATAGGCCCGGTAATCTACCCGTACATACGAGTCTGAGCCATCTGCAGCCGGCTGCCCTCCGCTCACTTTAAACTGTTCATTCAGATAATATCCCAGGGATTTGGCCCTCCGTATCATCTCATCTACCGTATATTCCGTTGTGGTTCCCGGACCGTCTATGACCCGGACAATGGGCTTTGAATAGTCAAGTTTTCCGTTGGTCTCAAATACTTCCTTATATTTTACATAATTAAATATATCGTCAATATCAGATTTTAACTGACGGGTGAAATCAGGCGTGTCCTCATAAGTCTCATGGTTGATCCAGTGGATTCCCTCCCCGTAATGGGAATTGCTGTACATGATGGAGACACCTACGACAACGAGGAGGGAGAAGAGCATATGCATGAGGACTGCAAAATCTTTTCTTTTTTTCATAAACGCACCTATTGTTTCTCAATCTTATAGCCTACACCCCATACCACTTTTAAATAGCGGGGTTCTCTTGGGTTGATTTCGATTTTTTCCCGGATGTGCCGGATGTGTACGGCCACGGTATTATCTGCGCCGATGGCTTCTTCATTCCAGATCTGCTCATAGATTTCGTCAATGGAAAATACTTTTCCCGCATTCTTTACCAGAAGCAGCAGGATGTTGTACTCAATGGGAGTCAGCTTGATCAGCTCTCCCTCTACGGCAACTTCCTTGTTATCGTCATTAATGGCCAGGCCTCCGCATTTATACACCTGCCCGGCTGGCTGTTGGTTCATATTTCCAAGCTGGGTATAACGGCGCAGCTGTGATTTTACCCTGGCAACCAGCTCCAGCGGATTAAAGGGCTTGGTAATATAATCATCTGCCCCGATGTTTAGACCCAGGATCTTATCGGTATCCTCGGATTTGGCAGAGAGGATGATGATGGGGATGCTGCTTGTCTCACGGACCTTTAAAGTGGTCCGGATTCCGTCAAGACCCGGCATCATCACATCCAGTATCATTAAATCCACTTCGTTTTCTTCCAGAAGCTTTAGGGCATCATAGCCATCATAGGCCTTAATCACATGAAACCCTTCTCCTGTTAAATATATATCAATAGCTTCCACGATTTGTTTGTCATCATCACATACTAAAATATTCTGCATACGAAAACCTCCTTTTTCAATATTATACAACGAAGGCAGTAAAAAAGCACATTACATTTTTCTAAAGAAGCCTGAAAAGATGTCTGTTTCTGTCATGTTACAGATTTTTTCATCATATGCTTTACCAATTCTGGTAAAAGGATGCTGCTATGAGAATATATGTGGTAGAGCGGGGAGACAGTGTGGACACCATTGCCGAATCCCAGGGCATTCCGGTACAAAACCTTATATTTGATAACCAGATAGGTTATCCATACCGCCTGGCTGTAGGCCAGGCACTTTATATTAGGGATGAAACCCCTTCGGAAGAAAGGGTGCCTCTTTATGTGTTCGGTTATGCATACCCGATCATCACTCCGGATAATCTGGAAAATACTCTTCCATTTCTGACGGATCTTTATGTTTTCTCTTATGGATTTACCATGGAGGGAGAGCTGGTTCCGCCCATGAGCCCGGATGACTGGATGATAGAAAGGGCGTGGCAGCTTGGTGTGCGCCCGATTTTGACCCTCACTCCTCTTGGCCCTGACGGACATTTTAACAACAATCTGGTATCTGAGGCTGTACATAATATGGAGGTCCAGCAGCGGCTGATCTGGAATCTGGGCCTTAAGATGCTGGAAAAGGGGTTCGGAGGCCTGGATTTTGATTTTGAGTACATTATGGCGGATGACCGAGTGGCTTATGCGGACTTTGTAAGACTGACGACTCAGATCATGAACCGGTTCGGTTATCAGGTCACGGTTGCCCTGGCACCTAAGACATCGGCCACGCAGCCGGGGCTTTTGTATGAGGGAGTAGATTACGCGCTTTTGGGTGAGGCTGCTAACCGGGTGTTTCTTATGACTTATGAATGGGGATATACATATGGGCCGACAGGGGATAGGTAATTATTGATCCTATGAAAATCCAGTGTTTCAGTGACTTTCCGGGATCCTTGGGTAAAACTGCAATGTGAAATTTGCCGTATTTCCGGCGCCTTTTCTATTTCTTTCTGTCTTTAAGTAATCTACATGATCCAAAATATTTCTTAGCATGCTATTTCGGATCATAATGTCATCCACTTCCCAGTACACTTCCACCAGATGCTTTATGGCCGGAATGAAATTCTTCCGGGCCTGTTCTCTTGCTGCAATCCGGTCCCGTTCTTCTTTAATAAGCTTTAACTCTTCCTGTAACTCCTTTTTCTGATTTTCCAAATTTATGCGGCGCTCCTGAAAGAGATCAAGGGAATATACTCCCTGCTCTAAAAGTTCGAAGGCTTTATTTAACTGCTTTACTGTCCGGGTATATTTCTCTTCGATGTTATGGAGGGAGTTTTCTAAGACGGCCAGTGTGGTTTCATTTTCCTTTTCTGTTTCCTCCGGCCAGTCTAATTCGTATTCCGGAATCCATTCCTTTAAGCCTTCAATGATCTGCTCTTCAATCAGGGAAAGAGGAGATGAGATATTGCTGCACTTACTGTTTGGGCAGCGCAGGATGGCGTAACGAAGTCTGGTATTGCTGGGCTGCCTGGTCATTAAGGTGCCGCATTTGAAACAATATACCAGTCCGGAAAGGGGATTTTGCAAGGCAGTACTGGTGTTGACCGGGAGAGGTTTACCAGACTTGATTTTCTGCACCAGGTCATACTTTTCTTCCGGTATAATTGCTGTGAAACGTCCACGGACTTTTTCGCAGTCAGCATCCTTTGGTCTGGTTTCAATGATTTTTCCATCTATCATTTGCTTTTGAACTTTGCGCCACTGCCACCGCTGATATCCGCAGTAGGTGGGGTTATTTAATATCTCTATTATGGAAGAAGCTGACCAAGGTCTTTCACTTCGAGAAGGTATTTGCAGCTCGTTCAGCCGGTCCCTGATCTGGTAGGAACCAAAAGGAGCATAACAGCCATCTTCCTTCATCTCGCCGGCGATATAAAGTTCATAGATGTATTCAACGATTTTTGCCTCTTCCGGAACGATTTTCAGGGTATATCCCTTGTCTCCTTTATGTTTCACCTTCTCATACCCATAAGGAGCTGTTCCGGCTATGTACCAGCCATCCCGAAAGGCAGCAATACGGCCTCTTTGAATTCTCCGGTTGATAGTCTTGTATTCTCTACGGCTCATGAAGAGGTTGAACTCAAAATACTCTTCGTCAAATTCGTCTGAAGGATCATAAGTTTTTAAAGGCGTGACGATCTTAGTGTTGCTGAATTTAAAAGCTTCCGCCACGGTCCCCTGGTCTTTGGTATCCCCCCTGGCAAGACGCTCAACCTCCATGACAAGAACGCCCTCCCATATGCCTTGCATGACCTCTAATAACACTTGCTGCATTTTGGGGCGGGCAGAAATGGTCTCTCCAGAAACCAGCTCTTTATATATGGCGCCGACTTCAAGTCCCATTTTTACGGCAAGTTCGGTCAGCAATTGTTCATGGCGGGCGAGTGTCTCACCTTCGCCCCGGGCTTCCGCTTCTTTGTCAGCCCTGCTTTTTCGTAAATACATGAGATATGACATAGGCGCTCCCTTCTAGATCTGTTTTATTTTATGGATATGCTGAGTTCTTAATTCTAATTCATGGCATAAAAAATACGCCCTTGTCAGATTCCAGACATTTGAGCAGGAATACAACAGGCGCTGTACATGTAAAGGTTTTAGTCCAAAAACAAGTAAAGGTGTACAAACTATGCTACATAGAATCAGTTAGAAGGGGTGGTGATATGTCAAAAGTGAAGGAAGTAAAAAGAGGAAACACGACTTTTATTTTTCATGACGATTACTGCAAAGATACAGCGCCTGAAGAGGCTAAAGCTATTTCTAAGGAAATTGCAAAATTGGTCTTGCCGGTATTAAGGGCAGCTTATTTACATAAGGAGGGAACCGGCTGAGGCCGGAACGGGTGGACAAGGGGTCTGGTCCTCATATTATTTCTTCTTCTGACATATTAATTAACAAGTATATCACTTAGTTCGTTGCTGGGACATCCAAATTTTAGGCAGCCGACCTCATTTTGTCTATTGTATGATACTACTTTCAGTGATAACGAGGAGATTTAACTATGAAAAAAATTTTGGATAACAATTATTTTGATCTAATTATGACTAACCCAGTGGTTTTATTTCCCAGTGATGATTATATTACTTATTTAAACAACCGGCATTCCTTACTGCATATTCCGACGGAAGATATAGACATTTGTGATTTGTCAGATTTCCCCGCACACACTTTTCCGTCACTATATACCCTCAATTCTACAGTCAGTCTTGAACGAAGTGGTATTGGAGAGATACAGCGGATTCCGGCCTTAGCTCTGTTCGGTCAGGGCGTAATTGTAGTTGTCATTGATACCGGTATTGATTACCAGCATCCCGCTTTCCGCAACAGCGATGGTTCAACCCGTATCCTTACCATATGGGATCAGACTCAGCAAGAGGGCACTCCTCCCGAGACCTTTACCTTTGGTACGGAATACAGCCGGGAGACAATCAATACCGCGTTAAACTCTGAAGACCCCCTGTCCATTGTACCATCAACAGACACCAACGGACACGGAACGGCCATTGCAAGCGTTATTGCCGGTACTCCCAATGCACTGGAAGCCTTTAGCGGTGTAGTCCCACAATCTGATCTGGTGATCGTAAAACTCAAGGAAGCAAAACAAAATCTAAAGAGCTTTTATTTTGTACCCGAAGGTGATTTATGTTTTCAAGAATCTGATCTTATGCTTGGTTTTCGTTATTCCCTTACCATTCAGGAAAGGTTTAACCGCCCTGTAGTCACCTGCTTCGCCGTTGGGAGTAACCAGGGAGGTCATGATGGGAATGGCGCCCTAAGCGGTTACTTAAATGACCTGGTATTGCAGACCGGCGTCGGCATATCCGTTTCTGCCGGTAACGAGGGAAACGGTCGCAGGCATTATTATAACTTCACCCCGCTGGAACCCTTTTATAATGACTTCGAGTTAAGAATAGGGGAAGATGATAAAACATTTGCTATGGAAATCTGGTCACATTCTCTAGGAAGGGTTTCCATTGACATATCCTCACCAAACAGGGAATCAACACAACAGATTTATCCTACGATCGGCGGTTGCAGAATATTCAACTTTGTATTCTCCCCAACTACCCTTTATGTCAATAATTATGTTTTTGAAGAGGAAACCGGAGACCAGATGATCCTGGTGCGTTTTCAGAACACGGTTCCCGGAATCTGGCGTATACGGATCAGAAGCGTTGAAAATGAGCCCTTGTCTTTTCATTCATGGCTTCCTTCCCACGGTCTCATATCTGACCAGACCTATTTCCTTAATTACTCACCGGATACTACGATCACTTCACCTGGAAACGGCAATCGCCAGCTGACTGTGACTGCCTATAATCAAATGAATAACTCAATTCTTGGTGAATCAAGCAGGGGTTATACAAGAACGGGCTTTATCAAGCCGGATATTGCGGCTCCCGGTTACCAGCTTACTTGTGCGGTCCCCGGAGGCGGATATGGTTCTGTGACCGGAACAGGAGCTGCCGCCGCCCATACAGCCGGAATTATTGCCATGGTCTTTGAGTGGACCATTGTGAGGGGGAATTACAGCACAATGAACGGAATTTCTGTTGACCGGTTGATGGTAAGAGGGGCCACGCGGTCCAGCTCATTCACCTATCCCAATAACATATGGGGATACGGCCAGGTGAATGTGGTCAATTTATTCAGGCTGCTTACTAATTTTTAACCTCATCTAGTAAGTCCCCTAATTCAATGCAGGAAAGGCATAAGTGGCGAGTGGGGATTTACCTGCGCCAGAAGGGGGGGGAACCCCTTCTGACAAGCTGCAATAGCAGCTATGAGGTTCTGCCCGGTGAAGCGGAGTACGCTGTGAGATAGTAGCAAAGTGAAATGAGAATATCCGAATAACTAAATTATGAAAGCGGGTATCCGGTATTTGATGTGACTCCAATGAGTTAGACCTAAAAATCTAGCTTATTGGGGTCAGTTCAATTCCCGGCCCGCTTTTAGAAAGTTCTTTACAAACTGCCTTCATGGACATTTATAACTTCTGAATGTAATATTGAGTATTAATAATAAGCCACATTCGGGTATCGAATCTCATAATAGTCCAAATCGATATACCTTGAAGATTATATTCCTCTATAAGTCCAGCCCTTGCATTAAAGCTTCTTGCATCTTTAAACCATACTACATGCAGAATCCCATCGCTATCAATATAGTAGAAGTATGATGACTGTGCGACTTCATTAAATTGTATTGGTATATTGTTTTCTGCTGCAATTTGTACCGCACTATTATTAGATATTACAACAGCTTCTGTAGCACCGGGAACATATGGAAGTGTCCAGTCATAACCCAGAGCGGTGACTCCTAGAAAAATTTTCTCGGAGGGAATGATGCTAACCACATAATCTAACAATTCTCTTAAGATATTAACCGGAAATATTGCGCTTGGATAGCTGTAAGACCTTGCCCAGTCATAAGAAGAAAATATAATTCCATCTGCATATTCAGATAATTTTGAATAGTCTAATCTTTCAAAATTGACGCCTGGGATATCTACATTCGTTGCCGGTGTAATGGTAACCAGTACCTTATAACCTTCTGAATGAAATATTGCAGAGGCTTTTTTCAAATATGCTGCAATGCTGTCTATGTTTCCATTGGTTACGTTTTCGGCATATATATTTATACCATAAAAACCTTTCGTTCTTAATATGTAAAGAGCGTTTTCAATAAAGCGATCCTGAACAGTAGGGTTATTTATAATATTATAGGTCACTTCACGGCTGACGATTCCCTCTTCCGTCATAGTGGAAATAAACATCATGGGTGCAACATCAAATGCTTTAGCTAGCTGTATAATTTCAGTATCGTCGGCATTTGAGATAATTTCGCCTTCACTTGTAGTCCTGTAATTGAATATCGTAAGATAAGTTAAGAAAGGAAGTGTTTTTATTAAAACAGATCTGTCTATATATGAAAAAGTATAACCAATAGTGGAAATTGTTCTTTTTCTATTCGTCTGATAGCTTATAACTATAGTTTCACCGGCATACAAAAATTCCATGTTGGAAAGATAGGGATTATTTCTTAATAATTCCATTGGTGTAGTACCATGCTGCTTTGCAATGCTCTCCAAAGAATCACCGGCCTGGACAGTATAAAGCACTTCAGGTTGAACAATCACAATTGTTTGGCCTGTTGCTAAATTTTCAGGGTTTGCTATTCCGTTTTCCAATATTAATCTGTCAACAGGGATATTGTAATATTCTGCTATTGAATTTATGGTTTCACCGGGTTGTACTACGTGTAGGTTCATGGATTCCCTCAATTGATTTTATTAATCTATTATATGCTAATCTTACATGTTCATAACATCATAGTGCAGATAATAATGTAGCTCAATAGTTTACGCAATAACTGGCTTAGGCAGTTGATGCAATTACATATGAGCTAACGGTCCATATACTTTCGGCCCTCCCATGGCAGTTGCCCCCATCAACATGGTCAGAAAAGTAGTGGAGTATGCCGTGACAGCCATCCCTACGGAGAAGATCAGCCTGGGAATCCCCAATTACGGATACGACTGGCCCCTGCCCTATGAGAGAGGGGTGACAAGGGCAAGGACCATAAATAACTTGGAGGCGATCCAGATTGCCATTGACCACGGTGTGGAGATCCAGTTTGACGAGGTTGCCATGTCCCCATATTTCCGTTATTGGCAATATGGAATTCAGCATGAGGTTTGGTTTGAGGATGTGAGAAGTTATAAGGCCAAGTTTGACTTAATCAAAGAATTCGGCTTAACCGGTGCCGGGTATTGGCAGCTCATGCAGTTTTTCCGGGCAAACTGGTTATTGCTGGAACAGATGTTTATTATTAAAAAGTTTGGAGAGTGATTTTACCTGTTTCCAGAAAAACGCCGTTGCATTTCTCCCTTTTTTCTGTTATATTGATGTGTTAAACGGTTAGTGGAGAGGATTTCAGGATGTTTTTATATCAGATAAAAGATGACCATGCACGGATTCTGGGTTGTCGGGGATATGACGGTTCCGTACGGATCCCGGAGAAGATTGGGGGCCGTCCGGTGACAGAGCTGGCTTCCTATGCATTCTCCGATGGTTGGGGGAAAAGAGAAATGCTTTCATTGGCAGGAAAAGAGATACGCCTGTGCGATGAAGAGGGCAACCCAATTGTAATAGAAGAAAAAGATATTCCGCCGGAGATAAGCTGTGAAGGGCTGATTGAGATATATCTGCCGGACACGATTAGGAAAATAGGAAATTATGCATTCTATAACTGTTATGAGTTAAGCCGTGTGGAGTGCTCGAGCTCCATCTTTGATGTAGGATCCGGACTTTTTACCGGCTGCACAGGGGTCCGGTTTTTAGATATTCATATGATCGAAGGAGAACGTTCCTGCATGAAGGAACTGCTTGCGGAACTGCGGCAGGAACTTTATGTAAACTATTATAGCGGCAAGGGGAATGCGAGGCTGGTTTTTCCCGAAATGTTTGAGGAGTCTGTGGAGCATACGCCAGCCAGAATCATCCTACGGGAAATGCATGGCTGCGGCCATATGTACCGTTACTGCTTTGATCAGACGGAGTTTCAGTTTCATAAATACGACGCACTGTTCCCTCATATCCTGGTGCAGGAGCCGGAGCGGGTGACTGCAGCCCTGGTTCTTGGAAGGCTTTATACTCCTTTGGAGCTTCTTGCAAAGGATAGGGAGGTATATGAGACTTACCTGATGGAACATTTTAAGGGAGCGGCGAGACTGGCGCTTGAGGAAAAGGACCCGGCCCTTTTCCTTTGGCTTGCCGGGCAGTACGGCCATAAACAGGAGGATTTTGACGGAATGGTTGACATGGCGGGAAGTGCAGACAAGCCTGAGATCCTAAGCGTCCTTATGAACCTTCGCCGCCAGCGCTTTAAAGCAGGAAAACGAAAGTTTTCCTTGATATAATTTAACCGAATCAAGTAAGTCCCCCACTTCAAATGCGAAAAACATTAAGTGGTGGGTGGGGACTTGCTTGTGTCAGGTGGAGTTCAAGCTCCACCTGCTAAGTAGCGATAGCTATATTCGGTTATGAGCAAGTAGCGAAGCGGATTGCGAATATCCGCTTGACTTAATGAAGGAAATAAAACAGAAAGAGGGTGGAACCATGATCGATCCGGTGAAACAAAGGCAGCTTGATGAACTGGCAGAGGTGGAACTGGGCCATGAGATCCTGACCAATGCCCGCAATGAACTTTATTTAAGCTTCCAGTATCTGGATGTAGCCCTAAACAGCCTTGGATTTGCGGCTGACTGGACAGGCCAGGGCTTAGGAACGGATGGGTTTGTGATCTATTATCAGCCGGAGCATTTGTTTTCCATATATAAGAGAAGCAGAACCCTGGTAAACCGGGCCTATCTGCATATGCTTTTCCACTGCCTGTTCTGCCATTTGAGTGGGAAAGGGGAACGGGAAAAGGAATACTGGGATCTTGCCTGCGATATCACCATAGAATCCATTTTGGATGGATTTTATGTGAAGCCCGTTTACCGGCACCAGACTCCTTACCGCAGGGAGGTCTACGGCAGAATGGCAGAAAAACGTAAGGTATTTACCGCTGAGGGAATTTATAAAGAGCTTCAGGATATGAGTCTGACCCCGGAACAATATGGACGGATGGCAGCAGAATTCTACGTGGATAACCATGACCGGTGGGAAGAGGAGGCCCCTCCGGGAGTTCAGATGGAGCGGCAGAATAAATGGCAGAACATCCGGGAAACCATGCAGACGGAAATGGAGTCTTTTGGAGAAAAGAATGAGGATTCATCAAGAAACCTATTGGAACAGGTGAAAATTGAAAACCGGGAAAAATATAATTACAGGCAGTTTTTAAGAAAGTTTGCGGTGTTAAGGGAGGAGGCAGAGATCGATCCGGATTCCTTTGACCCTGTGTTTTATACTTACGGCATGTCTCTTTACCGGAATATGCCTCTTATTGAGCCTCTGGAAACAAAGGAGGTTTATAAAATCGAGGATTTTGTGATCGTGATCGATACATCCATGTCCGTATCCGGGGATCTGGTACGGCATTTCCTTCAGGAAACCTATGGCGTCCTCGGGGAATCGGAAAGCTATTTCCGGAAGATCAATATCCATATCATCCAGTGTGATGAGGAAATCCGCTCTGATGTGACCATCACAAGCAGGGAGGAGATGAAAGATTATATGGAGCATTTCACATTATCCGGTTTTGGCGGAACGGATTTCCGACCGGCTTTCGAGTATGTGAACGGTCTTTTAAACAAAGGGGCTTTTAAGAAGCTCCGTGGCCTTTTGTATTTTACCGATGGAAAAGGGATATATCCGGTGAAAATGCCGCCCTATGATACGGCATTTGTCTTTATGGAGGACCAGTATGAGGACATTTCCGTACCAGGCTGGGCCATGAAAGTGATCCTGACAGAAGAGGATCTGGAAGTTACTTGACAGGAGATTTTATTATGAATATTAAACGAGCGAAAGAAGAAATTAAGAATACCATAGAAGCCTATCTGCTAAAGGATGAATACGGTGCTTATGAGATACCGGCGGTTCACCAAAGGCCGGTGTTTCTCATGGGACCTCCGGGAGTGGGAAAAACCCAGATCATGGAGCAGGTAGCAAGAGAATGCGGGATCGGCCTGGTGGCTTATACCATCACCCATCATACCCGCCAGAGTGCGGTGGGTCTTCCCTTTATCAATGAAAAGGAATTCGGCGGGAGTACTTACCGTGTAACAGAATACACCATGAGCGAGATCGTGGCTTCAATTTACAATAAGATCGAGAGCTCCGGCCTTAAGGAGGGGATCCTTTTTATTGACGAGATCAACTGTGTATCCGAAACCCTTGCGCCGACCATGCTCCAGTTTCTCCAGTATAAGACGTTCGGAAACCACAAGATTCCCGAAGGATGGGTTATCGTGACGGCTGGAAACCCGCCGGAATATAACAAATCGGTCAGAGACTTTGATGTGGTGACCTTAGACCGTATCAAGCTCATTCATGTAGAACCGGACTTTGAGGTATGGAAGGCTTATGCTTATGAGCAGGCCCTGCATCCAGCGGTTATTTCCTATCTGAATGCCAGGACCGAATACTTCTGCCGGATCGAAACTACGGTTGATGGAAAATTCTTTGCTACCCCCAGAGGCTGGGATGACTTATCAAAATTTATTGAAATTTATGAGCGCCTGGGCAAAAAAGTGGACCGGGATGTGGTGGGAGAGTATATCCAGTTTCCTAAAATCTCAAAGGATTTTACCAACTATCTGGATCTTTATTATAAGTACCGGGATGATTACCAGATCGATGAGATCTTGTCAGGAATCATCAGGGAGAGCCTGTGTGACAGGCTGAAACGGGCATCTTTTGATGAGAAGCTGAGTGTCATCGGCCTGCTGCTGTCCAGATTGGGTCAGAGCTTCCGCTCTGTGTCTGATCAGGGGGATAGAACCGGCCTTTTGATGGAAGAACTTAAAAAAATAAGTCCGGAATCCGAAAAAGGTCAGGATACCTCCATGGTGGCCCGTCTTGCCGAACTAAGGGATCAGTGGAATGGTGATTGGGACAGGAGAAGAAAAGCCGGCCTTTTAAGCAGGAGAGAAGATTATTTACGCCGGGATGTGGAGGCCCTTCTTCTTCAATATGAGGAAATCCTCCGAATGGAAGGAACCGGGAATGAGGCTCCCTGGGACCGGATACGGGAGTTGTTTGAGGAAGAAAACGCCAGATATGAGGCGCTTTTGGAAGAGGGTGGACAATCCCTGGAGCATGCCTTTGATTTTATGGAAGCCGCCTTCGGCGACGGACAGGAAATGGTGGTATTTATAACGGAATTAAATACCGGGTATCATAGCGTTAAATTTTTAAAAGAATACGATTGTGAACGATATTATCAATATAATGAACGGCTTTTATTCAAGGACAGGGAGAGTGATATAAAAGCCAGGATTGATAGTTTAGGAAAATAATGTATAAAAACAAAAAAACTACTCCATAATAAAGAAAGAAAAGGAGGTAGTGCCATGGGAAATAAAGCATTGAATTACACTGCTCTGACTATAGCCATAATTGGCGCGGTCAACTGGGGGCTGGTAGGTTTCTTTAACTTCAACCTGGTTTCATTTATTTTCGGCAGCATGACATGGATTACAAGAATCGTGTATGCTCTAGTAGGAATTTGCGGGTTGTACCTGATTACTTTTTATGGCCGTTCCGAGGCTGGAACAGAAGATAACCGATAATTTAAAGGGCATTGCAGCATGAGCAGATCACTTACCATGCGGTAATGCCCTCTCTCGTTATTATAAAACATAGAAAAGGTGCTGCAAAATGGCTATTTACGAATCATTTTGCAGCACCTTTATCTTATGCGTTCTTTTTTGTGAAACAGCTTATGTGAAAATCTTGTTTGCTTGTCCTGAATATGTCCTCATATGAGTTGTAAGCGATATGGAATTATGATAGAATTCATATAAATATCACATATCATGATAATCCATAGTCAAACCAGCATTCATTTTCAGGAGGAACTTATGTTTTTTATATGCGGCATGAGCCAGGGAAAGAAAATACTCGATTATACAAAAACAGTGATCTGCGGCCTGTGCGGAGGCTACGGCAGATACCAGGTATTTATGACTTACAGTTATTTCAGTATTTTTTTCATCCCCATCATAAAATGGGACAGACGTTATTACGTTCAAATGTCCTGCTGTAATACCCTTTACGAACTAAACTCTGAAAAAGGAAAAAGACTGTATCATAAAGAGTCTGTAGACATTAGTGAGCAGGATTTGACCCTGGTGCAGTCCGGCCATAGGAATTCAGACTGGAACCGGAAGCAATGTTCCTACTGCGGTTATGAAACCACAGAGGATTTTGAATATTGCCCCAAATGCGGACAGAGGTTTTAAAGTAACATGCACCTGCATGCCCTATGTCACCGTATGATGATATCATCAAGGGTTCTTTTTGGAACGTAGTGCACCTGATTCTCATCCCGGTAATAGCGAATATCCCCGTCCTCTTTCACTGGGACAAGGACCACTTCTTCCTTGGGCTTTCCAAGAGCAAGGACTAAATCTATGGAGTACCGTGATGGATCAATGGAAAGAGCTTCTGCCAGTTCACGTCTCCTTACATTTCCCAATATGCATCCGCCATATCCTTTTTCCACAGCCCCAAGCATGATGGTCTGGGCAGCAATTCCATCATCATACAGTTTATTTTTACCAAGGGACAGATCGCATAGAATGATGATGTAGGCAGATGGACGTTCCCCCTTTTCCGGTCCGTCCCAGTCCGGCAGAGCGCCGGCCCAGCTCAGGGTATCGAACACCTTGGAGTTTTCTTCCGGGGTGCTGCACAGCCGGAACTTAAGCGCCTGGGAATTGGCTGTTGAAGCGGTGAGCCTGGCTAGATCCACCAGCTCCCTTAAATCTTTTGTGGAAACCGCCTCATCCTCATAAAACCGTCGGAAGGTCCGGCATTTTAAAACCAGTTCTTTTAACATAGAATGTTCCTCCTGTTTTGTCTGTATTTTATCCGTTTTCTTATTTTAAAAGTATAGCAGGTATTGGTCCGGTCTGCAATGGCATGGGGAAGGAAGGGAGAGATAACGATGAAAACCAGAGCAGAATTGATTGCTTATTGCTTAACCTATCCTGATGTTTATGAAGATTATCCCTTTCGTGACCACCAGTGGGCCGTTATCCGGCACAGAAAAAACAAAAAGGTGTTTGCCTGGATCTATGAGCGGGATGGGATAGTCTGTATTAATCTAAAATGTGATCCGGAGTGGGTGGAGTTTTGGAGAAAGGCATTCTCCGGTGTACTTCCCGGGTATCATTTGAATAAAAAATATTGGAACACGGTCCTTCTTGACGGGACCGTACCGAAGGTAGATATCTGTCGAATGATAGGGGAAAGTTTTGATCTGACTATTTGATTTTTCCAGTTTTGCCGGAAAAATAGTGGTTAAAATTAACAAAAAAATATTATAAAATGAATTATTATTGTCACATTTTCAGAGTAGACAAAATTAAAACTAGTAAAATAAAATAAATTCAAGAGCAAAATTTCATAATTTATTATGAGGCCATCCGGCTCCAGTTGTAATTAATTTTTAGATTTTGCCTGTTTTTGGCTGGGAAAAATAGCGAGTTGGAATCATTGACTTTATTTCCTCAAGGTGCTAAACTGAGACTCGGTTTCAAGTACATAGGACAACATGGAACCAAGACAGATTTATGTAACAATAACACCTATGTATCGCAAGGAGGAGAATAATTATGAAATTAACAGCAAAAAAACTGGTACTTACAGGCGTAGCCGTATTAACAATGGCATCTATCTCTGCATGTGGAAGCACAAAGACTGCTGAAACAACAGCAGCTACTGAGGCTACTGTAGAGGCTACAACAGAAGCAGTTACAACAGAGAACGAAACAACAGAAGTTGTAGAAGAATCCGAAACAGAAGAAGTTACCTTAGATGAAGCTTCTGATGAAGAAAGCAGCGAAGATGCAGCAGCAGATGAAGTAGAAACAGAGGATGCAGCAGCAGAAGTTGAATCCACAAAAGCAGCAAACTAATCGTCAGAACGACTGATTCGATCAGGAATGCTAAATTTCCGGAGCGGGGACAATTGTCCCCGCTCTTTTTGCGTCCTCCTGCTATGCAGAGTGATGGCAGTTGTGATATAATTTTTCCAAATAACCTTTAAAAGGAGGCCTTTTCCAATGAAAATCACCTATATCCATCACAGTGCATTTCTGGTGGAGCTTGAGACAGTAACTCTGCTGTTCGATTATACAGAGGGTACTCTGCCAAAAATCAATGATAAGAAACCTCTGCTTGTTTTTGCAAGCCACCGGCACGGGGATCATTATTCCGAAAAAATTCTGGAGCTTATAAAGGAGCATGAGAAGACCAGGTACATTCTCTCCGATGATATCCCAAAGGGACGTCTGCCCAAAGAGCTTCTCGATGAGGTGGTCTTTATGAAGCCCGGGGAAAAGATCTGCTTTTCTAATTCAGAAGGAAATCTCACAGGCCCTATCCCTGCAGAAGAAATGGCTGATGCAGAGGTTCTGACCCTCCGTTCCACCGATGAAGGCGTTGCATTTCTTGTGAAAGCGGAAGGAAAGGTCATTTACCATGCCGGAGATCTAAACAACTGGAGATGGGAAGGGGAACCGGACAGCTGGAATGACCAGATGGCAAAGCAGTATTCTGGGGAAGTGGATAAGCTGTCAGATATGCACATAGATGCAGCTTTTCTCCCGCTTGACCCCAGACAGGAGAAGGCCTTTCCTCTCGGCTTTGACGAATTCATGAGAAAGACCCGGGTAAGCCATGCATTTCCCATGCACTTCTGGGGAGATTTTTCTGTGATCGGCAGGTTAAAGGACATGGATATTTCCGCGCTTTACCGGGACCGGATCGTGGAGCTCCATGAAGACGGGGAATGCTTTGAAATCGGGTAGGAGACAGGTTTTTATGGAAAACGAGAAGGAACAGCCAGGGGAACTGACCCTTAAGGAGCAGAGAGAGGTTTTAGAGGCCGCCATGCAGGCAGGGCATATTCTGCTGGAAAATGGGGCGGAGATCTTCCGGGTGGAGGAGACTATGGAGCGGATCTGCTGTCACTATGGGATCCGGTCCGGGAATTCTTTTGTTCTAAGCAATGGAATTTTTACGACTTCAGGCAATG
The DNA here is from genome assembly GCF_900105615.1 of Lacrimispora sphenoides JCM 1415. NCBI lineage: Bacteria > Bacillati > Bacillota > Clostridia > Lachnospirales > Lachnospiraceae > Lacrimispora > Lacrimispora sphenoides. Next base: position 4,201,331 of record NZ_LT630003.1, on the reverse strand, counting down.
AGAGAGAGGAAATATTTGCAAAGGTGCAGCATATTCCGGTGAGCGGAACCCATTTGGACCGGGTTGCGGCGGTAAACCAGCTATCCAGGGAAATTGAGACAGGCTTATTAAGCCCCGGAGATGTGAGGCACCGGCTGGACCAGATCCGGGTCATGCCGGGAAAACCAAGAACCATGCAGATCCTTGCCTCCGGTGTTGGAAGCGCCTGTTTTTGTTATCTGTTTGGAGGAACCCTAAGGGACGGTTTATCGGCCTTTGGCTCCGGGATTCTTCTATATGTATATGTGATTTTTCTAAGCAGCCCCCATCTCTCAAAGATCGTAGGAAACATCGGGGGAGGAGCCCTGGTTACATTTTTGTGTACAGTTCTTTATCTGCTTCATTTTGGAGAGAATTTGAATTTTATGATTATTGGTTCCATTATGCCCCTGATTCCTGGAGTTGCCTTTACCAATGCCATCCGGGATATTGCAGACGGAGATTATATCTCGGGTTCCGTCCGGATGATTGATGCACTGCTGGTATTTTTCTGCATAGCTATGGGTGTTGGGATGGTTTTCAGCCTGTTCCACCGGCTGACGGGAGGTGTGCTTCTATGAGTGTGTTTATGGAAGCCGCCGCTGCGGTTGTTGGTACGGTTGCTTTTTCCCTTTTGTTTGGGGTTCCCGCCAGGTTTTATCCATACTGTGGGCTGATCGGAGGAGCAGGCTGGCTGGTCTATGGGGGGCTCATGAATGGACTGACGGCTCCGTCGGCCGCTTTGGCGGCCACCATTGTGGTGATTTTTCTTTCCAGGACTTTTGCTGTAAGGGAACGATGTCCTGTCACTATATTTTTAATATCCGGTATTTTTCCCCTGGTGCCCGGGGCGGGAATATACTGGACGGCTTATTATATTGTGACGGATGAACTGGCGCTGGCAGTTCGGACCGGTTTTCTTGCATGTAAGGTGGCGGTTGCCATTGTACTTGGCATTGTATTTGTATTTGAGCTGCCCCAGAAATTTTTTACATTTGCTGCAAAGAAACAGGAGGAAGTGGACGATAGATAAGAAAGAAAGGTAGGAATAGAAGATGATATGGATTAAAAATGCTCATGTAGTCGACCCTGGGAATCAGGTGGAAGGAACTATGGATATCTGCATTGCAGATGGGAAGATTGTCGGTATGGGAGAACAGCTTAAGATGGATGCCCTTCCCGTTTCAAAGGAGGATGTAGTAATCGATGCTTCCGGTTTTATCGTTGCCCCTGGGTTTGTAGATGTCCATGTTCATTTCCGGGATCCCGGTCTTACTTATAAAGAGGATATACAGACCGGAGCCAGAGCGGCGGCAAAAGGTGGGTTTACAGCAGTTGTTTGTATGGCAAATACAAGGCCTCCCGTAGATAATGTGGAAACCCTTCAGTATGTGATGAGGGAAGGGAAGAAAACAGGCATCCACGTGCTGCAGGCTGCAGCTGTATCGAAGGGACTTCTTGGCAGAGAGCTGACGGATATGGAGGAATTAAAAAACCAGGGGGCGGTGGGATTTACCGATGACGGGATTCCCCTCCTTGATGAGAAGCTGGTAAAAGAAGCTATGGAACGTGCGGTAAAGCTTAACGTTCCCTTGAGCTTTCACGAGGAAGATCCTGCTTTTATCGTAAACAATGGCATCAACCATGGCAAAGTATCCGAGCAGCTTGGAATTTTCGGTTCCCCGGCTTTGGCGGAGGACTGCCTGGTTGCCCGGGACTGTATGATTGCCCTTCACACCGGCGCGGCGGTAGATATCCAGCATATCAGTTCCGCCGCCTCCGTTAAGATGGTAAAGCTTGCAAAAGAGCTGGGGGCTAAAGTGTATGCGGAAGTGACACCCCATCATTTCACCCTGACAGAGGAAGCGGTATTAAAGCATGGGACCCTGGCAAAAATGAATCCTCCCCTTCGGACGGAAGAGGATCGTAAGGCCATAATTCAGGGTCTAAAGGACGGAAGTATTGATATCATTGCCACGGATCACGCTCCCCACAGTGCCGAGGAAAAGTCAAAGGAACTGACTGAGGCCCCAAGCGGGATCATCGGGCTTGAAACTGCGCTGGGGCTTGGTGTGACAAACTTAGTCCGGCCCGGACATCTGACCATGATGGAGCTGATGGAAAAGATGAGTCTAAATCCTTCGATGCTGTACCGGCTGGATTTTGGCTGCATAAAGGAGGAATGTGCTGCGGATCTGGTGATTTTTGACCCCAATGAGGAATGGACAGTAGGAGAATATGCCTCCAAGTCTTCCAATTCCCCGTTTACAGGAGAACGATTGTTTGGAAAGGTGAAATATACCATCTGCGGCGGACGGATCGTTTATCAGGATGAAAAAGACTGATGGATGTGAAAGGAGCCAAAAGGGAGTGATAACATGGAGATAAAGGCACAGGATCTGCCGTCTGCTGCGGCTCCCAAAGGCGAACCTGCAGCCGTGGATATTCAGCGGGCTGTAGAGGAAGCAGATATAAAGGGAAGGATCGAGGCCAGTGAGCGGTTTATGGAAGAACTGAGCCGAAGCGTAGAGGAAAACCGTGAGAAAAGGAGTGAGGAGGGCGGGGAAGATAAGAGGGAAACAAGATCTGCCCGTGATACTGCCGCTCTGTCAGATGAAAGCGCCTATTATAAGCTGAGCGCTGATGAGCTTTCTGATCTTGATAAAATGTGGGGAAAGGAAGAGGCTGATTTGGCATGGGAGGATATTCTGTCGTGGAGTCCGTCTGCCTTAAAGCCCTTCCCTGAGGAACTGGAGTATCTTGCATTGATTTATAAGGATCTGCTGCAGGCCATCCTTGAGAATACGACTGCAGGAGTGCAGGAGGATCAGCTTTCCGCACTGGAATCCGCATTATCGGAAATCCTTATGAAGGTGCTTGAGTCACGTATGGGGGAACTGAAAATCCTCTTTGGGAGTTTCGGGTCCCCAAGCTCCATGGCAGCCTTAAAGGCTGCGCTTTACCGCAGTGTTACAGGAAATACTCTAAGCAGCGGAGAATTGCATAGGGTTTTTGAGGAGCAGGAAAGTGCCGGAGATACGGTTAAAATAAATCCGGGCAGCATTAGAATCCCGGTAAATGAATCCGGAAATGAAGCAGAGCAAGGAATGATCTATCAGCCCGCCGGGGAGGGACGGATAAAGAATGATCCCCGGTATACCTGGCGGATGCGAAGGGAGGTTCCGCTGTCCGTCCTGGAAGGGAGCGGTTTTCCGGGGAGTAAGACATATGGTGCCAAGGCCTCCATTACCTCCATGGGGAAAAATACGGTCTATTCTCCTTCGGATCTTGAATCGGCGGAGGCTTTTGCCGGGTATATAAATCATAAGGGAAATTTGTTAAGGGGCTCCGGGCTTTCAGGAGGAAGCGAGGAGCTTTATGGGTTTCTGGCTGCGCTGATGGCGATTAAATCCCAAACCTTTGGGGCTTATTCCGGGATCAACAAAGGACTTGCTGCTGATCTGCGGGAGGCGGTTGACCGAATGATCGATTACTACATACAGGAAGCGTTTCGGCAGTCTGAGGGCGCCATGAAAAGGCTGGGGGGCAGGAATGTCCTCTTTCAGCCCAGGTCTGCTTATAAAATCTATTATTATATGTTGAACCTCTATCAGACCACCAGAGATCTGCGGGAGACCGCAAATAAGGGGATAAAACATGCCTATCAGCAGTTTTTAAAGGATAAGGAATGTCCGGAAGGCAAGGATGATTACGGATCCTTTTTTACAAAGGACAAAAGGGATCCAAGGGAGGACTGGAAAGAGGGCAAGAAAATAGTAGAACGGGACTGGAAGGAATTTCTGTCCTTTATGGGAAGAGAGGATTTGGGCGGGATTCCCTTAGGAATCATGGAATTAAGTCCCTGGGGAATGCTTGCGGAGCCGGAGCTGGCTTCCAGAGAAAGGGGAAGTACCATAAGTCCTGTCTTCCTGGGGGGAGCTGCGTTTGCAATTCTCATCCTGGTTTTATTTATGTTCTTTTTTTGAAACTGATTTTTAATTGTAAATTTCTTCTTTACAGAAACACTTTAGTGTGCTACCATGGTAACACATGAAAAGCAAGAGGAGGATGCAATTATGAAAAAAGGAATTATAATAGCAGCAGTGTTAGGAGCGGCAGTCCTGCTTGGCGGCTGTTCCGGGCAAAAGAGCGAAGTTACGGCTTCTGCGTCTTCCGATACCACTGCAGCAACAGCAAAAGAGACTGGAAAAGAATCAGAATCAGGCGCTGATACATTTACCGTTGGATTTGACCAGGATTTCCCTCCGATGGGTTTTGTCGGAGACAATGGAGAATATACTGGCTTTGACTTAGAACTGGCACAGGAGGTTGCAAACCGCCTTGGCAGGAAATTTGTTCCCCAGCCCATTGCCTGGGATGCCAAGGATATGGAGCTGGAGGCAGGAAATATTGACTGCATCTGGAATGGCTTTACCATTACAGGCCGTGAAGACGGCTATACCTGGACAAAGCCCTATATGGAAAACAGCCAGGTGTTTGTAGTGGGTAAGGACTCCGGCATTAAGACCTTAGCTGACTTATCAGGAAAGATCGTTGAGGTTCAGGCGGATTCCTCTGCGGAAAAGGCACTGCAGGCGGATGGAAAGCTGGCCGAAACCTTTGGAACCCTTCAGACAACACCGGATTACAACACCGCATTTATGGACCTGGAGATGGGGGCCGTGGATGCCATTGCAATGGATGTGATTGTGGCAGGATACCAGATCGAGCAGAGGAAGGCGGATTTTATTATACTGGATGAGGCCCTTGCTGCTGAAGAATACGGCGTTGGATTTAAGAAAGGCAATGACACCTTAAGAGATCAGGTCCAGGAACAGTTAGAGGCCATGGCAGCTGACGGGACCCTTAAAAAGATCTCAGAAAAATGGTTTGGCAAGGATGTAACCACAGTTAAATAATCAAATACTCAGCTAAATACCAAGAAGTATTAGACCTTACAGCATTTGCCAGATGCAGAATGCAAGCATTCCTGCACCTGGCTCATTGCTTGCAGAAATAAAGATATTAAAACGGGTTCCGGTTCCCCTGCCATGGGCCGGACCCTATTTTTTAGAACATGGAGGAGAAATCATGGCTTTAACGAAGATATTTTTACAATTGGCAGGGGGAATGTGGGTCAGCATCCAGATATTTGTAGTGACGCTGGTCTTTTCTCTGCCCCTGGGACTTTTGGTATCCTTTGGAAGGATGTCTAAAAACCCTGTCATTCAGGCCATTGTTAAATTCTATATTTCAGTCATGAGGGGAACTCCATTGATGCTGCAGCTGATGGTGGTGTATTTCGGACCATACTATTTATTCGGTATAAAGGTCGGGAACGGGTACCGCCTCTGGGCTGCATTTATTGGCTTTGTCATCAACTACGCAGCGTATTTTGCGGAAATATACCGGAGCGGGATCCAATCCATGCCGGTGGGACAGTATGAAGCGGCAAAGCTATTAGGCTATACAAAGGCCCAGACCTTTTTCCGTATCATATTTCCCCAGGTGGTGAAGCGGATCCTGCCGTCTGTGACCAATGAGGTCATTACTCTGGTCAAGGACACCTCCCTGGCTTTTTCCATCAGCGTTTTAGAGATGTTTGCAGTTGCTAAGGCTCTGGCCTCATCCCAGACAAGCCTTATTCCTTTTGTGGCAGCAGGCCTGTTTTATTATATCTTTAACCTTATCGTGGCAATTGGGATGGAATACATAGAAAAGCGGTTGAACTATTATCAATAGGAGGAAGAAAAGATGTACTTACTGGAAATGAACCATGTAAAAAAAGCGTTTGATGGCCAGGGCGTGCTTCGGGATATTTCCCTGTCGGTAAAGGAAGGCGAGATCGTTTCCATCATCGGTCCCTCCGGTTCGGGAAAGTCCACCCTGCTTCGGTGCGCTACCATGCTGGAAGAGATGGATGGGGGAGAACTTAATTATCTGGGAGAAAAGGCTGCATGGAACGGACCCGACGGAAAGGCCATCTATGCCAAAGGGGAAAGACGAAAGGAAATCCAGAAGAATTACGGCCTGGTATTCCAGAACTTTCATTTATTTCCCCATATGACGGTTTTAAAAAACATTACCGATGCGCCGGTTCATGTGCAGAAACGGGATAAGGAAGAGGTTTTTTCCGAGGCCATGAAGCTTCTTAAAAAGATGGGACTGGAGGATAAGGCAGAAGCATATCCCTGCCAGCTTTCCGGAGGGCAGTGCCAGCGGGTAGCCATAGCAAGGGCACTTGCCCTCAATCCCAGGATCCTGTTTTTTGATGAACCGACTTCCGCTCTGGATCCGGAGCTTACGGGAGAGGTATTAAAGGTCATTAAATCCCTTGCAGACATGCATATCACCATGGTCATAGTGACTCATGAGATGGCCTTTGCCAGGGATATCTCAGACAGGATCATCTTTATGGCTGACGGCGTGATCGTAGAGGAAGGAACTCCGGAAGAGGTATTTTCCTCCAGCAATGAGCGGACCCAGAGCTTCCTTGGAAGGTATGGAGAGGGTTGAAATTACCAATTTTAGGCAATTTGTAAAATTAATTAAGGAAAAAGATAAAGATTTTTCACAATCGGATGATATACTAAATGTGGAATCATAGGTGATTTAGGAAAGAAAGAAGAGGATGCTTATGAAGAAAACATGGATTATGGCAGTAGCTGTCTGTGCGGCAGTTTTATTTACAGCCTGTGGAAAATCTACAAAGAATACAGAAAGTGTGGCAAATACGGTAACGGAAAGTACGGCCCCCAGCTCTGAGAGTACGGGAGATGTAAGCCAGGAAGCGCCGGGCAACGGGGCAGAATTTAAGATACTAGCCGGCACGGTCAAAAAGGTTGGGGACAACTTAGAAAGCATGACCGTGGAGAACGGCGGCAAGGAAATGTCCTTTGACTTAAGCGGTACGGTTGTGGAGACCTCCTATGCGCTTGAGCCGGAGGTGTCAGTTTCCGTTATCTATAAAGGAGAAATTTCCGGCTCGGATGCTTCTAATGCCAAACCTGTCCTGGTATTGGACGGGCAGGAGAACATGAAGGTGCAGGAAGTGACCGGAAGCGTTATGGACCAGGCCATGAGTACCTTTACCATTAAGACGGAATCCGGCGAAGAGATTGGATTTATCAAGGACAACTGCGAGGGTCTGGACACTGATGTGCTTGGAACCGCCACCGATGGCAGCAATGGAAGCGGGGCCATGGTAAAGGTGACCTATGTGACCGTTGACTATGACGCAGGAAGCAAATCCAACTTCCCCTTAAGGGTGGAAGCCGCAAAGTAAAATGATTAAAATCCCGAATATGCAGGCATAATTTAATCCATGGAGACAAGCATTTCATAAGCCGAAGGCGTGATGAACTTCTTTTTCCAAGATAAAAAGCTTGCAAATTCGGGATTTTCATGTACAATAATAGAGATGACAGAAGAAGGGGCCAATGGACCCCTATTTTGATGATTTTGGCTAGAGAACGATAACCAGATTGCAGAAAGGGAATTTAAGATGATCAGTGCACATAACGTAACATTAAGACTCGGGAAAAAAGCATTGTTTGAAGAGGTGAACATAAAGTTTACTGAAGGCAACTGCTACGGGATGATTGGCGCCAATGGCGCGGGAAAATCCACTTTCCTTAAAATACTTTCCGGTGAATTGGAGCCGACAAACGGCGATATCGTCATAACGCCGGGACAGAGACTTTCCTTCTTAAAACAGGACCACTTTAAATATGACGGCTTCCAGGTGCTTGACACTGTTATTATGGGAAATGCCAGGCTTTATGAGATCATGAAAGAAAAAGATGCCATCTACATGAAAGAAGATTTCACCGATGAAGACGGTATCAAGGCAGCGGACTTAGAAGGTGAATTCGCTACCATGAACGGCTGGGAGGCAGAATCCGATGCGGCAAACCTCTTAAACGGCCTGGGAATCGATACAGATCTTCACTACAAATATATGAGTGAATTAAACGGTGCTGAAAAGGTTAAGGTGCTTCTTGCCCAGGCTCTGTTCGGAAACCCGGACATCCTGCTTCTTGATGAGCCTACCAACCATTTGGATCTGGATGCCATTGCATGGCTTGAGGAATTCCTTATTAACTTTGAAAATACGGTAATCGTGGTTTCCCATGACCGTTACTTCTTAAATAAAGTCTGCACCCATATCGCAGATATTGATTACAGTAAAATCCAGCTTTATGCTGGTAACTACGACTTCTGGTATGAGTCCAGCCAGCTGATGGTAAAGCAGATGAAGGAAGCCAACCGGAAAAAGGAAGAAAAGATCAAGGAGCTGCAGGAATTTATCCAGCGTTTCTCCGCCAATGCTTCCAAATCCAAGCAGGCGACTTCCAGAAAGCGTGCGTTGGAGAAAATCGAACTGGATGACATCAAACCTTCCAGCCGTAAATATCCATACATTGATTTCCGTCCGGCCCGTGAAATCGGCAATGAGGTTATAACTGTTAATAATTTATCAAAGACCATTGACGGAGTAAAGGTTTTAGACAATATCTCCTTTACCTTAACCCGTGAGGATAAGGTGGCTCTGGTGGGACCCAATGAGATGGCAAAGACCATTCTCTTCAAGATTCTTGCTGGGGAAATGGAGCCTGATGAGGGAGAGTACAAATGGGGCCTTACCACCAGCCAGTGCTATTTCCCGAAGGACAACACAGCGGAGTTTGCTAACGATGATACCATCGTTGACTGGCTGACCCAGTATTCTCCGGAAAAGGAAGCCACTTATGTGCGCGGATTCCTTGGCCGTATGCTGTTTGCCGGAGAGGATGGCGTAAAAAAGGTACGGGTATTGTCCGGTGGAGAAAAGGTGCGCTGCATGCTTTCCAAGCTGATGATTTCCGGTGCTAACGTGCTGATGCTTGACGAGCCTACGGACCATTTGGATATGGAGTCTATCACGGCACTCAATAATGGTCTGGTAAAATTCCAGGGAGTTCTGATTTTTTCCTCCCGTGACCACCAGATCGTTGAGACAACGGCTAACCGTATTATGGAGATCGTAAACGGACAGCTGATCGATAAGATCACCACCTATGACGAGTATCTGGCAAGTGATGAAATGGCTCGTAAGAGACAGGTATTTACCTTGTCAGAAGAACAAGTTGAAGAAAACGAATAATAAATATTTAGGCAGACGCAGCAGTTCTGGCATAAGAGTATCAGGCCGGAACTTCAGCGTCTGTTTTTTTTTGTCTGACGCAGATATAACCGGCACCTACCAGTTTTTTTGGGAATTATTGCACATTTTTTTCTTATGACGTATAATCAGAAAAGAAACACCCTTCGGGTATCCCTTTATGCCCAAAAACATGGGCAGGGACATGGAAAGGAGGTAAGAACGATTGATACCATAGATTATTATGCCTATGCCTCCCGCATGAGAGGCTGGAATCCTCAGTTAAAAGCTGTGACAGCGGTAGCTTCCCTGCTCTTTTGTATTGGAGCCAATGACAGGAAGGTGTCAGTACTGATGCTTTTCATTATGTCCGGTATCACCATACTAATAGGCGGGGTTCACTGGAGAAATTATCTGGCCCTTCTTAAGATCCCACTTGCATTTCTCCTTTTGGGGACAGCAGCCATTGTCATCGACATATCATCGGTACCCCATGGACGGGTGCTTGTTTCCGTTCAGGGAGTTTCCCTGTATCTGACAGAAGGCGGGCCAGAGCTGGCTTTAGGTTTGATCTTAAAAGCACTTGCTGCTTTAAGTGCCATGTACATGCTGGTGCTTTCCACTCCGGCAAGCGAGATCATCTGTGTGTTCCGAAGGCTTCATGCTCCCAAAATAATTCTGGAACTGATGAACATGATTTACCGGTTTATCTTCGTAATGATGGATACTCAATGCTTCATGAAGCAGGCAGCCGAGTCAAGGCTGGGCTACTGCGATTTTAAGACTTCCTGCCGCTCCTTTGGAAGCACGGCTGGAAATCTGTTCGTGGTTTCCTTAAAAAAGGCCAATATCTATTATGATGCACTGGCTGCTCGCTGCTATGACGGAGAGCTTTTGTTTCTGGAAGAGGAAAAAAGGGTAAAAGGGTGGCAGCTTTGGGCGGCAGCCGGTTATTTTATGGTCCTGTTATGGGTGCGTCTGCTGGCTTAACCGGCTTATGGGACAGAAATAGCAGAAGAAGGAGGTGAGGGAAGATGGAGCAAATACTTTTGCAGTCAGAAAACCTGTGCTATTCCTATGGACAGGGCAAGCAGGTATTAAAGGATATTAATATCACCGTAAAAAAGGGAGAGAAAATCGTGATTCTCGGTTCTAACGGTGCAGGAAAATCCACCTGCTTTCTCAATTTAAATGGGGTATACCGTCCAGATTCCGGAAGGATTCTTTACCGTGGGAAAGAGATAGGAAAAAAGGATTTAAATGAGCTGAGAAAAAATGTAGGTATCGTCTTTCAGGATGCGGACAATCAGATTATCGCTTCCACAGTGTTTGCAGAGGTGTCTTTTGGCCCTATGAATTTAAAGCTTCCAAAAGAGGAAGTGAAGAAACGGGTGGAGGATGCCCTGGAATACATGAATTTGGGATCGATGAGAGACCGGCCGCCCCACTATTTAAGCGGGGGAGAGAAAAAGCGTGTCAGCATAGCGGATATCATTGCCATGGAATCCGAGGTGGTCATATTTGACGAGCCTACGGCCTCTCTGGATCCAGTCAATGTGGAAATGTTAGAAGGTGTTCTGGACAAGATGAATGAAATGGGGAAAACTCTTTTGATTTCAACCCATGATGTGGATTTTGCCTACCGTTTTGCAGACCGGGCGGTGATTTTTTCCGGGGGGTGCATCATAGCCGACGGTCCGGTGAGGGAAGTGTTCGAGGATGATGAGGTATTAAATCAGGCCAATTTAAAAAGGCCCATCCTTTTGGAGGTTTATAACAGCCTGGTGAGGCACCGCATTTTAGAAGAAGGCGGGGGCTCTCCCAGAGATGCCAGAGAGCTGGAAATACTCTTACAAACACAAAGAAATTGACAGAAACGTATGAAACAGCTACAATACTACATATCATATGAAAGGTGCCTGTGAAAATTCTCCGCAGGATAATAGGGAAAAGGGTGCAAATCCCTTACGGTCCCGCCGCTGTAAGTGTGGAGCAGGGCTCAATAAATCACTGGGAAACCGGGAAGAAGAGCTGCTGTGAAGATACACGAGTCAGAAGACCTGCCTTTCATAAAGAAGTTCGATTCGCCTTTGGCTCATCGAACGGCTAATTTACTAAATTCAGGCTACGCCTTCATTAAGTAAATTATGCCTGCGATGCATCTGGTTACGAGCGATGACCAGATGCCGGGAAGTCTTTTTGTTGTATAAAGATTTACCCTGTGAGCGCCGGTCTGATGAGTGGGAATCATCGGAATCAGGTGCTTATTTTATTGGAACACCCTTCGGGTATACCTTTATATCCGATAAAGCGGGGTGGCCAACCCAGAAAGCTGTGTGGGAAAACAGAAAGGAGAATGAAAATGAGTAAGAAAGAAAAAAGAGTCATGAAACTTGTCATTGCATTTGCTCTGGCCTTTGGAATTGTTCCAAGCGCTTATGGAATGCACATTATGGAGGGGTATCTGCCGGTTGGATACTGTATCGCCTGGGGGGCCATTTGCGTGCCATTTCTGGCAGCGGGATTTTTCTCCATCAGGAAGAGGCTTCAGGAGAACAGGAAAACCATCACCATACTGGCCATGTCGGGAGCCTTTATTTTTGTCATATCATCTTTAAAGATCCCGTCTGTAACCGGAAGCTGTTCCCATATGACAGGAACCGGCCTTGGAGCACTTTTATTCGGGCCGTCCGCAGTCAGCATTCTGGGAATGATCGTGCTGATATTCCAGGCCATATTACTGGCACACGGCGGTCTTACCACGCTGGGCGCCAATACCTTTTCCATGGCAATTGCAGGGCCGTTCGTGTCTTTTGGAATTTATAAATTATTAAAAATGCTGAAGGTAAATAAAATGGTCAGCATTTTCCTGGCAGCGATGATCGGTGACCTGTTTACATATTGTGTGACTGCCATTCAGCTAGCGCTTGCTTATCCATCAGAAACAGGCGGCGTTTTTGCTTCTGCCGTCAAATTTTTAGGAGTATTTGCACCGACTCAGCTTCCCCTTGCAATTATTGAGGGAATCCTCACCACAGTGATCATCATCACCCTTGAAACATATGCCCTTCCGGAACTGAAGGCAATTGGATTCTCAAAGGAGGTTCAGTAATATGACCAGTAAAAATAAAACGATCGTAGCAACACTCCTGATTTTAGCTTTCCTGATTGCAGCGGTTCCCCTCTTTGCCTTAAAGGGAGCCGAATTCGGCGGTTCTGATGATGCAGGAAGCCAGATGATATCGGAGATCCAGGGAACGGAATATGAGCCATGGTTTACGCCGGTAATGGAAACCTTCATCGACGGGGAACTTCCCGGAGAAGTGGAAAGCCTGCTTTTTTGCATCCAGACCGGTATCGGTGTAGGCGTTCTTGCCTTTTTCATGGGACGGTTCGTGGAACGGAAGAAGTGGCAGGAAAAAGCGAGATCATGAGATAAAATAAGAACCTAATAAGATAAGAACCTGATAGAGGGTGCCTTAGAGGAAAAACACCTTTAAGACACCCTCAAATTACAATGTTATATAAGCATTTCATTTACATGAATGATTGCTCCTAATATATTAGAATCATTGTTATAGCTGCATTTATCAATTTTGGTTGTTATAAATTTCTCGCCCTTAAAATAGCTCTTGCATGTGCTCTGAAACTTTTCTCTGACAGCTTCAATAAACCAGGATTCTTCTGATATTCCTCCGCCGATGCATATGATTTCCGGATTATAAAATACAGCGATTGTCAGCAATTGGATGGATATATAATTAATCCATTCATCAACTGCTTCTATGGCGGTTCTGTCCCCATTTAAATATTTATCACATACTTCATTTCCATAGACAGCCTTATCTTCTAAAGTTAACTTATTGTTATATATATTAATCAGAGCTGTCATAGAGCAATAATCCCCTTGACAGTCAAGGGCTCCAGTTTTAAAATTCATGAATGGCAAGTGGTGAAATTCTCCCGCATAGCCATCTTTCCCATAGATAACGCCTTTCTCATCACATAAACATCCCCCGGTGCCTGTTCCGATGATTAAAAATGCAGAAGAGCGGCTCCCTTTTGCATTTCCCATTTTAAGTTCACAAAGGCCGGCGGCTTTGGCGTCATTGATTGTTGCCACATTCTTATTTGTCCTTTTTCCTATTTCATAATTAACATTGCTTTCTTTCATGATACATACATTTGCCGCAGCATAAGATTTTACATTGGAATTTTCATCAATGAGCCCTGGAGCACTTACTCCTATATTTTTTATTGAGTTAAGGTCTTTGATATTTGAACATATGTAATCATAAAATTCATGTATGTTGTCAAACTTTTTTGTTTTAGCTTTCCAACGGTCAATAATATGGTACGATTCATCTGCTAATGCATATTTAATAAATGTTCCGCCTATGTCAATCCCTAAACAATATTCCATATCCCTCTCCTTAGCCCACTGATTATTCTTTTATTCTGTGAAACGAATCCTATGGAAACGCCTTTCCCTTCATTGTTATTAGAATATCTCAAAAGATGTGGATTCGTCAACGGGAAAATGATATACTATTTCTATCTTTTATACGAGGTGAAAAACAATGAAAAAAATGATTTCTTGGAATGTAAACGGCCTTCGCGCCTGCGTGGACAAGGGCTTTTTGGATTATTTTAATGAAGTGGATGCGGATGTATTCTGTATCCAGGAAAGCAAGCTTCAGGAGGGACAGATCGAACTTGAACTTCCCGGATATCATCAGTACTGGAATTATGCGGAAAAGAAAGGCTATTCAGGGACTGCCATATTTACGAAGGAGCTGCCTTTATCAGTGGCTTATGGAATCGGCGTAGAGGAGCATGACAGGGAAGGCCGGGTGATCGCAGCTGAATATCCGGAATACTATGTGGTTACCTGCTATACCCCTAATTCCCAGAATGAGCTGGCTCGTCTGCCTTACCGGATGACATGGGAGGAGGCCTTCTTTTCCTATTTAAAAAAGCTGGAGGAGAAAAAGCCGGTGATTTTCTGCGGAGACTTAAATGTGGCTCATAAGGAAATCGATTTAAAGAATCCTAAAACCAACCGGAAAAATGCAGGCTTTACCGATGAAGAAAGGGAGAAGTTTACCCTCCTTTTGAAAAATGGTTTTATTGACACATACCGTTATTTCAATCCGGAGCTGGAAGGCGTATACTCCTGGTGGTCTTACCGGTTTAGTGCCAGGCAGAAAAATGCAGGCTGGCGCATTGACTATTTTTGCGTATCTGAAAGCTTAGAGGACAGGCTCATAAGTGCGGACATCCATACCGAGGTCTTAGGCTCCGACCACTGCCCTGTGGAGCTTGTGATCCGTTAGAGAGTACCAGACAGGAGAGAACGATAAGGAATGAATTTACTGACGATTGAACATTTAACAAAATCATATACGGAACGTCTGCTTTTTGATGACACCAGCTTCAGCATCAATGAAGGGGATAAGATCGGGCTGATCGGCATTAACGGAACCGGGAAATCCACTTTGCTACGGATCGTGTCAGGTCTTGAGGAGCCGGATCAGGGGACTGTGGTAAAGGGACGGAATTTAGATATCCGTTTTCTGTCTCAGAATCCAGTCTTCCATGAAGGTGATACCATTTTAGAGAGCATTGTCCGAGACAATGAAGGGCATGAGCATGTCTGGGACCTGGAAAGCCAGGCAAAGGCCATGCTGACCAGACTGGGATTTTCGGACTTTGATTCCAAGGTGGAGACCTTGTCAGGAGGACAGAGAAAACGGGTGGCATTAGTCAGCGTCCTTCTTGGGAATACCGACTTACTGGTCCTTGACGAGCCAACCAACCATTTAGACAGCAGCATGGCGGACTGGCTGGAGGACTATTTAAAGCGTTTTAGAGGAGCGCTATTGATGGTAACCCATGACCGGTATTTTTTAGACAGCGTTACCAACCGGATTGTGGAGCTGGATAAGGGAAAGCTTTACAACTATCAGGAGAATTATGAAGGCTATTTAAAGCTGAAGGCAGAGCGTATGGACATGGAGGCGGCCTCAGAGCGGAAACGCCAGTCCATCCTTAAAGTGGAGCTGGAATGGATGCAGCGGGGCGCCAGAGCGCGTTCAACCAAGCAGAAGGCTCATATCCAGCGCTATGAGAACCTTCGTGACCAGGAGGGAATTAAGATCGATCAGACGGTGGAACTGGATTCTGTTTCAAGCCGTCTGGGGCGTACTACGGTGGAGCTTAATGAGATCAACAAAGCCTTCGGGGAAAAGGTTCTGATGAAGGACTTTACCTATATGTTCTTAAAAAATGACCGAATCGGCATTATCGGGCCCAATGGAAGCGGTAAGTCCACGTTGATGAAGATCATTGCAGGGTGGCTGGAGCCTGACGCTGGGACGGTCACCATAGGGCAGACCGTGAAAATGGGATATTTTTCTCAGGAAAGCGAAGACATGGATGGCAGTGTAAAGGTCATTGATTACATCCGGAATGTGGCGGAGTATGTAAAGACAAAGGATGGAAGTGTCAGCGCCTCTCAGATGCTTGAACGCTTTCTCTTTCCCTCAAGCGTTCAGTACACCACCGTCAGCAAGCTGTCCGGCGGGGAGAAAAGAAGGCTATATCTGCTCCGGATCCTGATGGAAGCGCCGAATGTGCTTTTGCTTGACGAGCCTACCAATGATCTGGATATCCAGACTTTAACGATCTTAGAGGATTATCTTGACAGCTTTCAGGGGATTGTAGTCACGGTTTCTCATGACCGGTATTTTCTGGACCGGGTCGTGCGCCGGATCTTTGCTTTTGAGGGCCAGGGCCGGGTGACCCAGTATGAGGGAGGCTTTACCGATTATCAGGCGGCATTTCAGGAGAAATATCCGGAAGGTCTTCCAGGCCAGGCGGAGGAGGCTGTAAAAAGTTCAGAAGCCACGGAAAAGAAGACCAAGGAAAAGCCAAAGGGAGAGAGGAAGCTAAAGTTTTCCTTTAAGGAACAAAGAGAATGGGAAACCATAGAGGAGGATTTAGCTGCCCTGGAAGAAAAGATCGAAGCCCTGGACAGGCAGATGGGAGAAGCTGCCAGCGATTACAGCAAGCTGAATGCGCTGATGGAAGAAAAGACAGAGCAGGAAAAGCTGCTGGAAGAAAAAATGGAGCGCTGGATGTATCTAAACGATCTGGCAGAACAGATTGAGAACCAATAAGATGAACGATAAAAGTCAGCAGAAACTATTCCGGGATCGGCCCAAGAGACGGAGGAGATAAGCGATATGGTACAGTACAAGATTGCAAAGCACGAGATGGGAACCAATTCTATGGGGCTCTCAAGGGTATCCGGCGGTATCCGCCTGTGTGTGGCTGCGCAAGGAGAGGAATGCAGGGTCCTTATCTATAAGGCCGGAGAAGAAACACCGGTTCAGACCCTTTCCTTTCCTGCAGAGGCCAGAAAAGGCGATGTATGGAGCATGACCATTCTGGGAGAGGATTTTGAAAATCTGGAATACTGCTTTGAAATCGATGGAAAGCTGTTTTCTGATCCTTATGGAACACGTTTTACCGGACGGGAGATATGGGGGGATCTTGAACACGCTTCCACTCATTTAAGAACTCCCATCGAGTTTTCTGATTTTAACTGGGAAGAGGATAAGCTTCTTCAAATCCCATATGAGGACAGTATCATATACCGGCTCCATAACCGGGGTTTTACTAAGCACGCCTCTTCCAAAGCAAAGAACAGAGGGACCTTTGATGCCATACGGGAAAAGATCCCTTATTTGAAGGAACTGGGCATTACTGCGGTGGAGCTGATGCCAGTGAATGAATTTTCCGAGGTCATCATGCAGGAACCTGTGTATGGGAGCCCTTTTGGTGTGGATAAACCTGTTGGAAAATTGAATTATTGGGGATATACGTCAGGCTGTTATTTTGCTCCAAAGGCTTCCTACGCCTCTATAAAGGACCCGGCTTTGGAGTTTAAAAGCCTTGTGAAGGCTCTTCATAAAGAGGGGATTGAGTTGATCGTGGAGCTTTTCTTTACCGGAAAGGAACCGCCCTCTTTTGTTCTTGATGTGGTTCGGTTCTGGGCGGATGAATTTCATGTGGACGGGATTCATCTGGTAGGAGCCCCGCCCTTAGACCTCCTTGAACGGGATCCTTATTTAAGCCGGATCAAGCTGTTTGCGGTTTCCTGGGACCCGGCCTTTGAAGGAAAGGTTAAGCACTTAGGAGAGTATAACGACGGCTTTCTGGTGGATATGCGCCGGGTATTAAAGGGCGATGAGGAACAGATGAAAAACCTTGCATTCCGCACCAGGAGTAATCCGGCGGGGTACGGCGTCATTAATTATATGGCCAATACCAACGGATTTACCATGATGGATATGGTATCTTACGATACTAAGCATAATGAGGATAACGGGGAGAAAAACCAGGATGGCAATCCCTATAATTATTCCTGGAACTGCGGAGTCGAAGGGCCGACGAAACGGAAAAAGGTGGTGGAGCTTCGGAAAAAGCAGCTGCGAAACGCATTCCTTCTTTTGCTTTTGAGCCAGGGAACGCCCCTTATTATGGCTGGAGATGAATTCGGCAATTCCCAGTCAGGCAATAATAATGCATATTGCCAGGATAATGAAGTATCATGGCTGAACTGGAATCTGGTTAAGACCAATCAGGATATTCTGGAATTTGTGAAGGCTGTGATCGCATTCCGGAAAGCTCATCCGGTATTCCATATGCCGAAGGAGCCAAGGATCATGGATTATCTTGCATGCGGGTTTCCCGATGTTTCCTATCATGGAGTAAAGGCATGGTGTCCGGAATTTGATAATTACCGGCGTCAGCTTGGAATCTTTTACTGTGGGGAATATGGAAGAAAACCGGATGGGACTGCGGATAATAACTTTTATGTGGCTTATAACATGCACTGGGAGCCACACGAATTTGATCTTCCTAATCTGCCTAAGAAGGAGCAATGGCATGTGGTCTTTCATACGGATAAAGGGGAAGAAAACGGCATGTACCCGGAAGGTAAGGAGCCTGCGGCAGAAGGGAAACGGTTTCTGATTCCACCCAGGTCCATCGTGGTGTTTATAGGAAAGAAATGATCCGTGGTATTTGAAAAAGTTATTTATGGTTATGATGTTTTTGAGGGCGATCAATCGATTGCCCTCATTTTTTTTGCATTTTTTATGAGCACATTTTTGTATATTTTATAATGACAAATTTAGGTATCAATTAAGTTGGAAAATAAAGCTTAATTATAATAATTAATGGAAATCAGTGATATATTGCATAAAAGAGGTGGGGCAATGCAAGTTATTGAAAAGCGCGCGTTCAATTTATTACAGTATCTTCTGAGTGACAGAAATTTTACTGTTAGCAAAGCCAGGGATTTATTAGGATGCTCCAAAAGGCAGATTGAATATGATGTGAGAAAGATTAATGAGCTGCTGAAAGAAAATGAGATTGAATTAATCAGATTGTCAAGAGGGAGATTTCTGATTAATAAGGAGACAATCGACAAAGTAACGAGGCTAAACCTGCCCCATCAGAAATTCATTGTTAATGGGGAAAATAAAATCTGGATGATCTGTATTCAGATTTTTTGTACAAGGGAACCTTTGGGGCTGAATCATTTTATTACGAAGCTGCAATCAAGCAAGAATACTGTTTTAGGTGATTTAAGAAAAATTGCAGGGATAGGCAGTAAGTACAAGGTGGAATTAAAATACTCACGAAAGTCAGGTTATTACTTTGAAGGTGAGCCCATTAAAATCCGATCTCTGGTGCTGCTGTCAATTATTAACTTAAAAGACAACTTCTTATGTAAAGAGCTGATCTCACTGGCTGTGTCGGACATTTCCTATGATGCTGTATTTGAAGAAACAAAAGACAAGGTAGAAACCCTGATTAAGGAATTTAATCTGCCGATTATGAAGGAATATCTAATCCTGGTGATCTATTTTATCAGTTTACTGCCCTATCACTGTCAGTCAATTACATACGTATCCCCCCTGATCCATGAACCCATGTGGAACCACCTCCCTCTTTATGAAGCTGTAATAGATTTTTATGAGTCACTGACGTTTCATTTGTCCAAAGAAGAGATTGACTATTTATTTGTACTTTTGTTAAGCATGGCTTTGGGAGATAACATGTATTTCCAGCTTTACGATCAGGAGAGCATATTTTTACAGGAGATGTGCCAAAGCCTGATTAACCGTTTTGAAGTAATCACAGGAACCGTGGTGCAGAAGAAGGCGGGCATATCAGAAAACATGCTGATGCATTTACGTTTGGCCTATTTTCGGCTGAAGTATGGGATACCGGTAGTGAATCCGGCATTGATGCAGGTTAAAAAAGAGTACGGAGAGGTATTTGACATATGCAGATTCGTGCTGGAGCCCTTTGGGGACTATTTGGACTGCTTGATTCCCGATGATGAGATTGCCTATATCGCCTTGCATTTTATGACGGTAATGGATTTACCGGATCAGGATAAGATCAGAAAAAGGGCGATTATCGTTTGCCAGAACGGACTTGCAAGCTCTGTTATGATGAAAAACCAATTAATAAAAATATTTCCCGAAATACACTTTGTGGCTACCTGTAATGCAGAAGAATTCAAAGGAATTCCGCTTGAAACTTATGACATGGTTTTTTCCACTACCGAGGGGATTGATGTGCCTGAAGAGAAGTATTTGTTCCTGTCCTCCCCCATTCTAACGGTGGAAGAAAAATTTATAATAAGTGAAGTGGTATATTCTTCGGTATTTGGAATCAAATCAGAAGCTAATTTATCAGTTCATTCCATTTTGGAAATCGTAGAGAAATATGCAGTGATTCATGATCAGAAGGGATTAAGCAGAGATTTGAAGAACCTCTTGCAGAAGAAGTATAAAAAAGAAAGCAACAGAGAAGGAGGATTACCTGTGATAAAAGACCTTCTTACGAAGGAAACCATACAATTTGCTTCCCGTGTTAACAGTTGGGAGGAAGCAATCTGGCTGGGGGCAAGGCCTTTATTGGAGAATGGTTCCATTACAAAAGATTATATCAATGCAATGATAGATAATGTGAAGGGCTTTGGTCCCTATATCGTAATATGTCCCTATGTTGCGATT
The DNA here is from genome assembly GCF_900105615.1 of Lacrimispora sphenoides JCM 1415. Classification (NCBI taxonomy): domain Bacteria; kingdom Bacillati; phylum Bacillota; class Clostridia; order Lachnospirales; family Lachnospiraceae; genus Lacrimispora; species Lacrimispora sphenoides. The sequence goes on along the minus strand of NZ_LT630003.1, from coordinate 4,181,069 downwards.
CCCCATGCACAGAATCAAACAGGGGTCAATAAACTGGGAATGAGTTTTTTGAAGCTGGAAGAAGAGGTTTTAGTGCTGGATAATCCCCAAAAGCCGGTTAAGGTCTTCATTACCATGGCGGCGATTGATAATCACACACATTTAAGAGCGCTTGCCCAACTATCTAATATTTTAACCAATGAAGATACCAGGGAACAATTCGTAGCATGTAACTCAGTGGAGGATGTCATCAAATTGCTTGATATTGATGAGGAATAAAAAAACGAGGTAAATGTCATATGAAGATATTGGCGGTTTGCGGTTCAGGGCTTGGAAGCAGTTTTATGATGGAAATGAATATAAAAAATGTGTTAAAGGAGATTGGGGCAGCAGGAATTGAGGTGGATCATAGTGATTTAGGGGGTGCGACACCGGGAGCGGCAGATATCTTTATTGCAGGAAGAGATATCGCTATGGCAATGACCCATTTGAAGGGAGTCGTAGAGCTTGATAACCTGCTGGATAAAAAAGAACTGAAGGAAAAATTGGAAGAGTCCTTAAGGAAACTGAATGTGATCTAATTGCGCAAAGAGAGGAGAAGACAATGGCTGTTTTAAATATAATACAGGAAATTCTTTCGACCCCTGCAGTATTAGTGGCATTAATTGCATTGATTGGCTTATTGCTGCAAAAGAAACCCGCAGCAGATACCATCAGAGGTACGATAAAGTCATTTCTTGGTTTTATCGTGTTATCGGCAGGAGCAGATGTGATCGTCACATCCCTGGCCCCATTGGGAGGAATGTTTCAGGAGGCGTTTCATACGGCAGGAGTTGTGCCAAATAACGAGGCCATTATAGCGGTGGCATTAAAAGAGTATGGCCAGGTTACTGCCCTGATCATGTTTTTCGGAATGTTCGCCAATATCTTAATTGCCCGTATTACCAGGTTTAAATATGTTTTTCTCACAGGACATCATACTCTTTATATGGCTTGTATGATTGGTGTTATCTTAATTACCATTGGCATGTCTACTGCTGCGACAGTGGTAGTGGGAGCGGTTGCCCTTGGAATTGTTATGGTGCTGTTCCCTGCCCTGGCACAGCCGACGATGAAAAAGATAACGAAATCCGATGATGTGGCTTTCGGACATTTCAGCACCATCGGATATTGGTCTTCTGCAATGATCGGTAAATTAGTAGGGAAAAATTCTAAGTCAACGGAAGAGATAGAATTCCCGAAATCACTTGCATTTTTAAGAGACAGTTCTGTTTCTATTTCCCTGACTATGGTTATCTTTTATCTGATCCTTGCACTCTTTTGCGGACCGGACTATGTAAAGAACAACTGGTCAGACGGAACGAATTATATTATGTTTTCCATTACAAAAGGAATTCAGTTTGCGGCAGGAGTATTTATCATTTTACAGGGTGTGCGTCTGATCCTTGCAGAAATTGTGCCTGCATTCAAGGGTATTTCGGAAAGGCTGATTCCCAATGCGAAACCGGCGTTAGACTGCCCGATTGTGTATACCTTTGCACCAAATGCTGTATTAATTGGATTCTTTTCCAGTTTCGTAGGCGGGATCGTAGGTATGATCATGCTTATTCTTACCGGAGGAATCATCATATTGCCGGGAGTTGTGCCTCACTTCTTCTGCGGCGCTACGGCGGGAGTTTTCGGCAATGCCAACGGAGGGGTAAAAGGAGCTGTATTTGGATCCTTTATAAACGGTTTAATGCTGACTTTTGCTCCGCTTCTCTTAATGCCATTGCTTGGTGATCTGGGTTACCAGGGAACAACCTTCTCTGATCTGGATTTTATAGCTTCCGGATTTTTAATCGGTAAAGCCGGGCAATTAGGGCCTATAGCTGCCACCATATTCGTTTTCGGAGTATTGGCAGTCATGATCGCTGTCTCAATTAAGAAACCTGGGAGAAAAGAATCAGAATCATGATACATAAAGAAGAAGGCTGTAATGCCTGATGACAGGTTCAGGCATTACAGCTCTTCTTTCACCGGAAGACTGGATTTTCTGTCAGAGATTAAAGAAAGAGGGATTGGAATGGAGTATAAGGAGCTGCAATTAATAGCCAATGATATCCGCAAGGGAATCATTGAGGCCGTATATCGTGCAGGCTGCGGACATCCGGGAGGATCTTTATCCGCAGCAGAAATACTGGCGTACCTGTTTTTTAAAGAGTTGAATATTGATGAAAAAGATCCGGGAAAGGAAGACCGGGACCGGTTTATCTTATCCAAGGGTCATATAACGCCAGGATATTATGCAGTGCTGGCTAACCGTGGATTCTTTCCTGTGGATGAATTATCGACTTTTCGGAAAATAGGTTCCAGGTTACAGGGGCATCCGGATATGAAGAAAACGCCTGGCGTGGATATGTCCAGCGGATCTTTGGGACAGGGTATCTCCGTTGCTGCCGGGATGGCTTTGTCAGGGAAGCTGTCTTCTAAAAACTATCGTGTCTACGCGCTTGCAGGTGACGGGGAAATACAGGAAGGGCAGGTATGGGAAGCTGCCATGTTTGCAGCCCACAGGAAATTAGACAATCTGGTCGTGATTGTAGATAATAATAATCTCCAGATAGACGGAACTGTTGAGGAGATCTGTTCTCCCTATCCCATTGACAAGAAGTTTGAGGCTTTTGGGTTTCATGCCGTGACAGTCAACGGCCATAACTTTGAGGAACTGGAAGAAGCCTTTCTGACGGCAAAGCAGGTAAAAGGAAAACCAACGGTCATTATCACGAAGACAATAAAGGGAAAAGGCATCTCATTTATGGAAGATAATTTGTCCTGGCATAGCGGTGTACTGAATGAAGAGCAGTATCAGCTTGCTATGGACGAATTGGAAAGGGAAAGGAAGTTGTTATGTCAGGGATCATAAAGAAGGCAACCAGAGACAGTTATGGCGAAGCATTAGTGGAATTAGGCAATATCCATGAAGATTTACTTGTATTGGATGCTGATCTGGCTTCTGCGACAAAAACCGCTTATTTTAAGAAGGCATTTCCTGACAGACATATCGACTGCGGGATTGCAGAGTGTAATATGATGGGGGTTGCTGCAGGCTTATCTTTAACAGGTAAGATTCCCTTTGCCAGTTCCTTTGCCATGTTTACGGCAGGCCGTGGGTTTGAACAGATACGTAATTCCATTGGATACCCTGGTTTAAATGTAAAAATCGGAGCCACTCACGGAGGGATCTCTGTAGGAGAGGATGGAGCCACGCATCAATGCAATGAGGACTTTGCTCTCATGAGGACCATACCGGGAATGGTTGTCATATGTCCTTCGGATGACATAGAAACAAAAGCAGCGGTAAAGGCAGCATATAACCATAAAGGGCCTGTTTATTTAAGATTTGGAAGAGTCCCTGTTCCTCCCGTTAATCAGAGGGAAGATTATCATTTTGAGATTGGGAAAGGTGTCGTATTAAAAGAGGGAAGGGATATAACTGTCATTGCAAATGGGATTCTGGTAAATGAAGTGCTTGAGGCAGAAAAGATATTGGCGGAAAAAGGGCTTCAGGCGCAGATAATAAATATCCATACCATTAAGCCCTTGGATAAGGATTTAGTGATTCAGTCAGCAAAAAAGACAGGGAAAATAGCAGTAGTGGAGGAGCATTCCATTATCGGCGGATTAGGAAGCGCGGTGTGTGATGCCCTGTCTGAACATTATCCGGTCCCAGTTTTAAAAATAGGCGTGAATGACGTCTATGGAAGATCCGGCTCTGCAAGGGAACTGCTAAGAGAGCATGAACTGGATTCAGAAAGCCTGGCAAATCGCATATTCAATTTTTATAATCGGAAGTAATACTCTTTTACAATATTTAAAGAAGACACACCGTGGAGGAAGATAGCCTTGGTGTGTTTTCTTATGCAGTTTTTTCATGGAAGCGCTAGACTGAGGAGAGCCGTATAATCTTGACAACATCTTGACATGGCACCTTTTCATTTTAACACCGTCTTGATTTTTTCTCTGATATGATTGTGAGCATAGGGAGAAGAAAAATAAAAGGATCAGGAGAGGATATCATGGGAGCTATTTTGATGCTGGTAAGCATTATCGGTGTTTCATTGCTAATTTATTTATTTTATATTTTATTTCGAGGTGATCAGTTATGAGCCATATTGTTTTGCAGGACATATTTTATATTGCTGTTTTAGTTGGGTTGTCCATACCTTTAGGCATTTATATATACAAGGCTATGACAGGGCAGAGGGTATTATTGACACCTGTCCTTGCCCCTTTGGAAAAGGGGATTTATAAGCTTATGGGCATTGACGCCGAGGATGAGATGAACGCAGGGAAGTATGCACTTTCCGTTTTTCTATTCAGCGGGGCAGGCTTTGTTTTTCTTTTCGGTTTGCTGATGCTGCAGGGGATTCTGCCATTTAACTCGGAGGGAATGAAAGGAACCAGCTGGCATCTGGCTTTTAACACAGCCGCCAGCTTTATCTCCAACACCAACTGGCAGTCCTATTCAGGCGAATCCGCCCTGTCCTATTTCACCCAGTTTTCAGGCCTTGCCGTCCAGAACTTCGTGTCGGCTGCAACGGGGATTGCCGTCCTCTTTGCCTTAATCAGAGGCTTTGTCCTGAAACAGAAAAAAACTATCGGGAATTTTTGGGCGGACTTAATAAGGTCCACGCTTTATATCCTGATCCCGATTTCTTTTCTCGTGGCTTTGCTTCTTGTTTCCCAGGGGGTGGTACAGACGTTTGGCCCCTATAAAGAAGTTACCATGCTGGAAAATGGAGCCTTGCAGACAATCCCCTTAGGTCCTGCGGCAAGCCAGATCGCAATCAAGCAGCTTGGAACGAACGGAGGCGGCTTCTTTGGGATGAACTCCGCGTTTCCGCTTGAGAATCCAACTGCCTTCTCGAACCTGATACAGGTTCTATCCATTCTGCTGATTCCTGCGGCGCTTTGCGTAAGCTTTGGAAGGGCAGTAAAAGACGGCAGGCAGGGGCGGTCAATTTATATTACTATGATGATTTTCTTTGCCGCAGCTCTTGCTGCCATAACCGTCAGCGAACAGTTTGCGGCTCCTGTGTTTGAACACGCAGCAGTTTCCGGCAGCATGGAGGGCAAGGAGGTAATTCATGGTGTCGGTGCTTCCTCCTTATGGGCAGTGGTAACCACGGCGGCATCAAACGGCTCCGTGAACGCAATGCACGACAGCCTTACTCCCCTTGGAGGAATGGTTTCCATGTTCCTTATGCAGCTGGGGGAAATTGTATTCGGCGGCGTGGGAAGCGGACTTTATGGAATGCTTGCATTTGTACTCCTTACCGTATTTATAGCAGGCTTAATGGTTGGCCGGACTCCGGAGTACCTTGGGAAAAAGGTAGAACCCTTTGATATGAAAATGGTTTGCTTAATTGTCCTTGTACCCCCGCTTCTGACGCTTATAGGTACTTCCGCAGCCGTCTCTATGCCTGGTGCCCGGTCATGGCTGACCAATTCAGGAGCCCATGGATTTTCAGAGATTTTGTATGCCTATTCTTCCATGGCGAATAACAACGGCAGTTCCTTTGGAGGGTTCTACGGGAATACCCCGTTTACCAATATTTTAGGCGGGATCATTATGCTGCTGGTTCGGTTTATTCCCATGACAGCTGTCATTTTCCTAGCCGGCAATATGGCAAGGAAGAAAGCCGTAGCCGTCAGCGAGGGCACATTGTCCACCAGCAATGGTATATTTATAGGACTTTTGACCGGAGTTATCCTTATCATCGGTGCGCTGAGCTTTTTGCCGGCGCTGGCCCTTGGTCCCATAGCCGATTTCTTTACAATGCAGTGACAGAAGGTGATTAGAATGGAAAAAAAGAGTGTTGATAAAAGCATCTTTTATGATGCGCTGAGACAGTCCTTTGTAAAGCTGTCTCCCAGGGTGCAGGTGAAAAATCCTGTCATGCTGGTGGTTTATATAGGAGCAGTCCTGACCGGTGTTTTATATTTTCTTTCCTTTGCAGGACTTAAGGATGAGAATTCGGGTTATACCTTAACCATATCCCTGATTTTATGGTTTACCGTTCTGTTTGCAAACTTTGCAGAAGCGATTGCAGAGGGGCGGGGGCGGGCACAGGCAGACAGCCTGCGCAGTGCCAAAAAGGACGTTAAGGCAAGAAAACTGAAAACGCCATCCAATATAGACGATTATACCGAGGTTCTTTCCAATACCCTGAAAAAAGGAGATATCGTATATGTCAGGGCAGGGGAGCAGATTCCAATGGATGGGGAAGTGATCGATGGGGCAGCCTCTGTGGACGAAAGTGCCATTACCGGCGAATCTGCGCCGGTCATCCGGGAATCCGGCGGCGACCGAAGCGCTGTAACAGGGGGAACCACCCTGGTGTCTGACTGGCTGATCATCGAAGTAACAGCGGAAGCAGGAGAAAGCTTTCTCGATAAAATGATATCCATGGTGGAAGGTGCATCCAGAAAGAAAACACCTAATGAGGTGGCTTTGCAGATTTTGCTCATAACCCTTACCATTATCTTTCTTGTGGTAACGGCAGCCTTGCGGCCCTTTACCAGCTTTGCAAGCCTACAGGCAGGATCCGGTTCCGACATCTCCATCACCAATGTCATTGCCCTTTTGGTATGCCTGGCGCCTACTACCATTGGTGCACTCTTATCCTCCATCGGCATTGCAGGCATGAGCCGCTTAAATCAGGCCAATGTTCTGGCAATGAGCGGGCGGGCCATTGAAGCTGCCGGGGATGTGGATGTTCTGCTGCTTGATAAGACCGGGACCATTACCTTGGGAAACCGCCAGGCAAGTGAATTTCTGCCGGTGGCCGGCGTTACAGAGCAGGAGCTTGCCGATGCAGCCCAGCTTTCCTCTCTTGCGGACCAGACAGCGGAAGGAAGAAGCATTGTGGTTCTGGCAAAGGAACGGTTTGGGATACGGGGCAGGGAGCTTTCGGCCCTGGGCGCAAGCTTTGTGGAATTTACAGCAAAAACAAGGATGAGCGGCATCGACTATCAGGGAAACGAGATCCGGAAAGGTGCTGCTGATACCATCAAAGCCTATGTGCTGGAAAAGGGAGGCAACTACCCGGAGGAATGTGAGAAGCTTGTAATGCGTGTTGCCGAGGCAGGAGGCACTCCTCTTGTGGTGGCAAAAAACAATCAGGTAATGGGCGTGATCTATTTAAAGGACATCGTGAAAAACGGCGTAAAAGAACGTTTTGAAGATCTGCGTAAAATGGGCATCAAGACCATTATGATCACCGGTGACAACCCCATGACGGCGGCGGCTATTGCTGCAGAAGCGGGCGTAGATGATTTTCTTGCGGAAGCTACGCCGGAAGCAAAACTGGCCCTCATCCGTGATTACCAGGCCAAAGGCCATCTGGTCGCCATGACCGGAGACGGCACAAATGATGCTCCTGCCCTGGCACAGGCTGATGTTGCGGTTGCAATGAATTCAGGAACCCAGGCTGCCAAGGAGGCAGGAAACATGGTGGATTTAGACTCCAGTCCTACCAAGCTCATCGATATTGTCCGGATCGGCAAGCAGCTTTTAATGACAAGAGGGTCTTTGACCACCTTTAGTGTAGCAAATGATGTAGCAAAGTATTTTGCCATCATTCCTGTACTGTTTTTCGGCATTTATCCACAGCTGGAGGCTCTGAATTTTATGAGTCTGACCAGCGCCAAAAGTGCCATGCTTTCAGCAATCATTTATAATGCACTGATTATTATTGCACTGATTCCTCTTGCTCTTAAAGGGGTAAAATACCGGGAGATGCCGGCTGAAAAGCTGCTGGCAAGAAACCTGCTGGTCTATGGCCTGGGCGGGATCTGCGCGCCTTTTTTCGCAATCAAGCTGATAGATATGATTCTGACCGCGTGCGGTCTTGCGTGAGGTGAATGGAAACTATGAAAATCATGAAATTATTTAAGACCGCTGTTGTATGCTTTGGCATAATGACCATATTGTGCGGTATCATTTATACGGCTGCAGTTACGGGGGCTGCCCAGCTGCTGTTTCCGGATCAGGCAAACGGCAGCATGATCGTTGTTACCCAAAAGGATGGAACACAAAAGGAATATGGCTCTCAGTTGCTGGCCCAGGAGTTTTCAAAGCCCCAATATCTTATTGGAAGGCCCTCCGGCGTATCAAACCTCTCCCCTGTCAGCAAAGAACAGAAAACCCTTGTTTTAGAGCGCATAAACTGGTGGCATTCCTTTGACCCCGGCAATCAGGAGGATATTCCCATGGATCTGGTTACGGCATCAGGAAGCGGCGTTGATCCTCATATTTCCCCTGAAGCGGCAGAATACCAGGTGGCAAGGATTGCTGCCGCCAGGAATTTAACAGAGGATGAAGTGAGAGGCATTATTAAGACCTGTACAAAGGGGCGATTTCTTGGATTTATCGGCGAACCGGGCGTAAATGTTTTAAAGGTGAATTTGGCTCTTGATGGTTTGCTGCAGACAAAAAAAGTGGTATGATATCTAAAAAGTAAGGTGGTGGTATTTGGATGGAATCCTTTGATTACAGACCAGACCCTGACGCGATTTTAGAGGATATTCAGACGCATCGGGACCAAAGGCCGGGCAGGTTAAAAATATTTTTTGGATATGCTGCCGGTGTAGGAAAAACCTTTGCAATGCTTGACGACGCCCAGGAACGCCTAAAAAGCGGGATCGACGTTTTAGTCGGCTATATCGAGCCTCATACCCGTCCTGAGACCATGCAGAAACTGCATGGTCTGCCGGTGCTTCCACCCAAAACCGTATCATACCGCAATATAGAGCTAAAGGAATTCGACTTAGATAAGGCTCTGGAACTTAAACCGGAATTGATTCTTGTGGATGAGCTGGCCCATACCAATGCAGAGGGCGGAAGGAATAAAAAACGTTATCAGGACATTGAAGAGCTTTTGGGAGCAGGGATCGATGTTTATACAACTGTGAATGTTCAGCATATGGAAAGCTTAAATGACGTGATCGAGAACATCACAAAGGTCAGGGTCCGGGAAACCGTACCGGATTATATCTTTGACCGGGCGGAGAAAATCGAACTGGTGGATATTGAACCGGATGAACTGCTGCGCCGTCTGGAAGGAGGTAAGATCTACCGAACTGACCGGGCGGAAACGGCCATGGAGAATTTTTTCACACAGGATAACCTGCGGCTTTTGCGGGAGATCGCCCTGCGCTGCGCTGCGGATAAGATCAGCTCGGAGAATCAGAGTGAGCGGAGCTTATCCGATAAAATGGCTAACACCAAGCTGCTTGTCTGCATCGGAGCTTCCCCCTCATCGGCAAAATGCATCCGGTGGACAGCGCGGGCGGCGGAAGCATTTCACGCAAGCTGGGCCGCATTGTACGTGGAGAGTACGGAAAGCGAGGACCTTACCGCTGAGCAGCAGAAGACCATCCGTGCGAACCTGGACCTGGCAGAGAAGCTTGGGGCTGAGCTTGTCAACCTGACTGGACATGATATTGCCGCCACTGTATCGGAATATGCCAAGCTATCCGGTATCACAAACATCGTGGTGGGCAAAAGCAGAAATAAAAAAACACTTAAGAATCTGTTCGACCTGGATTTTGAAGATAAGCTTATCTCTCTTTTGCCTAATATAGAAATCCACATCATACCTGGGAGCGTTGCCAAACGCAACTATAAAGAGCCAAGAAAAAAAGCGAAACATGACAGTATTCATTTTTCATGGACGGACACTGTGAAAGCACTCTCTATTTTAGGTGGTGCCACCCTGTTGTCCCTTTGGCTTCACAGGCTTAATATTATGAACCAGAATATCATTATGGTTTATATTTTTTCCGTTTTACTGGTTTCCCGAATGACGGAAGGGTATTGGTACGGAGTTGTTGCTTCTGCGGTCAGTGTACTGACCTTTAATTTCTTTTTTACAGAGCCTTATTACACTTTTAACGCAATCCAATCCGGCTATCCCCTGACCTTTGTCATCATGCTCTTAGTCGCTTTAATTACAAGCGCTTTGACCGTGCGCATGAAAGCGGAAGCCCGGCTGGCCGTGAAAAGAGAACACCGTACTGAAATCCTGTATGAGATCAATAAAAAGTTACTTGCTACAAGGGGCCTTGACAGGATCGTGGCTCTTACAAACGACTATGTGGTCAAGCTGTTTGAACGTTCTATCATATTTTTTACCACGGATCCTGAGCATGGGGCGAATGGTGAAGTAGAGCAGCCGGCTGATGATATCGGTTCCGATGTCTTAAACTCCGCCGATGAAAAGGCCGTTGCCCACTGGGTATTCTTAAACCAGAAGCGCGCTGGAGCAGGAACCGATACCCTGATGGGAGCGGCAGCGTTTTATATGCCTGTGATCTCTCAGGGAAAGGTTCTTGCTGTCTGGGGAATTTCCTGTGGAAAAGGAAACCTTGACCATAATACCCGGCTGTTTTTACGCATGATCGCTTCCCAGGTGGCCATGGCCCTGGAGCGGCAGCACCTTTCCGATGAACAACGGAACATGATAGTGGAGTCGGAAAAGGAAAAGATGCGCAGTACCCTTTTGCGTGCAATATCCCATGATCTGCGCACGCCTCTTGCAGGCATCTTGGGTGCCAGCTCCGTGATTCGGGAAAATGGGAAGATGCTTGATGAAAATACCCAGAACAGCCTGATTGCAAACATACAGGAGGAATCACAATGGCTCATACGTATGGTGGAAAATCTGCTCTCCGTGACACGGATCAATGAAGATGCTTCCAATCTTAAGAAAAGCCCGGAGGCAGCGGAGGAGGTCGTAGGAGAGGCCGTAAGCCGTATCAAACGAAGATTTCCCCAGAGTAAAATTCATGTTCATGTCCCGGAGGAATTTTTGGAGGTCCCAATGGATGGAACCTTAATTGTGCAGGTGCTGATAAACCTTCTTGAGAATGCTATTAAATATTCTCCAGCCGATTCTTCCATTGAGGTTCGTTTGGAGAGGGAAGGAACATGGGCAAAATTCGAAGTGCTGGACAGGGGAAGGGGAATTCTAAGTGAAGACCTACCCCATCTGTTTGCAGGTTATAAGCCTAACGAAAACAGGAGCGCTGATTCCTCAAGAGGAATGGGGATCGGTCTGTCCATCTGCAAAACCATTGTCAACGCTCATCAGGGAAACTTAGAGGCTGAAAACAGGAAGGACGGTGGAACGGTATTCCGCTTCACCCTGCCCTTGAAAGGAAGTGAATAAATATGGATATAAAACCAATGGTGCTGATCATTGAAGATGAAGATGCGATTTGCAATTTTATATCTGCCATTCTGACCTCAAATGGTTATCAGGTGGTTAAAGCCAAAACAGGGAAGGAAGGACTTTCCCTGTTTACCTCCCGTGTTCCCGATATCATCCTCCTGGATCTTGGGCTGCCGGATATTGATGGTGTAGAGATCCTTAAAACGATACGTCAATGGTCAAAGACTCCTGTGATTGTGGTTTCCGCCCGCGGTCACGAGCGTGAGAAGGTGGCTGCCCTTGACTTCGGCGCTGATGATTATATTGTAAAGCCATTTGGAACCTCAGAACTCCTTGCCCGGATCCGGACGGCAATGCGGCACAGCCCTCAATCGGCCGCCGCAGAAGCTCAGGGGGATGAAACGTTTACCGCTGGTAAGCTGGAAATCGATTATAATAAACGGGTCGTATACAAAGATGGAGAAAAAATCCATTTAACACCTATTGAATATAAGCTGTTGGTTTTGCTGTCCAAGAATGCAGGCAAGGTGCTTACCCATGATTTCATCATACGGGAAATATGGGGGGTTTATACCGATGAAAGCCATACCCTTCGCGTCAACATGGCGAATATAAGGCGTAAGATAGAGGAAAATCCTGGAGCGCCCCAGTATATTCTTACGGAAATGGGCGTTGGATACCGGATGGTGGAGGAATTTGAAGAAGGGTAAAAAAAAGATATATCGTCGGAGTCTAAATGGTTTGATTTGCAAATGATTTTGTGATAAAATTCTTTTGTTTTTAAAAAAGAATACGAAACTTAAGGCGGAAAAATAATGAATATTATAAAATACGGTATTGATGTAATTCTTCATTTAGATAGCTATATGAACTTGATAATCCAACATTTCGGAGCTGGAACCTATTTGATTTTATTTTTAATTGTTTTTTGTGAAACAGGGCTGGTTGTGACTCCGTTTCTTCCAGGCGATTCCCTGTTATTTGCGTCTGGTGCTTTTGCTGCCCTGGGTTTTCTTGATATCAAGCTATTGCTCCTGATAAATGGTTTAGCAGCGGTACTTGGAGATACCGCAAATTATACACTTGGAAGAACCATTGGCCGCAGGATATATGAAAAAGAAAATTTGAGATTCATAAAAAGAGAGCATCTGATAAAAACTCACAAATTCTATGAAAAACACGGTGCCGCAACTATTATCATAGCAAGGTTCATACCCATTATCCGTACCTTTGCTCCATTTGTAGCCGGAATAGGAGAAATGAAGTATACGAGATTCATCTCATATAATATAGTCGGTGGACTGGCCTGGGTCATACTGTTTACTTTGGGCGGCTATTACTTTGGAAACCTGCCTGCGGTAAAGCATAATTTTACATTTGTTATTTTTGGCATCATATTTATATCCGTCATACCAGCAGTTTTGGGATTACTGAAAGAGAAAATAAAGCAAAGGGAAGACCGAAGAGAAGAACGAATATGATTATGGACAAAGACACCCTGTCTAACAATGAATTATTGTCAGGCAGGGTGTCTTTGTCATAAATTGTGTGGCTCCAGGTAAAAACGGTCCTTAATCTTCAGGATAAATAAGCTGGTCGTCATCGATACCGTACAGCACAGAATCAAGGAATTTTCCAGCCAGGTATTTAGCCATTCCAAGATTCATGTCCAGGTAATTGCCGCAGTCTCTTGCAGCTGCTCCTGGTACCTCGCCTTCAAAATCCCGTATGAACTCATACATTTCCGTGATCAATGGCACAATGTCCCTGGACTTGTAATCACCGGACAGCAGAAGGTAAAAGCCGGTGCGGCAGCCCATAGGGCCAAAGTACAGGATCCGGGAAGTGAAGAATTCATGGTTGCGCAGGAAGGTGGCTCCCAGATGTTCAATGGTGTGGATTTCTGCTGTATTCATAACAGGCTCAAAATTAGGGCGGGTCATGCGGATATCAAAGGTTGTAATGACAGAGTCCCCGGCCTGATCCCTGCGGGAGACATAGATGCCTGGAAGAAGTTTTAAATGGTCGATGGTAAAGCTTGTTATTTTTTCCATGGTTATCATGTCCTTTCTTAACATGGTTACTTACGATTTGCGGGTTGCTTATCCCATGATGAAATTATAATAAAAAAAACGTTCCCCTGCAATAGGAAACAAATATAAACAGCCCGACTTAAAGACTGAATTTGCCGATGGAAAATAAAATGTTATATATTGACAGAAACGACGAATATTCATGTAATTGATATGATTCCAAGAAAGGGGCACTAGCCTATTCCATGTCCCATGACCACCATAATATCGTGGTAGTAGGGACGAATGATGAAGATATGGCGGTGGCAGTGAATGAAGTTGCCAGACTGAATGGAGGGCTGGCAGTAGCCTGTGATGGAGGGATCTTAAACAGCATGGAGCTGCCGATTGGAGGCCTTATGAGTGAAAAAACAGCGGAAGAAGTGATGGCACAGCTGGATATTCTGAATGCGGATGCAAAAAAAATGGGCTGTGAGATGGAAGCCCCGTTTATGTCCTTAAGTTTTATATCCCTTCCGACGGTTCCAGATCTGGGGCTGACTGATAAGGGACTGGTGGATGTGCTTGAACATAAACTGATTGAACTGGAGTTAGAATAGAGATGAGTTAGTAATACCTTAAGGCCTCTGTATATTTTTGCAGGGGCCTTACTTAGTTAGAATAATATCCGGTGTGTTCCCTTGAAAATCAATCGTTTCCAGCACACTGTAATCCAGCACGGTTATCCTATGAGGATTGACCAGAACCAGAACACATTCATAGGTTTGTCGCGGAAAAATCAGTAAAGCAGTTGACAATAATCATTTATAATAATATAATGAAAAAAAGTTAGTGTCAACTAACTTAATATATTTATTAAATGAGGAGATGAAATGAAAAAAATCAACGTATTAAAATTAACTACCATTATGGCAGCGGCCGCTTTCATGATGACAGCCTGCTCAAGTCCAAGCACTTCTAAAACTACTGAAACCATTGAGACCACTGAAGCGTCTCAGGCCGCTGAAACCACTGCAGCTGCTAAGAGCGAAGAAGCATTAACGGTTGAAATTAAAGATATTCATGGCATGGTTACAGTTCCTGTAAATCCTCAAAAGGTAATTTCTTTGGATAATAGAACTTATGAAACACTATCAGACTGGGGAATTAAATTAGTCGCTGCTCCAAAGGGTGTAATGCCGGCGGATTCCCTATATGTAGCCGATGAATCTGTTCTGGATATCGGAAATCACCGCGAACCGAATCTTGAGATTATAGCAGCTGCAGACCCTGACCTTGTAATAGTCGGTCAAAGATTTGCGTCCTATTATGAAGAAATAAAAAAATTAGTGCCAAATGCAGCTGTTATTGATTTAAATTTTGATGTTTCTGAGGAAGCGGATACACCTGGAGAAAACTTAGTAAACGGACTTAAGGATTCCACCGTAGCACTTGGAAAAATTTTTGATAAAAACAAAGAAGCTGAACAATTGACAGCTGACTTTAATCAGGCGATCGAAGCTGTAAAATCTGCATATAACGGAACGGATACCATTATGAGTGTTGTGGTTTCCGGTGGTAATATCGGCTTTTCAGCTCCTCATTCCGGCCGTGTTTGGGGGCCGATGTATGAAGTGTTCGGATGGGTTCCGGCATTAGATATTGACAATACGACTTCCGATCATCAAGGGGATGATATTTCTGTAGAAGCGATAGCACAAAGTAATCCGGATTGGATTTTCGTACTAGACCGTGATGCTGCAGTATCTTCTACAACTGATGCGGTTCCTGCTCAGGACGTTATCGATCAATCACCTGCTCTTCAAAACGTAACCGCTGTTTCTGAAGGACATATCGTTTATGCACCAGCTGATACTTACACAAACGAATCCATACAAACATATATGGAGTTATTTGGAGACCTTGCAAAGGCTTTGGCTGAATAGTATATAGGAGTATAGCAAAGAGTTGAAACATACAGCGAAAAAAATGATTGGGGCTGGGAATTCTCAGCCCCAACGTTATTATAACAATAAGAAATGGACGAAACCTTTTATATTAGCGATTATCGTTGTTATTATTTTAGGTATTATATCACTGTTTACCGGAGCTTATGATATACAGGGGCAAGCGGATGGAAGGGATATGTTTTTCATAACACGGGTACCTAGAACAGCTGCACTCATGCTTACCGGAGCGGCAATGTCAATGTCAGGACTGGTCATGCAGCTTATTACACAAAATCGTTTGGTTGAACCTACAACAACAGGGACGATTGAATGGTCAGGTTTGGGACTTCTCATTGTCTATTTAATATTTCCGGCACCAACTTTAGTTTTAAGAATGACCGGGGCAATCATGTTTTCTTTTATAGGAACTATGATTTTCTTTCTGTTTTTAAGAAGAGTGAAACTCCGTTCGTCTTTGATTGTCCCGATTATTGGGATGATGCTTGGAGCAGTTATTTCTGCATTTTCTACTTTTATAGGACTTACCTTCCAAATGACGCAAAATATTGAAAGCTGGTTTGTAGGCTCGTTTGCAGCCGTACAAATCGGAAGATACGAATATTTATGGCTGATTATTATAGTTACTGGCTTTATTTTTATTTATGCGGATAAGCTGACCTTAGCCGGTCTGGGGGAAGATGTCGCTACGAGTCTTGGAGTAAATTATAATAAGATAATTATTTTGGGGACCGGTCTTATTTCTTTTGCGGTTGGAATTGTTACGGCTGTTATTGGAAATTTACCTTTCTTAGGTTTAATTGTACCCAATATTGTTTCCATGTACCGAGGAGATAATCTTAGGGGTAATCTGCCTTGGGTATGTGTGCTGGGAATGGGTGTAATAACTCTTTGTGACATTATTTCCCGAATTATTATAATGCCCTTTGAAGTTCCTGTCTCTTTGATTCTTGGAACAGTGGGGTCAATTGTATTTATTGTTATCTTATTAAGGCAAAGGAGGCTAAAATGAACGGAATAGAATACAATACCGGCCTTCATCATGAACACAGATCAGCGAGAGCTTTTCGTTCTAAGAAAGAAGAAAAAAAATATTGGATTTTGTTGATAGCCTTGATTGGTTTGGGCATTTTTGCTTCCTATGGACTTTTGGTTTATCATAATCCGGTTCCAATTGATTCTCCTTCTTTTCTCCCGGTTGTAAGAAGAAGGATGTTCGCTCTTACGGCGATGATTATTTCAGCCGTTTGTCAGAGTTTATCGACAGTCACTTTCCAATCGATTACGAGCAACAGGATTATAACCCCTTCCCTTTTAGGCTTTGAAGCACTTTACTCAGCCATTCATACCAGTACCATATTTTTCTTTGGTGCCAGCGCCTTTATTAATTTTAATGGGATTGGATCCTTTGTATTTCAAGTTGTTGTTATGGTCTTGATGTGCCTGATCCTTTATGGCTGGCTGCTTTCCGGAAAGTATGGAAATTTACAGCTCATGCTTTTAGTTGGCGTTATTATGGGAACCGGGCTGAAGTCTTTATCATCGTTTATGAGAAGACTTCTTGCGCCATCAGAGTTTGATATTTTACAGGCAAGATTGTTTGGCTCTGTCAACAATGCGGATTCGAAATATTTTCCTCTTGCAATTCCGGTTGTAATAATTGTAGCAATACTTCTTCTTTCTTATTCTAAGAAGTTAAATGTTGTGTCACTTGGAAAGGATTGCTCTACTTCATTGGGCGTCAAACATCAAGTTCATGTGATTTATGCTCTGATTTTAGTATCTGTTTTGATGTCAATTTCTACGGCTTTGGTTGGGCCGCTTACTTTTTATGGATTTTTAGTTGCAACTTTAACTTATCAAGCGGCGCCAACATATGATCACAGATATATTTTCCCAATGGCTCTTGCGATTGGATTTTTGATAATAACAGGTGCTTACTTTTTTATGTACCATATATTCAGGGCTCAAGGAGTAGTTTCAGTTATTATCGAGATGTTTGGCGGAATAGCATTTTTAATCGTAATTTTAAGGAAAGGTACTTTATGATAATAATAGACAATGCCAGAAAGTCGTATGATGAGGTAGAAATAGGACCTTTGGATATTAAAATACCAAAAGCAGGTCTCACTTCTTTAATCGGACCCAATGGTGCTGGAAAATCTACAACACTTTTGATGATTGGAAGACTTTTGGATATGGAAGAAGGTCATATTAAGGTGGCAGATATGGATGTTACTGAATCGAAATCAGAGGACTTAGCAAAAGTTTTGACTATTTTGCGGCAGGAAAATCATTTTGTAACGAGGCTTACTGTCAGACAGCTGGCTGGATTTGGCCGTTTTCCTTATTCTAAAGGAAGATTAACAAAAGAGGATGAAGCCATTATTTCTAAATATATTGATTTTTTAGAGTTGACTGATCTGGAAAACAGATATTTGGATGAGCTTTCCGGCGGCCAAAGACAAAGGGCATATGTGGCAATGGTTTTGTGCCAGGAGACGGAATATGTACTTCTTGACGAACCTTTGAACAATCTTGACGTTGCCCGTTCTGTTCAGATGATGGAACATTTGAAGCATGCGGCCAATGAATTTGGAAGAACCATTGTGGCTGTTATGCATGATATTAATTTTGCGGCTAAATATTCTGATCGGATCTGTGCGATGAAAAACGGACGAATTGCCGCTTTTGGCACGGTAGATCAGATTATGGATTCAAAGGTTTTGACCAATATTTTTGAAACGAAAATAGAAATTATCGATGGGCCGTATGGGCCTATAGCAATTTATTGAGTTAGTGTCTGCTATCCGGTCCATACCAATAGCAAGCTAAAATCATTCATGAAATTCACTACCTGTCTCATACCATAGTATAGGTTATCAGAAATCATTTTTTAGATTTCAGATAAAAGGCAGCGTTCTTTGCTGCCGTCCATCCGATTATGAAAACATCTATTTGTTTTCATAATATAGGTTATCAGAAATCGTTTTTCAGATTTCAGATAAAAGGGCTGCCTTTCAGCCCGTCTATCTGATTATCGGAAGCAGTCCGATAATATGAGAAACAGGAAGGAGCGTCAGAATGGAAGAATGGTTTCGTTTATCAGAGGATGAGGCCCTTGCTAAGCTCGGCGCAGGCAGGAACGGCCTGGATTCCAGGGAGGTCCTGAGGCGCAGGCAGACATATGGTCCGAATACACTAAAGAAGGCGGAACGCAAAAGCGCTTTCCAGGTGTTTTTGGACCAGTTTAAAGACTTGTTGGTCATCATCCTGATTATAGCAGCAGTGATTTCTATGATATCCGGTGACGTGGAGAGCACAGGAGTGATTTTTGCAGTGCTTCTGCTGAATGCGATTCTGGGGACCGTGGAGCACCAGAAGGCAGAGAAGTCCTTAGACAGTCTTATGGCCCTGTCGTCACCGGTAGCAAAGGTGATAAGAGAGGGGAAAAAGCAGGAAATCTTTTCGGGGGAGATAGTCCCTGGGGACATACTGCTCCTGGAAGCAGGGGACATGGTGGCAGCAGACGGGCGGATCCTGGAAAATTACTCCCTTTTGGTCAATGAAAGCTCCCTGACCGGAGAATCCATTAATGTGGAGAAACGGACGGGGAGGATCCGGGAAAAAAAGGTACCATTGGCCGAGCAGACGAATATGGTGTTTTCCGGTTCCCTGGTGGCAGCAGGCAGGGCAAAGGTACTGATCACAGGCACCGGAATGGATACGGAAATCGGCAGGATCGCTTCCCTTATGAATGACACCGGGGAAAAAAAGACACCTCTTCAAGTAAGCTTAGACCAGTTCGGAAGCAGGCTGGCGGCAGCTATCCTGTTTATTTGTGCGGTGGTTTTCGGCCTTAGCATCTACCGGAGGATGCCGGTTTTAGATTCCCTGATGTTTGCCGTAGCCCTGGCGGTCGCAGCAATACCGGAAGCGTTAAGTTCCATTGTAACCATCGTTCAGGCAATGGGCACACAGAAAATGGCAGGAGAGAATGCCATCATAAAGGATTTAAAGGCAGTGGAAAGCCTTGGCTGTGTTTCAGTCATCTGCTCCGATAAGACTGGAACATTGACACAAAACCGCATGACCGTACAGCAAATCTACGTAAACAGCCGTCTTTATCTTCCTGAGCTTTTAAACAAAGAGGTCCCTGTACATAAATATCTGTTGTATGATGCTGTTTTAAATAATGATTCCGCTTACATAGAAGGAAAGCTGTTGGGGGACCCGACGGAAGCCGCACTGGTGCAGATGGCCGAAAGGGTGGGAATAAACGAGGAAGCTATGAAATCCTATTACCCCAGAGCAGGGGAGATTCCCTTTGATTCCAAGAGAAAGCTTATGAGCACCATGCACAGGATCGAAGGAAAAAGGGTCCTGTTCACAAAGGGAGCGGTGGATGTGCTGCTTCCCAGGATCAGTCATATTTGGACAGGGGAAGGAATCCGCCACATGAGGGAGGGGGACCGGCAGAACTTAATGGAGCAGAACATGGAGTTTTCCAAACAGGGACTCAGGGTTTTGACTTTTGCCTGCCGGGAAATGAATGAGGATGAAAAGCTGACGGAAAAATCAGAGGCCGGCTATACCTTTCTCGGAATGGTTGCGATGATGGATCCGCCCCGTCCGGAGACAAAAAATGCCGTATTAAATGCCAAAAGAGCAGGCATCCGCCCGGTAATGATTACAGGGGACCATAAGATCACTGCATCTGCCATTGCGGAGAAAATAGGCATTCTGGGAGACGATGATTTGGCAGTCAGCGGACCGGAGCTTGATGATATGCCGGAGGAGGAATTGAGCCGAAAGCTGGAGCATATCAGCGTCTATGCCAGAGTTTCGCCGGAGCATAAAATACGGATCGTCCGCTCCTGGCAGAAAAAAGGCCACATCGTAGCCATGACAGGAGACGGGGTCAATGACGCTCCGGCCTTAAAACAGGCCGACATCGGGGTTGCCATGGGAAAAATGGGGACAGAAGTGTCAAAGGATGCCTCTGCCATGATCCTGACAGATGATAACTTTGCAACCATTATTAAGGCGGTTGCCAATGGCCGTAATGTTTACCGGAACATCCGGAATGCCATTAAATTTCTTTTATCAGGAAATATGGCTGGGATACTATGCGTCTTGTATACATCCTTTCTGGCTCTTCCGCCACCCTTTGCGCCGGTTCACTTACTGTTTATCAACCTTCTGACCGACTCTCTTCCAGCCATAGCAATCGGCATGGAAAAGGCGGAGGCGGACTTATTGGCCCAAAAGCCCAGGAATCCCAAAGAAGGAATCTTAACAAAGCGATTTGTGCTTCAGGTACTGCTTCAGGGTGCCCTCATAGCGGGCTGTACCATGACCTCTTACCATACAGGCATGATGACCGGAAGCGAGGCCGCTGCCAGCACCATGGCATTTTCCACCCTGACCCTGGCAAGGCTGTTTCATGGCTTTAACTGCAGAAGCGGCCATTCCATTTTAAAGATAGGATTTAAAAGCAATTTATGGAGCATAATGGCCTTTGAGGCTGGGGCCATTCTTTTGGCAGCGGTTCTATTCATACCAAGGCTTCATACCTTTTTTTACGTGGCAGATTTAACCGCAAGGCAGTTTATCACCATTTTCATATTTGCAATTATTCCTACGCTTGTAATCCAGGCATTTAAGACCATAAGAGAGAGTCTCCATTAAGAAAATAAAGCCGGCAATGATGGGTGAACATATTACGTACGGATTTTACATGAAAAACAGGACTTTCTGCGGAAAAGAAGTGTAATAAAAGATAACTTTTTCGCAGAAATCCAATCAATTATGCAATCAAAGCATGCAATGATTTGATTGCATAGATTCAGGTGGCTAAATCTTTTTATGGACAATCAGAAATGTTTACACAACAAGTCAGAGGGGCTGGAAGATATAAACTTCCGGCCCCTTTTGGTATGTCTGATGCGGAAAAAATTAATAGTTACCTGTTTGTGAACGATATCCCCTAATGCGTTTATTGACAGAAGCAGCAAAAAGATTTAACATAAACTTATTGTTTCATTTTCTCCCATGCATTCAGCCAGATCATGAAGTTCTGTAGCACAATTAAATGGAGGATATTATATGAATGATTATTTCAGTAAGGATATCCGGGAGTCTGTCAGGGAATTAAAAACCGACCTCCTTCAAGGATTATCCGGGCAGGAAGCCCAAAAAAGGCTTGAGGAAAACGGTCACAACCGTCTGCAGGGGGCGGCGGAACGGACCCTGTTTCAATTGTTTGCCGAACAATTTAAGGATTTTCTTGTAATTATTCTGATTGTTGCAGCCATCATCTCTATGGTTGTGGGAATCGTGCAGGGAGAAGGGATTTTTGACAGCCTCGTCATCATTGCCATCGTCATCGTCAACGCGATTATCGGTGTAAATCAGGAAACAAAAGCGAACAATGCGCTGAAAGCTCTTAAGGAAATGTCAAGCCCGCAGGCAAAAGTCATCCGAAACGGAGATATCGTAAGGATGCCTTCCGATGAGCTTGTAACAGGCGATGTGGTAATCCTTGATGCGGGAGATTACATACCTGCAGATGTAAGGCTTGTAGAAAGCTTTAACTTAAAGATCGATGAGGCGGCGCTTACCGGCGAATCAGTTCCCGTGGAAAAGAACTGCGAAAGCATACTTTCTGATGATGCGCCTCTGGGCGACCGTGTCAATTCCGCCTTTATGGGAACTGTGATCACCTATGGAAGAGGCAAGGGCATCGTATCCGCAACCGGAATGGAAACCCAAATGGGCAATATTGCCGCCATGTTAAATGAATCCAAAGAGGAGACAACCCCACTTCAAAAGAAGCTTGACAGCCTGGGTAAGGTTTTGGGAATTGTCTGCATCGCCGTATGCGCCATAATTTTTGTCCTGGGACTGCTCAAGGGGGATGAGCTTATGGAAATCTTCATGGTTTCCGTTTCTCTGGCCGTGGCCGCCATACCGGAAGGGCTTACGGTAGTCGTTACCGTAATTCTTGCGATGGGCATGCAGCAGATGGTGAAGTCCCATGCCATCATAAAGAGGCTTTCCGCTGTCGAAACGCTGGGAAGCACAACGGTTATCTGTTCCGATAAGACGGGAACTCTCACTCAGAATAAGATGACCGTGGTCAAGGTATTTGACCATGAGAAAGCTTATGATGTGACTGGGACAGGCTACAGCAGGGAAGGCTCCGTCACCGTAGAAGAAGGCGGCAGGCTATCGTCTAATATTACGGAACTCATAAAGGGCGCCGTACTTTGTAATGACGCGGTCTATGATATAGAGAAAAGCCAAATCATCGGAGATCCTACGGAAGGTGCTATGCTGGTTTTAGGAGAAAAAATCGGTCTCAGCAAAGACCGGTTGAATGAAGAATACCGGAGGGTTCAGGAAATTCCCTTTGATTCCGACAGAAAGCTTATGTCCACGTTCCATGAAAAAGACGGAGAACTGACCATTTATACAAAGGGTGCTCCCGATGAGATTTTAAAGCGGTGTACCCACATATATAAGGATGGAGCGGTTTCAGAAATTACGGAGGCTGACCGGAGAAAAATCCTGGAAGCCAATTTTAGCTTTGCAAAAGGCGCATTGCGCGTGCTTGGCGTTGCAAGTAAGGCAGTGGAAACTCTCGATGACTTTGACAGCCAGGAAAACTCTCTTACCTATCTTGGACTCATGTGCATGATTGATCCGCCCAGAGAGGAAGTGAAGCCGGCCGTAGACGAATGCAGAAAAGCCGGAATCCGTGTGAAGATGATCACAGGGGACCACAAGATCACGGCCAGCGCTATTGCCGGGGATCTGGGAATCATGTCTCCTGGAGAAGAGGCTTTAGAAGGAGCTGAAATACAGCTTCTTTCCGATGAAGAGCTGAGAGAAAAGGTTAAAACCGTCAACGTATTTGCCCGGGTTTCACCAGAGCACAAGGTACGGCTTGTAGCCGCATGCAAGGCAAACGGAGAGATTGTCGCCATGACAGGAGACGGCGTAAACGATGCACCAAGCCTAAAGAGAGCGGATATCGGCGTTGCCATGGGTATCACCGGAACAGATGTTTCCAAGGAGGCGGCCGATATGATCCTTACGGACGACAACTTTGTAAGCATTGTTCATGCCGTAGAGGAAGGAAGAACCATTTATAACAACATCCGAAAGGTGGTTGGCTACCTTCTCTCCTGCAACATCGGTGAGATACTTCTCATATTTTTGGCGATGCTCTTTAACCTGCCCATGCCGTTGATGCCCATTCACCTCCTTTCCATCAACTTAATCACCGATGCATTTCCGGCCTTTGCCCTGGGAATGGAGGAGAGGGAGCCGGGGATCATGGACCAGAAGCCGAGAGATCCCAATGAATCCATTATTGATAAGAAGATGCGCGTAGCTGTTGCCATGCAAAGTCTTTTCCTTGGTATCGGCGCTCTGACCGCTTTTTATATCGGGCATATCAGCTACAGAGACGTCGAAGGCGGAGAGACCATCGCCCGTACCATGTGCTTTGTAGCCCTTATTTTAGGCGAACTTTTCCGCGCCTACTCAAACAGAAGTGAAAAGAGGTCTATATTCGGAATCCGGCTTTTATCAAACTCCTTCTTGAATAAATGCGTAATCGCTTCCTTTGCATTTTTAGTGGTTGTGGTTTATGTGCCGTTCTTAAACACAATTTTCAGTACGGCGCCTCTTACTCTCACACAGCTAAGCGAAGCAATCGGCTTTGCGGTAGTTCCTACTCTGGGCGGTGAGCTTGCAAAGCTTATTACAAAAAGAATGAAATAGCAGCGGGAAGCTGTGTCTTTCAAGACAGGGATAAAGATTGAATAAACGCTGAAATCTTGACATAATTTTTGCTCCATGGTACTATTAAGTATACATAAATAGTTAGCCTAAGAGATGACAGAGCCAGGTGATGAGTGCGGGGAACCGTTCATTTCCAAGGCTCTTTCTTTATCCCTTGAGAAAAATTTAACAAGGAATAAAATCCGGGGCGTTTACTGGAAGGGGAAGGAACTATGGGAAGATACGTCATTGCCCTGGATCAGGGCACGACAAGTTCCAGATGTATCCTGTTCGATGAGCAGGGGAACATCTGCAGTGCAGCACAAAAGGAGTTTACTCAGATTTTTCCGGAGCCGGGCTGGGTGGAGCATGATCCTATGGAGATATGGTCCTCACAGCTTTCCGTGACCATGGAGGCCATGGGAAAGATCGGGGCCCATTACAGCGATATAGCTGCAATCGGGATCACGAATCAGAGGGAGACAACGGTAGTCTGGGATAAGGAAACTGGGGAGCCGGTCTATCATGCAATCGTGTGGCAGTGCCGAAGGACCGCGGACAGAATCGAGAAACTAAAGCATGACGGCCTGGATGGGCTCATTGTTGAAAGGACGGGACTGATCCCTGACGCTTACTTTTCAGGAAGCAAGATCGAATGGATCCTGGATCATGTAGAAGGGGCACGAGAACGGGCAGAACGTGGGGAACTTCTGTTTGGAACCGTGGATACCTGGCTGATCTGGAACTTAACCAAGGGCTGCATCCATGTGACAGATTATACCAATGCATCAAGAACCATGCTTTTTGATATACACAGAAAGTGCTGGGATGAAGAAATTCTAAACTATTTCCGCATTCCCAGATGCATGCTGCCCGAGGTAAAACCATCAAGCTGTATTTATGGCTACACATCTTCGGATGTCATGGGAGGAAAGATTCCCATTGCAGGAGCAGCAGGCGACCAGCAGGCAGCTTTGTTCGGCCAGTGCTGCTTTGAGGCGGGGGAGGTAAAGAACACCTATGGAACCGGTTGTTTCCTTCTGATGAACACAGGAGAAAGGGCGGTAAAGTCCCAACATGGACTTATAACCACCATAGCTGCCAGTGACCAGGGAAGCATACAGTATGCCCTGGAAGGAAGCGTGTTTGTGGCAGGAGCAGCCGTACAGTGGTTAAGGGATGAGATGCGGATGGTCCGTTCTGCCGCCCAGACAGAGGAATACTGCAGAGCTGCGGGGGATACAGGGGGCGTTTATGTAGTACCGGCATTTGCAGGACTTGGGGCACCTTATTGGGACCAGTACGCAAGAGGGACCATTGTGGGAGTAACCAGAGGGACCAGCAAGGAGCAGTTTATCCGGGCAACGGTGGAATCCATGGCTTATCAGGTCTGCGATCTCATTGAGGCTATGGAACAGGATTCGGATATTCATTTAAAGGAGTTAAAGGTGGACGGGGGCGCCTGTGCCAACAATTTCCTCATGCAGTTCCAGTCGAATCTGTTAAACACAGAGATCGTAAGGCCGGAGTGCATTGAGACGACTGCTCTTGGAGCCGCATACCTGGCCGGACTTGCGGTGGGCTATTGGAAGAGCCGGGAAGAAATCAAGGCAAACTGGAAGGTATCCAGGGCCTTTGACAGCCAGATGGAGGAGGAACACCGGAAGAGGCTGGTAAAAGGCTGGAAGAGGGCGGTAAAATGCGCACTCTACTGGTCAGAAGAAGAGGAGTAAAACTTGGAGGAGTAATATTTGGAGGGGTAAGATTTGGAGGGTACATATTTATTGTTTGGGGGAATTACCTTATCATACGTCATGATCCAGCTGGAATATATGCTGCGTATTATAACGGCTGGGCTATTAGGGTTTTTGATCGGCAGTGAGAGAAAAAACCGGAATAAATCGGCTGGTATCCGGACCCATGCAATCGTGGCGATCGGTTCAGCCCTCATGATGGTGGTATCAAAATATGGGTTTCCGGACATTCCAACCAGCGACGGAGCCAGAATCGCGGCCCAGGTGGTCAGCGGAATAGGCTTTTTAGGTGCAGGGGTTATATTTGTGCGGAACAATCTGGTAAACGGACTGACGACGGCAGCCGGGATATGGGCTACCGCCGGAGTCGGGCTGGCTCTTGGGGCGGGCCAGTACATTGTGGGCATATTATCTGCGGTTCTCATCATCGTCATGCAGACCATGACCCATCGGATCAGCTATTTTGCTCAGGTGGCTTCCTGCGGCTGTCTGAAGATGACCATAGCACAAAAATCCGGAGCGGTTAAAAGCATGGAAGAATTTCTGGAAAAGGAAAAGGTTGAGATCGCTTCTGTGAAGATTAATAAAAATAAAAAAGATGAGATCAAACTGGAATTTGAAGTCATTTATCCGCCGGGTTTTGATAAGGGAGCCCTGCTTTCCAAACTGGCAGAAGAGAATTCAGTCATGGCAGTCAGCGAATAGAGGGAGGGAATCCCCTGACAGAAAAATCTTGACAATCCGGTCTGGATTGTGCTAGCATTAAATTAATAAAATATATAACCTTGAGATGAAAGAGTAAGGGAATTGAACGGAGTGATCCGTTTATTTTGCCTTACTCTTTTTTTGTATGAATTCCATTAAATAGGGTGACCATTACGGATATGGAGGAGAAGAACATGAAGGAAATGAATTACGATGCAGCGATCATTGGCGGCGGCGTAATCGGCTGTGCAATTGCAAGAGAACTGGCCCGCTATGACCTTAGAATTTGTGTTATTGAGCGGGAGGAAGATGTCTGTTCCGGTACGTCAAAGTCGAACAGCGCCATTGTCCACGCAGGATATGATGCGGTACCTGGATCCTTAAAGGCGAGATTTAATGTGGAAGGCAATCATTTAATGGGAAAGCTTTCAGAGGAACTTGATTTTCAGGTGATTCGAAATGGCTCTTTGGTACTCTGCTTTTCAGAGGAAGATATGCCCGCTCTTAAGGAACTTTATGAGAAGGGCGTAAAAAACGGAGTCCCCGGCTTGTCCATTCTTTCCGGAGATGAGGTGAGGGCCATGGAACCCAATGTGGCAGAGACGGTAGTGGCCGCATTGTATGCTCCTACTGGGGGGATCGTATGCCCCTTTGGTTTAACCATTGCACTGGCGGAGAATGCCTGTGACAACGGTGTGGAATTTTTATTTAACACTGAGGTAATAGTAATTGAAAAGGCGGAAAATGGCTATGACTTAAAAACCGGGGAGGGGATCATACATGCAACCTATGTGATCAACGCAGCCGGTGTTTATGCCGACGTATTCCATAATATGGTAAGCGAAGAGAAGATCCACATCACGGCAAGAAAGGGAGATTACTGCCTGCTGGATAAGGAGGCAGGAACCCATGTGTCCCATACCATCTTCCAGCTTCCAGGCAAGATGGGGAAGGGGGTTCTGGTGACCCCTACGGTCCACGGCAACCTGCTGATCGGACCTACGGCAATCAATGTGGAGGATAAGGAAGGCGTCGGAACAACCGCAAAGGAACTGTCGGATATAATGGAGAAGTCTGCCTGGGGAGTAAAGAATATTCCGCTCCGCCAGATCATCACCTCCTTTTCAGGCCTTCGCGCTCATGAGGATGGGGATGACTTTATCCTGGGTGAGATTTCTGACGCCGCCGGCTTCTTTGATGCGGCAGGCATTGAATCACCGGGTCTTACAAGCGCTCCTGCCATTGGTGTTTATATAGCAGGTCTGGTTGCTGAAAAGGCAAGGGCTTCCCGAAAGGAGAATTATAAGGTCACCCGAAAGGGAATCCTGGATCCTCAGAAGCTGACTTTTGAGGAACGGGCAGAGCTTATTAAGAAGAATCCTCAGTACGGTACCATTATCTGCCGCTGCGAAGGGGTCAGTGAGGGAGAGATCGTGGATGCCATCACCAGGACTCTTGGAGCGGTTTCCTTAGATGGGATCAAACGCCGCGTCCGTGCCGGCATGGGACGGTGTCAGGCAGGCTTCTGTGCCCCTAAGACCATGGAAATCCTGGCAAGGGAAACGGACAGGAAATTGGAAGATATCTGCAAGAACAGACCCGGCTCCAATATAGTGACCGGTCATAAATAAGGAGGACAGCAACATGGCAGAGCATGATATAGTGATAATCGGAGGCGGTCCGGCTGGTCTTGCTGCGGCAGTAGCGGCAAAAAAAGCGGGCATTACGGATCTATTGATCCTGGAAAGGGAAGCTTGCCTTGGCGGCATCTTAAACCAGTGCATCCATAACGGTTTTGGCCTGCACACCTTTAAAGAAGAATTAACAGGCCCGGAATATGCGGCCCGTTACATAGAGATGGCGGAGTCGGAACATATCCCGTATAAATTAAATACCATGGTTCTTGATATTAACGAAAATAAAGAAGTGACGGTTATTAACAGGGAAGATGGCCTGGCAATTATAAAGGCAAAAGCCATTATCCTTGCCATGGGATGCAGGGAGCGCCCCAGAGGTGCCCTTAACATACCGGGCTACCGTCCGGCAGGAATCTATTCCGCAGGCACTGCCCAGAGATTAATGAATATCGAAGGCTTCAGCGTGGGGAAAGAAGTGGTGATCTTAGGCTCCGGAGACATCGGGCTCATCATGGCAAGGCGTATGACCCTGGAAGGAGCTAAGGTGAAGGTGGTGGCAGAGCTTATGCCTTATTCCGGCGGCTTAAAGAGAAATATCGTCCAGTGCCTGGATGACTATGGAATTCCCTTAAAGCTCAGCCACACGGTAATAAACATTGAGGGAAAGGAACGGTTGACAGGAATTACCCTTGCCCAGGTCGATGAAAACAGAAAGCCGATTCCAGGTACAGAAGAATATTACAGCTGTGATACCCTTCTTCTTTCCGTAGGCCTGATTCCGGAAAATGAGCTTTCCAAAGGGGCAGGCGTAAAAATGAACCAGGTGACATTTGGTCCCGAGGTGGGCGACCAGCTGGAAACCAGCAGCCCGGGTATCTTTGCCTGTGGTAATGTGCTTCATGTTCATGACCTGGTTGACTATGTATCTGAGGAAGCCGCCTTAGCAGGAGCAAGCGCTGCCGCCTACGTAAAAGCGGATGGAGAAAAAGAGACGGCTCACGCAGTAGAACTGAAAGCTGAGAACGGAGTCCGCTATACGGTACCTCAGAAGATTGATGTAGAGAACATGAAAGATAAGGTTACAGTCCGTTTCCGTGTGGCCGATGTATATAAGGACCGGTTTATCAGTGTTTATTATGATGATGTAAGGATTTCCCACAAAAAGAAAAAAGTCCTGGCTCCCGGTGAGATGGAGCAGATTGTATTAAAGAAAGACAGCTTTAAGGAATATCCGGAGCTTAAGAGAATTGTTGTCTGTACGGAGGTGGAATGATATGGAGGTAAGAGAACTGATCTGTATCCGATGCCCTTTAGGCTGCCCGTTGACGGTGAGCATAGAAGGGGACCAGGTAGGAGTAACTGGAAATTCTTGCGGCCGCGGGGAGGAATACGGAAAAAAAGAGGTTTTAAGCCCTACCAGAGTGGTGACATCCTCGGTCCGCGTCCTGGGCGGTGACTTAGAAATGGTACCGGTTAAAACAAAGCAGGACATACCTAAGGACAAGATTTTTGCCTGCATGGAGGAAATCCGAAAGATGGAAGTTTCCGCACCTGTTTCCATTGGAGATGTGATCATTCCTGACTGTGCCGGAACCGGCGTTTCCATCGTTGCTACAAGGAATGTTGAAAAGTTGTAAAATAATTTCATAAAAAACCTCGTAATTGCCGTAAGCGGCTTAAAGCCTTATTGGAAGCCTGCGGATTTACGAGGTTATTTTGTATAAAACAGGGACAACCTATAGAAAATTTATCCAGGAAATGATATACTGAAAAGAGGTTTTCTGAGAAAGGCTATAAGGAAAGAGGGGTTGATATGAAGGTATTTGCACACAGGGGTTACAGCGGAAGGTATCCGGAAAATACCATGCTGGCCTTTCAGAAGGCGGCAGAGACTGGCTGTGACGGGATCGAACTGGATGTACAGCTTACAAAGGATGGAACGGTGGTTGTGATCCACGACGAAAGCATTGACCGGACCACGGATGGAACCGGCTTTGTGAAGGATCTTACCTATGGGGAACTGAAAGAATTCAATGCAGATGCTGTCTGCGGAGGGATTCATGGATTTGTGCCTGTTCCGACCTTTGAAGAATACTGCATATGGGCAAAGGATCAGGAACTTGTTACAAATATCGAAATCAAGACAGGCGTATATTATTATGAAGGCCTGGAAGAGAAGACCCTGGAACTTGTACGTAAATACGGGCTCGAAAAAAAGGTCATCTTTTCTTCCTTTAACCATACGTCCATAATCCGCTTAAAGGAGCTGGCTCCCGGGATCCCATGCGGCGCGCTGCTTGAACAACCGGGCCTTGGAAATGCAGGATACTATTGCGACCGGTATCATTTTGAGTGTTACCACCCAGGAGTGAACGGTCTGACAAAAGAGGCTGTGGACAACTGCAGAAATTACGGAATACAGGTGAATGTTTGGACGGTGAATGATATGTCCACGTTGGAGCAGGTCTATGATTGGGGCTGTGACAGTGTCATCAGCAACTTTCCGGAGATCTGCAAGCGGTGGGCCCAAAGCAAAGAACGATAGATAAAAGATAGCAGGAGTGAGGCGTCTGGTTTCCAGAGACCGCAGCTCCTTTTATCTTATATGGAAAAAAGAACGTTAAAATATGCTTTTCTTCCTTATAAAATCAAGAAAGGGCAAAAATTGCCTTGACGGTGGGGGAAAGGATTGATAAAGTAGAACGAGATCCATATATTGTGGGTGCGGATGCAATCTCCACCACAAAGGAAGAGCTATGGTTCATGTAAAAGGAGGATGTTATGAAATTAGTTACATACGAGGTTGACCGGAGAAAAGATATCGGGGTAGTGAGTAAGGACGAGATGTGGATCTTTCCTCTCAGGGCATTTGGTATGGAGTATAAGGAGATGCTGGAGGTTATCAAGGGACTATCTCAGTCTGAGCTTGACCTGCTGGAACATGCCTCTGGCCTGGATCCTTACAACAGCAACGTCATCGGAGCTGCTATGATGAAAGAGGTCAGGCTTCTGGCGCCCATCCGGACACCGGAGCAGGACATCATCTGTTTGGGGCTTAATTACATGGAACATGCCGAGGAGTCTGCCCGCTTTAAAAAAGAGGATTTTGACGGGAAGCGCCCCAATGCTGTTTATTTTTCCAAGAGAGTGAATGAGGCGGTAGATCCCCACGGGGAGATTTTAAGCCACAGTGATATGGTGGACAGCCTGGATTATGAGGCAGAATTAGGCGTTATCATTGGAAAGGATGCAAAAAATGTGGCGCCGGAGCAGGTAAAGGACCATATTTTCGGTTATACCATCATCAATGATGTCAGCGCCCGCAACGTGCAGAATGCCCATAAGCAGTGGTATTTTGGAAAGAGCCTTGACGGGTTTACCCCCATGGGCCCCTGTATTCTGACTGCAGGATCCATATCCTATCCGCCGGAGCTTGGCATTCAGTCCAAGGTAAATGGAGAGCTGAGACAGGACAGCAATACCCGGCTCATGATATTTAATATAGACCATATAGTCAGCGAGCTGTCTAAGGGGATGACCCTCAGGGCAGGTACGATCATTTCCACCGGAACGCCTAAGGGTGTTGGAATGGGATTTGAACCGCCGAAGTTTTTAGTGGCAGGTGATGAAGTGGAATGCCTGATCGAGGGGATCGGGACCATAAAAAATAAGGTTGTGTAAGATAAAATAGGAATGCTGCTCATTTTTTGAGCAGCATTTTTTATATCAAAGTAAGAAATATGTCAAAGTAAGAAAGAAACTTCTTACAAATCGATATGATACCATACGGCTATGTATCGCAACAAAAAATTTATATTGACACTGACAGTGTTGCATCCTATAATCGGTATTAGACTGAACGTCAGTCTAATACCGATTATTGAGGAGCAATGTTATGCGAATTATAAAAGACGCTGATGTGCGTAAGAATGAAATACTGGATGCTGCCGCAGACCTTTTTAACAGTGATGGCTTTGATGGAACGACCATCAGCGCCATTATAGAGAAAGCCGGAATTGCGCGGGGAACAATATACTATCATTTCAAATCAAAGGAAGATATTTTGGATGCACTTATTAATCGGCGCAACACGGAGTTTTTGACTGCGGCCAGGCAGATTGCTGCGGATAAAAGTATTCCTGTGTTGGAACGGCTGGTCAGAACTTTTATTGCCATGAATGGTGATAAAGATGGAAAATCAGAGCTCACCCGGCAGATGCACAAGCCGCAGAATGCTTTGATGCATCAGAAAACACATCAGGCAATGATGGAAGGCATCCCGCCTATTCTTATGGAAATTATTGAGGATGGTATCAGTGAGGGTTTATTCAACACCCCTTATCCCTATGAGAGCTTGGAAATGGTTGTGGCTTATATCAATGCGGTTTTTGATGATTACGCTGAGAAGCTTACAGGTGAAGAACTTTTGGGAAGGGTTAAGGCGTTTATATTTAATCTGGAAAGATTGTTCGGCGCAGAACCGGGAAGATTTGACAGGGTGATAGAACTATTTCAAATGGATGGAGGAGGCGCCTATGAATAAGAACACGGGAAAACCATTTATAAAATTTCTCATGTTGTGCTCCGGCAGCTTTGTCGCCGCCATAGGCAGCGGCATTACATCTTTCGGGCTTGGCGTATATGTATTTGAGCAGACCGGGCTTGCGTCCTCCAGTACACTGATTATCTTGTTGGCTTTTTTACCGGGACTCCTGCTCACTCCGTTTGCAGGGGTGCTTGCGGATAAATACGACCGCAGGCTTTTAATGATACTCGGCGATGGGCTTTCTGCTTTGGGGCTTATCTATATCCTGATTTGTATGATGAATGGCCCAGCGCTGCTTTGGCAGATCGGAATAGGCGTTACCATCAGTTCGGTGTTTTCTTCACTCATAGAACCGGCGTTCAAAGCGACAATTACTGACCTGCTGACAGAAGAAGAATACTCAAAAGCAAGCGGACTGGTACAATTGTCCGGTTCCGCAAAGTTTTTGATCTCGCCGCTCATCGCGGGGTTCCTGTTACAGGTTTCAGATATAAAGCTTCTGCTTATGATAGACATTTGCACAATCTTTCTGACCGTAATGGTGACGTTTGTGGTACGAAGGGGGCTTGCTGCCAAAGCTTCCGAATATAAAGAATCTTTCTTCCATGAGTTTAGAACCGGATTTACTGCGCTCACCCAGAACCGGGGCGTGTTCACACTGGTTTTATCGGGAATCGGCATTTCTTTCTTTTTAGGCTGCATCCAGTCTCTTTATACCCCAATGATACTTGGATTTACCGACAGTTCGGTGCTGGGGGTTGCCACTACGATTTCCGCCATGGGTATGCTGGTAAGCAGCCTTATTCTTGGCATGGTTCCCATAAAAAAGGGCTTTGCACAAATGCTTTTTGCCTCGCTCTTTTTTGCCGGTATCTTTATGGCAGGCTACGGGTTTAGAGAAAACATTATTTTAATCTGCATTTTTGGTTTTCTCTTTTTTTCAATGCTTCCATTTGCAAACACAAGCATTGATTTTCTGATCCGTACCAATATCAGCAACGATGTGCAAGGCAGGGTCTGGGGACTGATCGGCATTATCTCCCAGCTAGGCTATGTGATTGCTTACAGCATTTTAGGTCCGCTTGCCGACTATGTATTTATCCCTTTGCTGGTAGAGGATGGCGCGCTGGCAAATAGTATGGGAAAGGTAATCGGCGTAGGAAGCGGCAGAGGCATTGGACTATTGATTATAATAGCAGGTCTGCTGTTATCTGTAACGGCCATTCTTTTATACAATATTAAGTCCGTCAGGGGGCTGGAGCGGGGAGGTGAACTGTGTACAGAAAAATAATAATAAACGATGTAAGGAAAAGTAAACTGATTACCATCACCATCACCGCATTTATTCTGCTTGCGGCAATGCTTACCTCCCTTGCCGCGATATTATCGGTGAATTTGTTCTCTGCGATCAGCAACATGATGTTAAGAGCTCAAACGCCGCATTTTATGCAGATGCATTCCGGCGATATTGATATGGAACGGCTTTCTGCCTTTGCAGATACGGAAAAGAATGTAGAAGATTTTCAGGTGCTTTCCTTTCTAAACATTGAGGGCGCAGAGATTGTCATTGGCGAAAACTCCCTTGCAGGTTCCGTGCAGGATAACGGCCTTTCGGTGCAGAGCAAACGCTTTGATTTTCTGCTGGATTTGGATGGCAATATTATTTACCCGGCCAAAGGAGAGATCTATGTTCCCATAAACTACATGAAGCAGGGGCTGGCAAGTATTGGCGACAGCATAACCATTCACGGTGTTTCCTTTACGGTAGCTGGTTTCCTGCGGGATTCTCAAATGAACGCTTCCATGATTTCCTCCAAGCGGTTTCTTATCAATGAAAGTGATTTTGAAAAAATCAGGGGATTTGGAAAGCTGGAGTATCTGATAGAGTTCCGCTTCAGCGACAGTTCCGCTGTTTCCGCTTTTGAATCCGGCTATATTGCCGCAGGACTTCCGGCAAACGGGCCTCCCGCCATCACCCATTCCCTGTTTAAGCTGGTAAATGCCCTTGATGACGGTATGATGATAGCGATGCTTATCCTTATCAGCGTCCTTGTAATCATGATCAATTTCCTGTGCATACGTTTTACCCTGATTGCCAAGATAGAAGAGGATTACCGGGAAATTGGCGTATTAAAAGCCATCGGCCTGCAGGTTGGAAGCATTAAAAAGCTTTATCTGGCGAAGTATGGCGCTCTCGCTGGAATTGCTTGCACAGCTGGATTCATCTTGTCTCTGCGCGCAAAAGAGCCTTTGATGGAGAATATTCGCCTGTATATGGGCGAGAGCAGCAGTTCCGGCCTCGGCACGGCATTTGGAATAATAGGCGCAGGGGTCATCTTTTTCGTGGTGGTGCTTTATGTGAACGGCGTTCTGGGCCGCTTCAAAAAAGTATCAGCGGCAGA
This sequence comes from Lacrimispora sphenoides JCM 1415, assembly GCF_900105615.1. NCBI lineage: Bacteria > Bacillati > Bacillota > Clostridia > Lachnospirales > Lachnospiraceae > Lacrimispora > Lacrimispora sphenoides. Next base: position 4,146,055 of record NZ_LT630003.1, on the reverse strand, counting down.
GGCTATACGGTTTGGAGCACCCCAGAGTGGCGCCAAAACTGCGAAAAGCTTTCGGCTATCCGGCAGCAGGGGACTCCCACCAAATATTTTTCTTGGCATAAAGGATGTGCTTTCCCGAAAAAAGCTTTACAGCACAATGCTTTTGGTGCTTGTTATTTCCTCGTTTCTGATGATTGTGCCTCAGAATATTTATAATACCATCTCCCAGAGAAACTTTATGACTTATATGGGCATTGGCGAATGTGATATGCGAATTGATATCCAGCAGACGAACGATATTGCGGGAAAAACAGCGGAGATAGCCGCTGTGATGGCGCGGGACACAGATATTAAAAAATACACGGTGCTGACCAGTTATATGTTTGATATGCAGATGGAGGACAGTACCACTGAAAAGCTCAAGGTGGAACTTGGCGACCAATCAGTGTTCCCTATTGAGTATTCAGCCGGCAGAGCCCCGCAGAGCGAATCGGAAATCGCTATTTCATCATTAGTTGCGGGCGATCTCGAAAAAGGGCTAAATGACATTATCACGCTCATGATTGACGGTCAGGAGAAGCGGCTTACCATAAGCGGGATCTATTCTGATATCACCAATGGCGGCAAGACGGCAAAGGCCGTTTTTAAAACCAGTCAGGACAGTATTCTATGGAGTATTATTCCGGTAAAATTACAGGCTGATGCTGCCACAGATGAAAAGATAACCCGATACAAGGAGCAGTTTTCCTATGCCAAGGTATCAGATATAGATGAATACATCGGCCAGACCTTTGGCGGGATTGCCGATGCGGTTAAAAAGGCTTCTTACGCCGCCATTGCCGCTGCCACCATACTCACCGTGCTGGTCACTCTTCTCTTTATGAAAATGCTTGTGACAAAGGATAGATATTCTATCGCCGTTTTAAAATCCCTCGGCTTTAAAGAAGCAGATATTTGCCGGCAATATATGGTGAGACCGGCCGCCGTACTGGCCGCCGGCGTCTTAACAGGCACTGTCCTGGCAAACACTTTGGGAGAACTGGTGGGCATCGGTTTGATTTCATCCTTCGGTGCATCCACGTTCCGCTTTGATATAAATCCGTTGTTTGCCTACCTGTTTTCCCCCGCTTTAATGGCGGCTTGTGTCTATCTGGCAACACGGTTTGGAATTTCGGATATCTCCGGCCTGAAGATATCGGAATATATAAAGGAGTAGCCTATGAAGAAAATTTTAAGCGGAAAAAATATGATAAAAACTTATGGCATAGGACGGGAAGCGGTGAGTGTACTCAATGGAGTAAATATAGAACTATTAACCGGAGAGTTTGTTGCAGTGATGGGGCCGTCCGGCTGCGGAAAGTCTACGCTGCTCTTTGCGTTAAGCGGTACAGATACCATCAACAGCGGTTCTATCCAATTTGACGGTGAGGACCTGACCCGGCTAAATGAAAACGCACTGGCAGATATTCGCAGAACAAAGATGGGATTTGTATTCCAGCAGCCTACCATGCTGAAAAATCTGAATATTCTGGATAATATCATTCTTTCCAGCTTACTGGAAAACAGAAGAAATGCCGCCGGCATTATCAAAAAAGCGAAGACATTGTTAGAAAAAACCGGCATAACCGGGCTGGAAGAAAGAGATATTACCGAGGTTTCCGGCGGGCAGCTCCAACGCGCCTGTATCTGCCGCGCCCTTATGAACGAGCCGGAGGTTTTATTTGCTGACGAACCTACCGGCGCACTTAACTCGAAATCATCGGATGAAATTATGGAGCTGTTTTCAAATATCAACAAAAGCGGTACGGCTGTTTTTCTTGTGACCCATGACGCAAAAGTTGCCTCCAGGGCTGACCGCGTATTATTTATGAAAGACGGTGCTGTTAAATCCGAGCTTTTTTTGAAAAAGTTTAACGGACGTGACATGGAAAACCGAATGAATCAGGTTATTTTGCGGATGAGGGATTTTGAAATATAGGTTACGGGCGCTTATTACATATTTACAGTAAAACTGCCTGATGAAAGTAAATCCAACGGGAAGAAAATACCTATGGCATTCGGGTAAAATCCGGCGATGTTTGAACGGTACTTAAAGGGAGACTCACTGATGATATTCACTTTAAAAGTAAACAAAATTAATAAATGTTTGCTCATATATAGACATTTATTAAATTATACTATATAATAATCATTATTATGGGTATCCTGATATTTGAATGCAGGAAATAAAGAAAAGGAATTATATGCATTGTTACGATGCATGGGATGGATATAATCATGAAAAAGTTGTTTGACAGAAAATCTCTGTGGCAGGCTGGACCCGAAGAATTAATGAGTGGATATTATGAAGATGATGATTCCGTTTACTGTCTAATTTGCAATGAACATTATACCAAGGGTGAGATTTATTCCTATGACGGTCATTTTTATGATGCATATAAAATGGCTGACATCCATATCGAAGAAAAGCATGGATCAATGCTGAATTATTTGATGAATATGAATCCTTCTTTTTTAGGCTTATCAAAGCTGCAGCACTCCATATTAAAATTGATGACAGAGGGCTTATCCGATAAAGAAATAGCTGCGCAAAAAGGCATTTCTTATTCGACGGTACGGAATTACCGCTTTAAGCTTCATGAACATGAAAAGCAATCAAAGCTGTTTTTAGCAACAATGGAACTGCTTCATAAAAAGGAGGAAGCTATGAAATCAGAAAATGATGTAACAGAGTTTTATGATGCTCATAAAACTGCAACAATGGTAGATGACCGATATGATGTTACCATAGAAGAAAAGACAAAGATTTTGTCCAGATATTTTGATAAAAGCGGGGCGGTAAAGCAGTTTCCTTCAAAGGAAAAGGCTAAAATCGTGGTTCTCCGTGAAATAGCAGCTAAGTTTTTACCAGGAGTCCATTACAGCGAAATTGAAATCAACAATGCTTTGAAAGAGATATATCATGATTTTCCATATATCAGACGGCTGTTAATCGAATACGGCTTCTTTTGCCGCACGGATTCCGGCTCTGAATATTGGCTTAAGGAGTAAACTCAATTGTAATCTTACCATAATTCTATTATAAAAATCCGGAAGAAAATCTGAACATATGATTTTTTTCCGGATTCTGTTTATATTCGGAATGTTCTCTTTTTGCAGATTCCTCGCTTTTAACCCCCTCCTCATAAACCAGAGGAATAACCCCGGCCGGACAGGACATGCCCATTGCTAATTATGCATAAAATATGACCGGTTATGCAAAAAGCCGCCCTGAGAATCCATAGTATGCTAAAGTGAAGTACATATCACGCAGCTTGTGGTAATTTTTTATGGAGGAGGATGAAAGAAATGTTACAAATCAACATCGATGATGTATTAAAGATCGTCAACCTTTGTGTGCCGTACCTCATTGGATTGGCCATTGCAGTTGCAGCCGCAGTGGTGGTTATGGTGGTATGCAGGAACAAGAAAGCTGCAACCCGGTATTTAATCCGGCACCAGGGGCTCATGGCCATTGTGCTAGCCGTAGTTATCGTAGTAAATATGATATGCTGGGGCCCAATGTCTAGCCTGATTTCCCTTGCAACCGGCAGCGGGACGATTTCAAAAGAAACATCAGACAAAGCAACAGAGCTTTGTACCAGAATTGCAGAAGAGGGGATCGTTCTTTTGAAAAATGAGGAAAACTTACTTCCCTTAAAGGCTGATTCCAATTTAAACGTCTTTGGCTGGGCTTCCACAAATCCATGCTATGGAGGTACCGGTTCAGGCTCCCTCTCTGACGCATATGAAACAGTGTCTCTGCTTCAGGGACTTGAGGATGCAGGATTTAAACTGAATACCGGGCTTACTGATTTCTATACTGCATACCGGGGCGACCGTCCCAATGTAGGGATGTGGGAACAGGACTGGACGCTTCCGGAGCCTTTGAAGGAATCCTATACCAGTGAGCTGATGGCAGATGCAAAGGCATTTTCTGATACGGCACTGATCGTGATTACCCGTGTAGGAGGGGAGGGAGCCGATCTCCCTACTGATGTGAGCGCTGTTACTTATACGGATAATTCTGCGGAATATAAGGATTTTGAGGCCGGCGAGCATTATCTGCAATTAAGCAGGACGGAAAAGGACATGGTAGATCTGGTGTGTTCCAATTTTGATCATGTTGTTTTAGTTTATAACGGGGCAAACGCCATGGAGCTTGGCTTTGTCAATGATTACAGTCAGATAAAGAGTGCCATCTGGTGTCCTGGAACCGGCCAGTCCGGCTTTGAGGCACTTGGTGAAATCGTAAGCGGTACGGTCAACCCTTCAGGAAAAACAAGTGACACCTTTGCCGTGGACTTAACAGCAACCCCTGACTATAATAATTTCGGAAGCTTTATCTACGATAACATGAATGAATTCGCAGGTAAGGCATTTAAGGGAGAGGCAACCTATCCCAGCTTTATCAATTACGTGGAAGGCATTTACGTTGGTTACCGTTTCTATGAAACTGCCGCAGAGGAAGGGCTGATCGATTACAGTAAGACAGTGCTTTATCCCTTTGGATACGGCATGTCCTATACCTCTTTTTCTCAGGAAATGGGGAATCTCACAGAAGCAGACGGCACGATTTCTTTTGATGTTACCGTTACCAATACCGGAGACAAAGCAGGAAAGGATGTAGTGGAGGTCTATTACAATCCGCCCTATACAAACGGAGGAATTGAAAAGGCTTCTGCAAACCTGATTGTTTTTGATAAGACAGATCTCCTGGAGCCGGGCCAGTCCCAGTCCATTGCAGTTTCATTCCAGGCGGAAGATATGGCATCCTACGATGCAGCCGGGAAGGGCGCTTATGTCCTGGAAGCAGGGGATTATAAAATCTCGATCCGGACCGATTCCCATAATGTCATCAAAGAACAGATTTATACAGCAGCTACGGAAACCATTTATGATGAGTCCAATCCCCGCTCTACCGATAAGGCGGCTGCGGAAAACAGGTTTGCGGATGCCAAGGGAGAACCGGCTTATTTATCCCGCGAAGACGGATTTGCAAATTATAAAGAGGCTACGGCAAAGCCTGCAAACTTAACCATGCCGGAAAAATATAAGGCTACCTTTGTAAACAACAGCAATTACGATCCGGCAGCCCATAACAATGCTGAGGATATTAATCCGGTAACCGGCGCAAAGAATGGACTGAGCCTTGCCGCCATGCGGGGGCTGGATTATGACGATCCACAGTGGGAGAAGCTTCTTGACCAGCTGACCGTGGGAGAAATGGATACCATGGTCGCCATCGGAGGTTATCAGACGTCAGCAGCTAAGAGCGTGGATAAGGTGGGTACCGTGGATTGTGACGGGCCGGCCTCCATTAACAACAACTTTACGGGAACCGGCTCGATCGGCTTTCCTTCCGCAGTGTTGATTGCAAATACCTGGAACCGTGATATTGCAGAGGAATTCGGGGAAAGCATCGGTAAGATGGCCGACGAGATGAAGGTATCCGGCTGGTATGCACCGGCTATGAATACTCACCGTTCCGCCTTTGCAGGCAGAAACTTTGAGTATTATTCCGAAGACGGAATCCTGGCAGGCAAAATGGCGGCCAGTGCCATCAGGGGTGCAGAACGTCATGGAGTATATGCTTATATGAAACATTTTGCCCTTAATGACCAGGAAACCAACCGGACCAACATGCTTTGTACCTGGTCCGGCGAACAGGCAATCCGTGAAATTTATTTAAGACCATTTGAAATTGCGGTAAAAGAAGGCGGAGCAAAGGCAGTAATGTCCTCATTTAACTACATTGGAACCGAATATGCAGGCGCTTCCGATGCACTGCTTAACAAGGTGCTTCGGGATGAATGGGGCTTCCGCGGCTTCGTGCTCACAGATTATTTCGGCGGATACGGATATCAGAATGCTGATCAGGAGATCCGGAACGGCAACGATGCCATGCTGGTAGCCTATGATACGGAAACCAACCATTTAAAGGATACATCCAGCGCTACAAGCCTTCAGGCTATGCGTAAGGCATGTAAAAACATTATGTATACGGTGGTAAACAGCCGTGCCTACGAAGGAAATAACGCAAAGGGCGGAATGCTTCCATGGCAGATCGCAGCCATCGTGGCTGATGTGATTCTGGCAGCAGGATTTATAGCTTTGGAGGTAAAAATCATCAATGTCTATAAAAAGAAGCGGGAATCATAGGAAGCAGCCGCAGAGGGGGAAAACTCATCTAATGTCCGGAGGAACATGACATGAAACATACTGATATCATTAAAAAGATGACAATAGAAGAAAAGGCGGCCATTTTAAGCGGCAAGAATGTATGGCAGTCCCGGAACATCGACCGGCTGGGAATCCCTTCCATATTCTGCGCTGATGGCCCGCATGGAATCCGGAAGCAGGCAAGGGAAGGGGATCATCTGGGATTAAATGCTTCCCTTCCATCCACCTGCTTTCCTACGGCAGCGTCCATTTCCAATAGCTGGGATATGGACCTTTGCCGTGAGATCGGGGAAGCTCTGGGAGAGGAAGCCTCTGCCCTGGACGTGAATGTCCTGTTGGGGCCCGGCCTTAATATTAAGAGAAGCCCCCTTTGCGGAAGGAATTTTGAATATTTCTCCGAAGATCCATACTTGTCCGGAAAACTGGCGGCAGCCTACATAAAGGGCATTCAAAGCCAGGGAGTGTATGCATGCCCCAAGCATTTTGCAGTCAACAGCCAGGAGCTGCGCCGTATGGCCATGAATTCCGTGGTGGATGAAAGGACCTTAAGAGAGATTTATCTGGAAGGCTTTGAAATTGCGGTGAAAGAGGGCGGGGCAAGATCCATTATGACCAGCTACAATGAGGTCAACGGTGTTTATGCCAATGAAAATGAGCATCTTCTAAAGGATATTCTGCGGGGAGAGTGGGGATTTGACGGCATCGTCATCACTGATTGGGGCGGTTCCAACGACCATGTGAAGGGAGTGGCAGCAGGGTCTAACCTGGAAATGCCTTCCCCCGGCCTTCATTCTGCCAGAGAACTGATCGAAGCAGTAGAAAATGGCAGCCTTTCCATGGAAGCGCTGGAGACTAACGTCGACGATTTGCTGGAGGCGGTGCTTGATCTTACCGGGAGCCGGGAAAACAAGGGGAAATCCTATGATAAGGAAGGGCATCACAAGCTGGCGCAAAAGGCGGAAGAGGAGAGCATTGTACTGTTAAAGAACGAGGATGAACTTCTTCCGTTAAAACCGCGCTGCAAAGTGGCATTAATCGGTGACTTTGCCTTCACCCCCCGTTATCAGGGGGCAGGATCTTCCCTGGTAAACCCTATCAGGGTGGAGAATATGGAGGAGATGATAAAGGCTTATCCTTTGCATGTGGCCGGCTGTGCCAGAGGTTATTCCCGTGGTGGAAAGACTGATGTAACCCTAAGAGATGAGGCTTTAAAGCTGGCTGCCCAGGCCGATGTGGTGCTATACTGCTTTGGACTTGATGAAATCAGTGAATCAGAGGGGATGGACCGAATCCATATGGGAATCCCCCAGAACCAGATCAGCCTGCTCACTGCGTTGTCAGAGGTAAACCCCAATGTAGTTGGAATCTTAAGTGCAGGTTCTGCCATAGAAATGCCGTGGCAGGAATGCTGCAAATCCCTCCTCCACGGTTATTTAGGGGGAGAAGCCGGACCGTCCGCCATGCTTCGCGTAATAACCGGAGAAGTGAATCCTTCCGGCCGGCTGAGTGAGACTTATCCCCTGCGGTATGAGGACACTCCGGCTTACCGGTATTTTCCCGGAGCAGAGCGCTGCTCCCAGTACCGGGAGGGCATTTATGTGGGTTACCGATATTATGATACCGTAAAGGTAAAGGTGCAGTATCCTTTTGGCTATGGGCTCTCCTATACCACATTTTCCTATAAGAACCTTGAGGTATTGGAGAATGAAGTCCGTTTTACCCTGACGAACACGGGAAGAGCTGATGGTAAGGAAGTTGTCCAGCTTTATGTGGGAGGACCTAAGGGCAGGATATTCCGGCCTGAAAAAGAGTTGAAAGGCTTTAAAAAAGTATTCTTAAAGGCGGGGGAAAGTAAAGTAATCTCCATCCCCTTTGATGATAAGACCTTCCGGTACTGGAACAGGCTGACAAACCGTTTTGAGGTGGAGGGCGGCGTTTATTCCATCTTCATCGGTGCAAATGTAGCAGATATCAGGCTGCTTCAGACAGTGACCCGGGAAGGGACAACGGAAGATTGGCCTTATAAGGCGGAAACCCTTAAATCTTACTATACCGGCAGGATCAGTCAGGTGCCTGAGAAAGAATTTGAAACTCTTTTAGGGCATCCGGTTCCCGAAGGAAAGTGGTCTGGAGATTTGAGCATAAATGATGCGCTATGCCAGATGTATTATGCCAAAAGCCCCTTGGCCAGACTGGTCTGGCGGATTCTGACAGGCTTGAAAAACAAGAGCGAAGAAAAGGGAAAGCCGGATTTAAACCTCTTATTCATTTATAACATGCCGTTCCGCGGGATCGCCAAGATGACCGGAGGAGCAGTCAGCATGGATATGGCGGAGGGGATGGTTTTGGCAGTGAACGGCCATTTTTTCCGCGGAATGAGACGAATCATCGGCGGGTACTTTGCCAATGCAAAAGCAAACAGAGCTTATGAGAAAAAGCTCTCCGGTAAATAGAAGGGAGGGAGTACATGCTGTCACGAATAAAAGCTGGATGGAAGGCCTTTGCGGGTAACCATCCGACGTTAGCACAATTTTTAATATTTTTTCTCGTGTCCAACGGAGTTACGGTATTGCAGATGATTTTAATGCCGGTTTTCCGAAATATTTTCGGAATGACTTCCCTGGTGGATACAAATTTCCAGATATGGCATGTGGGCTCCAATCTGGACAGCACGCCCTATTATATATTTAATTACGGAGCGGGTGCACTTTCCGCCGGCGGGGGCGGAGGACTTGCGTATTTTCTGGCAGTGGAAATTACCATGGGAATCGCTCAGGTCATCAACTTTTTTCTTCAGAGGAATGTTACCTTTAAAGCCAATAACAGCGCAGCAAAGGCAGCGATGTGGTATGTGATCGCCTATATCATCATCACCATTGGTGCAGCCGCTCTGCAGGGCCTTTATAAGGCCCCTGTCTATCATCTGTTCATGAACGGCTTAAACCTGGGCGGAGGGGGAGAGACCATTGCAGATGTAATCACCATGCTGATCAATTCTGCGATTTCCTTCTGGGTGTTCTTCCCAATCTTTAAAATCATTTTTAAAAACAATGATAAATAGACGGAACCCGTAAAAGAGTTGTAAATGCATAATAAAATCAGGCAGCCCGTATGAATTTAGTTCATACGGACTGCCTGATTTTATTATGCTTAAGCACGTTTTATGCCGTCAGGCTGGAAGTTATGGTAAGCCGAAAGCACTGCCATGCGTATTAATGGACGGCCAATGTCTCTTCCTGGATCGGTATGAGAAGCTGAAGGCGGAACCAGTTATCACTGGAAGAGATGGTCATTGAACCGCCGTATTTTTCCACTGCGGCCTGAATACTCTTTAAACCGTACCCATGATACAGTTTATTACTTTTTGTGGTGGGAGGAAGAACACCGGTCACCATGGCCAGCTGGTTTTCCAGATAATTTTCGCACTGGATCATTAAAAAGTGGTTTCGTTTGAATATGGAGAGATTGATCAGCCTTTTTTCCGGATCTTCATACTGGGAAACACATTCAATGGCATTATCCAGAGCATTTCCAAAGATGGAACAGATGTCTTTTACATGAAGAAAAGAAATCAGTTTTCCATCGGCCATGCAGGTTAAGGTGATCTTATTCTGGGCACAGTAGGTACTTTTGGTGGTCAGTACCACATCTAATACCTGATTCCCTGTATTGGCCATAGCCTCTTGGGTGAGAATGGCTTTCTCCATTTCCGATAGGTATTGCTCCCGCTTTTCCGGATCCTTTTCCGCTCGGATGGCAATCATGTAATGCTTTAGATCATGGAATTCCCGTCTTAACAGTTCCATGTTGTCAATGGCCATGCGGTACTGGTCATACTGACGCTGTAAGACTCCGTTCATTGCATGGTTTTCGCTGCGGACCTGCAGTTCTTTTCGCCTGTTCTGCTGGGCAAATAGCATCAGAAGTCCTCCGAAATCCACCAGGGTCCTTACATAGAGCAGAGAACTGGTGGCACTGGAAAAGGGGGTATTGGGCATGACAAAGCTGATATTGCTGATCAGAAAGGCGCCCAATGCAATAAAAACAGCGCCAAGAAGCTCCTTCCGTTCCACTTCCATTCCCTCATCCCTTGGGATGTGTTCTTTTTCCAGAAAATAATATCCCGTATAAATGCATCCATAGGAAATCACCATAATTAAAACGGAAAGGGTCTTGCTCACCCGTCCGTTGCTAAGGGCCCACCATACATATAGCTGCCACTGGAAAGAAGCAGTAAACTCCGCCAGAACAAAAGCACGGACACAAAGGAATCCTGCGTCATAAGGGGAGATCCTGCAGGAGGCATAGATGGAAAAGTACATCATCAGGATGGCGGTGATCATCCCGGGAAACCATAAGTACAGCGGAAGTGTGCCGGCGATTAAGTGGAGAAGAAAAAACAAGCCAAGCATGCCCGCAAAGGAAGCGGCCAGCGTCAGTCCCTTAAGCCTCCTTCGGAGCATGAGGATGTAGCTGATGCAGGCGCACCATTCGGCCAGAGCGGTAAAGGGGCGGGGCGTATTCATGAGTTCGCCAAAGTTCATCGGTTTAACCTCCCATATATTCGGCCAGGCATTCCATAAATGATTTTTTCCGGCTCCGGCTAACGGGAATCCGCTCGCCTGAAAACAGCACTACTTCGTTAGGCAGGCAGCCGGTCACGTGTTTTAAATTAACCAGATAGGCATTGTGGCACTTGGTAAATCCAAAGGTTTTTAAAGCCTCTTCCAATCGTTTCATAGGTCCGGAAGCTACAAAATTTCCTTTGTCTGTATGGATGAGGACATGGTGCAGCTGGCTTTCGATGTAATAGACGGAGTCCGTGCTCAGCCGCATGGTACCTTCGGGCCTGTCTATATTGATATAGTGTATTGCCTGCCGTTTTAAGATTCTGCCCACAGCTTTATTTAAGATTTGTGAAAAAGAAAGATAGGGCACTGGTTTTAATATATAACCCAGGGCGTCTACCGTATATCCCTCTACTGCAAACTGGGAGGAGGAGGTGATGAAAATAAAGATCACATCCTCATCAAGCTCCCTGATCCTTTGTGCTGTTTTCATGCCATTTAAATATTTCATCTGAATATCCAGCAAAATGATATCGTAGCTGGCAGTATAGTCTGATACAATATCAAGGCCGTCGGTAAAAACCTGAACCTGAAAACTGACGGAATGGTCTTTTTCGTACCGGGCAAGGTAGCTTTTCAGCGTTTCCACATATACCATTTCATCTTCTACAATAGCGATTTTAATCATATCTTTATCCTCAAACCGGTCATTCATTTCCTACTATAAAAGTATAGCATGAGCATTAAAAAAAATCCAAGGTATTTTACAGGAGCAAGTCTTTGGAAAATAAAGCAGGTGAAAAGGTTGTAAGAATTAAATGGTCCCGACAAAAAGAAATGCACCTTGATTGACTTTGATAAGCCGCTTCATCAAGGTGCATTCCCCTATTTTACATGTGATTTCTTTGATCAAATTACTTATTTGAAATCATATTGCTGCTGCCATAACAGACTGCATTAATAATTTTCTACTTTTCTTTCAAAATAAGCCTTAGGATGAGCACAGGTTGGACAGATTTCCGGAGCATCCGGTCCTTCATGAATATAACCGCAGTTGCGGCACTTCCAGCCAAGAGGAGCATCACCCTTAAAGGTTTTGTCGTTCTTTAAGCTGTCAAGCAGCTTTAAGTAACGTTTTTCATGAGCAGCTTCTACTTTTCCTACGAATTCAAATTTCAGAGCCAGTTCATGAAAGCCTTCTGCCCTGGCATCCTCTGCCATTTTCTTATACATATCGGTCCACTCGTAATTTTCACCTGCAGCCGCATCTGCTAAGTTATCTTCCAAGGTACCAATGCCATGCAATTCCTTGAACCACATCTTAGCATGCTCTTTTTCCTGATCAGCAGTTTCTAAGTACAGGGAAGCCATCTGCTCATAGCCGGCCTTCTTGGCAGCGGATGCATAATATGTATACTTGTTTCTTGCCATGGACTCGCCTGCAAAAGCATCTTTTAAGTTCTGTTCTGTTTTTGTTCCCGCATATTTGGACATCGTATAAACCCTCCTGATTTGAATTTTGTATGATCGTACATGCAATTGGGGAGCGGTAATTTATTATGCCGCTCCCTAAAGGTGTATTATCCGAAGTATCTCTCTAATAAGCCCTTGAATGCTTTACCGTGACGAGCCTCATCCTTTGCCATTTCATGTACTGTGTCATGGATTGCATCTAAGTTTAATGCTTTTGCACGTTTTGCAAGGTCAAATTTACCTGCAGTTGCGCCATTCTCAGCAGCAACACGTAATTCAAGGTTCTTCTTAGTGCTGGAGGTTACGCATTCGCCTAATAATTCTGCAAATTTAGAAGCATGCTCAGCCTCCTCGAAAGCAGCCTTCTCATAGTATAAGCCGATTTCAGGATAGCCCTCTCTGTGAGCTGCTCTTGACATTGCAAGATACATTCCAACTTCTGAGCATTCGCCTTCAAAGTTAGCTCTTAAATCCATCATGATGTCTTCCGGAGAACCCTGTGCAACACCGATTTCATGCTCGCAAGCCCAGGACATATCTCCATCCTGCAACTTAAACTTTTCAGAAGCAGCCTTGCATACTGGACAGAACTCCGGAGCTGTCTCCCCTTCGTGAACGTAACCGCATACAGTACAAACCCATTTCTTCATGATCTCATGTCTCCTTTTTATTTTTAATATTTATAGTTGTTATTGATGGTAATCGATAACAGTAATGATTACTGATATTAATTTACCATAACTTTATCCTGATGTCAAGTGTTATCGAGAATTATTTTCAAAACAATCCTTGCAGATCCCATAGAAGTAAATCGTGTGACTGTCCACCGTGCCGTCCGCATGTTCCTGAGCCATATGGTTGATGTTATCCATAGGGGCCAGTGGCAGGTCACTGACCTTTCCGCAATGTTTACATACGAAATGGTAGTGGGGCGAAGTGTCCGCATCAAAGCGGTCTGCGCCATCTCCGCATGTCAGCTTTTGGATTTCACCCAGCTCAACCAGAAGGTTTAAGTTGCGGTATACGGTTCCAAGGCTGATGTTGGGATATTCCTCACGGATCAATGTGTATAGAGCATCGGCAGTGGGATGGTCGTGCCTTGCCATTAGACAGGCTTTAATGGATTCCCGTTGACGGCTATACTTTAATGTTTTCATGGCCGCTCCTTTTCTAAAATAATAATTATATTAGTAATTGTTACTATTTAATAATAAAGGATTTCAGCCCTTTTGTCAATCTACAGTTACAGTTAGGCTATATGTTCTCCCGTGCGATCCGTATGAACTCCTCCGTGGCTTGGGATAAATATCTGCCTTTGTAGCGGCCGAATGCCAGAACACCGTGGCTGCGCCTGTAATTTAAGGAGAAAAAATGAAGTCCTGTCTTTTTCATACCGGCATTAGGGCTTCCGGACATGAACATTTTGGGGTAAAAGGTAATTCCCATTCCCTTAGCTGCAAGGGCAAGCACAGTTTCTATATTCTCTGTCTCCAAAAGAATGGAAGGTGTAAGCTGGGCATCTTCAAAAATTTCATCGGCAATGGTACGCACCCGGTTTCCCTTGTTGATGAGAAGGTAAGGGCAGTCCTTTAAAAGCTGCACATCCGCATTTTCTTCCAAAACCTTTATCATCTCCTCCTGCTGTCCCGGAAAATACCGGTCCAGAATCTGGTCTGGAACCACAAGGAGGATTTCCTCTTCGCAAATAGGAACGGTTTCCACATGATCTGCTTTAAAAGGAAGAAGGTCGATCATCAGATCGATGTTTCCGTGGATCAGGGCGGTACTAAGCTCGGAGGAATTTCCCTCTACCAGATGGATCTCAATGTTTGGAAACTTTTCTTTATAAGCGGGAAGGATGGCAGGGAGAAGGAAGCGCCCCCTGGTATGGGAGATTCCGATGGAAAGCTGCCCCGTGGTAAAATCCTTGATATCGGCAAGTTCCCGGTAGGTTTCATCCTTTAGGTCCAGCATCTGCTTTGCCCGGACTTTCAAGGCCCGGCCTGCGTAGGTCAGGGTAAGCGGCATGGTACGGTTGAAAAGCTGGACATCAAACTCCTTTTCCAGATTGGAAATATGGCTGCTTAAGGATTGCTGGGAGATGTACAGCTGCTTGGCAGCACGGGTGATATTTAATTCCTCCGCAACCGCCAGAAAGTATTCCAGGTTCAGGAAGTTGATCATAGATAAGCCTCCAGCTTCGGAATATAGGGAATGAGCTTGTTAAGGGAAGTGTTTACAATAAGCTCTTCCGGGAAATTCAATTCTTCAATAAGCTCTAAGGCTCTCACATGGTTTCCCACATCCGCTTCCGTATGAGCGTCGCTGTCAATGATGATGGAAGCCTTATAACGCTTGCAAAGCTCCAGCATGATCCGGTAATTTTCCGCGGCATTCATTCTTGCGCTTAAGGGATGAAGAGAGCTGGAATTAAGCTCCAAAAGGGTATGGTTTTCAGCAGCGGCGGAAACAAGGGTGTCATAATCCACCGGAAAACGGCTGTCATCAGGGTGGCCGATGATGTGGATCATAGGATTTTCAATGGCTCCGAGATACGCTCTTGTATTTTCAGAGGAAGTTCCGCTTTTGTAGCAGGGTTCATGGAGGCTGGCAATGGAGTAATCCATTTTTTCCAGAAGACCTTTTCGCAAATCCACACGCCCCGTGTGATCCATAATATTAAGCTCAACGCCCATGAGTATATTGACTCCGTAGATTTTACGGGGGATTACTTTAAAATTTATAAAATAAAACTCGTGGCATGTTCCTGGCATTTTAGGTGCGTGATCCGTAGAGCCCATGAGGGCAAGACCTTTTTCAGAGGCAGATTTAGCCATTTCATATAAAGTGTTGTACGCATGTCCGCTGGCTACGGTGTGGGTATGCAGGTCCATTATGTCGTTCATGATTCTTGTCCTTTCTGTATCTGGCCTGGGGGCATCCCCAGTGGAAAATATTTCATATATATAAATATAACATATTTTTACTGAGAAAACTATAGTAATATCAGGCGGGATGTGATAAATATATAGGTAGATTTTATGCAGTACTGAGCGATTTATGAACGGAGGAGATATCGATGAGCGAAGAGATGAAGCAGACAGACGTTAGGGAAGAAGCAGTAGAGACCATGGCTGATTATGCCGCAGAACTGGAAGCATCCTTTAAAAGGGTAAAAGAAGGAGATGTTCTCACAGGAACCGTTATCAGTGTAGATGAGGACAAGGTTACATTGGATCTGAAGTATTTTGCGGAGGGGATCATTGATAAGGAGAATCTAAGCAATGATCCGGAATTTAACCTGCTTAAGGAAATCCAGCCTGGGGACGAAATTACGGCAACGGTTATTAATGCCAATGACAGGGAAGGAAACGTGGTCCTTTCCAAAAAACTGGCTAATGACCAGATGGCCTGGGAAACCCTGGGTGATTTGTTAAAGGACCGAACCATTGTCAATGTAAAAATCACCGAGATCGTAAAAGGCGGAGCTGTTGCTTACCTGGAGGGGATCCGGGGATTTATACCGGCTTCCAAGCTGGCGGGGGAATATGTGGAGGACTTAGAGGAATATAATGGAAAGACCATTGAAGTCACAGTCATCACCGCAGACGAGGAAAATAATAAGCTGGTGCTTTCAGGCAAAGAGCCGGCTCTTATGAAACAGAAGGAAGAAACCAACAAAAAGATCGCAAAGTGCGAGGTAGGGTCCATCATGGAGGGAACGGTGGACAACATAAAAGATTACGGTGCGTTTATTAACCTGGAAAACGGGCTTTCCGGCCTTCTTCATATCTCACAGATCAGCACTCAGAGGATCAAGCATCCAGGGGTCGTGTTAAAGGAGGGACAGACGGTAAAGGTGAAGATCATATCCATAGCAGATAATAAGATAAGCTTAAGCATGAAGGCCCTCCAGGAGGAAGAGGAATCGAATGAAGAGGTCTTTGATTACAAGGAAGAAGGTTCTGCATTTACAGGGCTTTCGGCGCTCTTAAAGGGACTGAAATTTTAGAAAATCAGGAAAAAGAATATAAAATATCAGGTTTCTATGGTATACTATTCTTGAGGAGCAGGGGCTGCCGGGCGATGGGGCTGCCCCTGTCTCGCTGACTTGTGCGAATCATGAGCCGAAGAAATATGCCTGCATATTCATATGGCGAATGCCGCTGAGGCTAAGAAAAACCCGCAAAGCGTGTTTTTTTTAGTTGGAAATGCGGGTGCGAGAGAGAGGGGGGAATTGGAATGAATATTCCCAAATCATTTAATCAGGTCGATCAGTGGAAATCTGTAATGTTTTTGTATGACTCGGCATTAAAGGAAATCAGTACAAAAATCGAAATACTTAATAATGAGTTTGTGCATATCTATAATTACAATCCCATTGAACACATTAAGTCAAGGCTTAAGACCCCGGACAGCATTGTGAAAAAGCTGAAGCGGTATGGCTATGACGTGACGATCGACAACATGGTGGAGAAATTAAATGATATTGCAGGGATTCGGATTATCTGTTCTTTTACATCGGATATTTACCAGATTGCGGAGATGATAACAAAGCAAAGCGATGTCACGGTTCTTTATGTGAAAGACTATATCAAGTATCCTAAGCCTAACGGTTATAAAAGCTATCATATGGTGATAACCATTCCCATCTATCTGACGGATGGTCCGGTGGACACCAAGGTGGAAATTCAAATCAGGACGATTGCCATGGATTTCTGGGCAAGCCTGGAACATAAGATATATTATAAGTTTGAAGGCAATGCACCTGCGTACTTGCAGCAGGAGCTGAAGGCCTGCGCGGATGTGGTGAATATGCTGGATGGGAAGATGTTTTCCTTAAACCAGGCGATTCTGGAACTGAGTGAGGCTCAGCAGCGGGAGACAGCAGGAGAGGACATGATGGATGAGGACGATTTGACTTAAAAGATGCAGCCTTGACGATTCCGCTCGCTGAGGCTGCTTTTTACGCATACTCATTCGGCGAATACCGTAGCAGCTTAGAAAAATTCCCAAAACGTATTTCTTAATTCTTTCCGCAAAAAGAAGGTTATGGCATGAGTATATTAACAAAAGACACCTGGAAGATCATAAAGTTCAATCAAAAGAATGCTTTTGTTTTTGAATTGCTGTTTCGGTTGGTTACCACGACCCTGTACCTGCTTCTCTTAAACAAAGGCCTTTTATTTGCGCTGCGCATGGCGGGGTACAGCTATCTGACCGTCGGAAACATCGGCTATTTCCTGGCAAAGCCCTGGACGGTCCTTATGATTGCGGTGATGGTGGTTATCGGAATCCTGATTCTTATGCTGGAGACCGGCTGCCTTATTACGCTGTATGAGGGGGCCTTCTACTCCCGGAAGCTTAAAATGGGGGAGATATTAACCGGCGGATTTTTTAAGCTGGCCCATGAGATCCGCAGAAAAAACTGGCGGCTGGGTCTTCTCATTCTGGCGGATTACGGGCTTGTAAACCTGTATCTTATCTACCAGATGCTGACCCATGTAAAACCTCTTAATTTTGTTATATCCGAGATTTTGAATAAGCCTGTAGGAAAGATCTCTTTGGCCCTTTTTGTGGTTTTGCTCCTGGCAGTTGTCATTCCTGGAATCTATACCTTTCACGCCTGCATGGTGGAGCAGAAGAATTTCCGGGATGGGTATTTTAGAAGCCTGTGGCTTTTAAGACACCGGATATTAAAGGTTGTGATTCTTTTAACCATTTATTACGCAGCGGCTATAGTGGGACTTTGGCTTGTTTATGCATTTTGTGTGCTGATTGCGGCTGTGGGAGTGACCTTGTTTACGGACAACAGTCTTGCCTTGGCCATCCTGCCGGCAGCATGCAGCCGGATCGAGCTGGTGCTGATCTTTTTAACAAGTATGTTTCTGGCTGTGGGAAACTGGGGAGCATTAAGCGTCCAGTATTTCGGTTTTACCAGTAACTTTGCAAAAAGGAGCAAAAGCAGCGATTATTCCGGCAGCAAGTATGGGGAGAGGAGGCTTGCGGCCTTATTCATGGCTTTAGCTGCGGCATTCAGCCTGTTTTCCCTTTTTGGAGTGGTGCGGAATGGTTCTGCAATTACCACCGACTTGCTCAGCGTGATTCAGATTACCGCCCACCGGGGCAGCTCCAGGGCAGCCCCTGAAAATACCATGGCCGCCATGGCAAGAGCCGTTGATGACCTGGCGGACTTTGTGGAGATCGATGTCCAGGAAACAAAGGATGGCGTGGTGGTGCTGGGGCATGATATCAGCTTAAAAAGAGTATCAGGAATAAACCGTGCCATAAGCTCCTACACCTTTGAGGATTTGCAGCAGCTGGATGTGGGAAAGTGGTTTTCTGCTGATTACGAGGGCGAACGGATCCCATCGTTAGAGGAGGTCATGGAATTCTGCAAAGGCCGGATCAATATAAATATTGAGATCAAGGATTTAGGAAGCGGCAGTGAGCTGCCGGATAAGGTCAGGGAACTGATTGAGAAATACCAGATGAAGGAACAGTGCGTTGTGACCTCTGTCCGTCTGTCCTATTTAAGCAGAATGAAGGAAATGGATCCTGATATCCGCACCGGTTATATTATATCAGCGGCCTATGGAGATTATTATTCCAGCGATTCTATCGACTTTATCAGCCTCCGTTCCAGCTTTGTAAGCGAAAGGCTTGTGGAAGCCGCTCATAAAAAGGGAAAAGCGGTTCATGCCTGGACGGTGAACAACAAAAGCGAAATGGAGCGGATGAAGATGCTGGGAGTGGATAATATTATCACGGATTACCCGGTGCTTGCCAGAGAGATTCTATACCGGGAAGCGGCTACGGAAACCCTTTTGGAATACTTAAGACTGGTATTAAAATAGACAGGAGAATGGATATGAAGATTGTTTTACAGCGGGTTGCCCATGCAAAGGTTACTGTGGATGGGCAGCAGATCGGCGCCATTGGGAAAGGCTTTCTGCTTCTTTTGGGAGTGTCTGATACGGATACGGAAGCCATTGCCGATAAAATGGCAGATAAAATATGCAAGTTAAGGATTTTTCCCGATGAAAATGGGAAAACCAACCTTTCCCTTACAGATGTGGGAGGGGAAATCCTGGTGGTCAGCCAGTTTACCCTTTATGCAGACTGCAGGAAAGGCAACCGCCCAAGCTTTACAAAGGCAGGAGGACCGCAGCTTGCAAACAGTCTCTATGAATACGTGGTGGAGCGGTTAAAGACCTATGGAAACCAGGTAGAGCATGGAAGCTTTGGAGCCGACATGAAGGTAGAGCTTTTAAACGACGGACCGTTTACTCTGGTCCTTGACAGCGATGAAATCTGTTAATTAATATCATAAGAATATGGAGGAATCACAAAATGGAGAAAACAAAAGGACAACAATTGCAGGAAGAACTGACATTTAAATTTCCGCATATCGCAAAGGAAGCGCCATATCAGCGTGAAGAGGCGGAAATGTTCTGCGAGGGCTATAAGAGATTTCTGGATAACGGAAAAACTGAACGGGAATGCGTCAGAGAGGCCGTGGCAATGCTTGAGATGCAGGGATACCGTCCCTTTGACGCCGGAAAAAACTATAAGACTGGCGATAAAGTGTACTATGTGAACCGCGGCAAGGCCATCATTGCAACCACCTTCGGCAAAGCGGGAATGGAACAGGGGCTTCGCATCAACGGAGCTCATATCGATTCCCCAAGGCTTGATTTAAAGCCCAATCCTGTTTTTGAAAAGAATGACCTGGCTTATTTTAAGACCCATTATTACGGCGGAATCAAGAAATACCAGTGGGGAACAGTTCCCTTAGCCATCCACGGGGTGATCATTAAGAAAAACGGTGAGATTGTGGAACTAAACATCGGTGAAAAGGAAGGCGATCCCGTATTCTGCGTGACAGATCTGCTTCCCCATCTGGCAAGTGAACAAAATGACAGAAAATTAAGAGATGGTTTAAAGGGCGAGGAACTGAATGTACTCATTAGTTCCATTCCCTTTATTGACGAGGCGGAGCTTAAGGAGCCTGTGAAGCTTCTGGCCTTAAAGCTGCTTAACGACCGCTATGGAATTACAGAAGCGGACTTCTTCCGCGCTGAGATTGAGCTGGTACCGGCCCAGAAGGCCTGTGACGTAGGACTTGATCATAGCCTTATCGGTGCTTACGGGCAGGATGACAGGGTATGTGCCTATACGGCTCTGATGGCTGAAATCGATGCCAACATGCCTGAATATACGACGGTCACCGTTCTGGCAGATAAAGAGGAAGTCGGTTCCGAGGGAAATACCGGCTTAGATTCCGATTTTGTTCTTCACTACATTCAGGATCTGGCTGCCATGGCTCAGATGGATGTAAGAAAGGTGCTTAGAAACTCCATTTGCTTATCCTCCGATGTCAATGCAGCCTATGATCCCACCTTTGGCCAGGTATATGAAGACCGCAATTCCTGCTTTTTAAACAAAGGCTGTGTCCTGACCAAGTACACCGGTGTCCGGGGCAAATCAGGTTCCAACGATGCAAGTGCGGAGCTTATGGCAAAGATCATCGCCATGATGGAGCAGGAAGGTATTTACTGGCAGATCGGAGAGCTTGGCGCAGTGGATCAGGGCGGCGGCGGCACCATTGCCAAATATGTGGCTCATATGAATGTGGATGTGGTGGATTTAGGAGTTCCTATTCTTTCCATGCATTCTCCCTTTGAGCTTTCTTCCAAGCTTGATGTGTACAATACATACAAGGCTTTCCGGGCGTTTTACAAATAATGCTTTTCACATTTGAAATAGGGGACTTACCTGATCCGGTTAAATATAACGGAATTTTGAAATTTTTGTTAATTTCGGGAAAAAGCTTTTTTTACCTTGCCCGATATGGTATAACTGACTGGAAGCACTTTTTTAATCAATTATTAAAAATAGAAAGAAAAAGGATCATATTATGAAGAAAATTTTTAAAGTTTGTATGTGCGGTTTGGTTGCCGCCGCTCTTATTACCGGCTGTTCTAAAAAGCCGGCAGAAAAGCCTGCAGAAACTGAAACGGAAGCAACGGAAAGCTCAGCACAGGAAACTTTGGCTGTTGAGGATTTAACCGGTGTGGATAATGGTACCGTTACTCTGGGAGATTACAAGGGAATTGAAGTGACCAAGGATCCGGTAGAAGTGACTGATGACGAAGTGAACCAGGCGGTTCAGAACGATTTATCCGTTAGTGCAAAGGATGTTGAGGTTGACCGGGCTATTCAGAAGGACGATGTGGTTAATATTGACTATGTAGGAACCAAGGATGGCGTTGCTTTTGACGGCGGTACAGCTCAGGGCTATGACTTAACAATTGGCTCCGGACAGTTTATCGAAGGCTTTGAAGACGGTCTTGTAGGTGCGAAAAAGGGGGACAAGGTGTCCTTAAACCTTACATTTCCGGAAGGTTATCAGAATGCAGATCTGGCAGGAAAGGCTGTGGTATTTGATGTAACAGTCAATACCGTTAAAGAAAAGCAGGTTCCGGAATTAAACGATGCTTTTGTTCAGGAAACTACATCCTTTAAGACAGTAGATGAATACAAGGAAGATAAGAAACAGACTCTTTTACAGAATAAGAATGATGAAGCAGAACAGAAGATGAAAAGCGATATTTACACTGCCATCTTAAATGGTTCTAAAGTGGAACCAAAGCAGGAAGCAGTTGATGCCAATTTCAATAACATGATTGCCAGATATTCAAACCAGGCTGCAGCATACGGTATGGACTTTAAGACCTTTGTAGGCGCATTTACAGGAATGGGAGAAGAGGACTTTAAGAACATCATAAAGACTCAGGCAGAGGCGACTGTAGAACAGAGACTGATCGTAAACGCCATAGCGGAAAAAGAGGGAATCACAATTACAGATGAAGATCGTAAGGAAGTTGCAGAGCAGATGGGTTATGAAAGCGCTGAAAAGATGATCGAGACCGCAGGCCAGTTTGATGTAGATGATTATATTATTAACAATAAAGTAATGGATTTCCTTACAGAGAACGCAGTTATTAAATAATGAATAATTTACGATTGGGGGAACCTTTATGCAGCTTTTAAAGGACAGAATACGGAAAGATGGAAAGATAAAGTCTGGTGATGTGCTGAAAGTAGACAGTTTTTTAAATCATCAGATGGATATCAAGCTGTTCGTAGAAATTGGAAAGGAATTTAAGAGACGCTTTGCCGATTATGAAGTCAATAAAATTTTGACCATTGAAGCTTCCGGCATTGGCATAGCCTGTATCGTGGCCCAGTACTTTGATGTACCGGTGGTATTTGCAAAGAAATCCAAGACTAAGAATATCGCAGGTGATGTATATACCACCCAGGTGGAATCCTTTACCCACGGCAGGACCTATGACATCATGGTTTCCAAGGAATTTTTGGGAGCCGGTGACAAGGTATTGCTGATTGATGATTTTTTAGCCAACGGAAAAGCCCTGGAAGGTCTGGCTGCTATCGTAAAGGATTCCGGTGCAAAGCTGGTTGGTGCAGGAATCGTGATTGAAAAGGGCTTCCAGCCCGGCGGAGACCGATTAAGAGCGGAAGGAATCCGGGTAGAGTCCCTGGCCATTGTGGAAAGTATGGATGAAACAACAGGGACCATATGCTTTCGGGGTGACCGATGAGCGAGAAAAGAAAGGCCTTGTTTTTCGATATTGACGGTACGCTATTTTCCGAGGTAAACCGGAATGTGCCTGAGAGCGCAAAAGCAGCAATTGCACAGGCTAGAAAGAATGGTCATCTGGTATTCATCAATTCCGGGCGTACCGAGTGCCTGATCGGTTCCATCAAAGAGCTGATCCAGGTGGATGGCTACTGCTGTGGCTGCGGAACCCGCATTATAGCAGAAGACCAGGTTCTTTTTTCTGCGGCGATCCCTCACGAGCGGGGGATTGAGATCAAGCGCATCATACAGGAATATGACCTGGATGGAGTTTTAGAAGGAACGGAAAGCTGTTACTTTAAAAAAGGAACCTCCCGCCTTCCGCAGGTGGAGAGAATGAAGCAGATCGTAGAGCAGGAAGGGAACTTATCGCCTTACGGCTGGGATGAGGACTGTTACGACTTTGATAAGTTCTGTGTTTTTGCAGACGAAAAAAGTGATTTAAAGTGCTTTTCCCGGGCTCTGGGACTGGACTTTGAGATCATTGACCGGGGCAGTGGATTTTATGAATGCGTTCCCTCCCAGTATTCCAAGGCAACAGCCATTGAACTGGTTTTAAAGCACTATGGGATCGCTCTGGAAGATGCCTACGTGTTTGGTGACAGTACCAATGACTTATCTATGTTTGAATATGCAAAGAACTGCATCCTTATGGGGCATCACAGCGTGGAGCTGGAGCCTTATGCAACCTTTTATACAAAGAATGTGGAAGACGATGGAGTGGCCTATGCGATGAAGAAGCTGGGACTGGCTTGATCGAATATAGAGAAAAAACAGATGGGAGCATCAGCCGATGCTTCCATCTGTTTTTTATACACTTAGGTAGAACTCTTATTTTTACTCTTATTTCATAGCGGCAAGAATGCTTCTGGCTACGCTTAAGCCGTTGGCAGATGCCTGCTGAAGCCCTCTTGTTACAGAAGCACCGTCGCCGATGGCGCGCAGTCCCTCTACGCTGGTTTCAAAGTCTGTGTTGACCACAACCTTATTGGAATAGAATTTTACTTCTACACCGTATAACAGGGTTTCTTCGCTGGCAATACCTGGAGTTACCTTGTCCAGGGCAAGAAGCATTTCTTTTATGTCAACCATAATGCGGTGAGGAAATACCAGGGATAAATCGCCTGGAACCGCATCCTTTAAGGTGGGGATCAGATTGTTGCGGCATAAGCGCTCCTCTGTGGTACGTCTGCCTCTTTGGAAATCCCCAAAGGTCTGCACCAGGATCTTGCCGTCACAGAGCATGTTGCTCAGCTGGGCGATCTGCTTGCCGTATTCAATAGGGGTCTTAAAGGGTTTTGTAAAGTTTTTGGATACCAGGATTGCAAAGTTGGTGTTGTTTGTCTTGTATTCCTGGGATTTGTAGGCATGACCGTTGACAACCGCCAGCCCGTTTTCATAGTATTCCGTAGCTACCTCTCCGGAAGGATTGGTACAGAAGGTGCGAACCTTGTCGTCAAAGGTAGGGGTATGGTAAACAAGCTTTGCTTCATATAGATTCTTGTTTAAGAATTCCATGACCTCGTCCCGGACCTCTACCCGGACTCCGATATCTACAGTTCCCACCTTGGTTTCAATTCCATGGTTTTCACAGATATGGCTGAACCAGTCAGAGCCTTCGCGGCCGATGGCGGACACGATCTCCGGTGCATAGCAGATCTCTTCCTTATCGGTAATAACTCCTGTTGCTTTATTATTTTCGATGATAATATCCTTTACCATCGTGTTAAATGCCATTTCAACCCCCTGCTCCAATAAATGCTCCTGGAGGCGGGTGTAAATCTTATAGCCTTCTTCCGTGCCCAAATGGCGGATGGGACATTCGATCAGCTTTAAATTGGCGCCTATGGCTTTACGGCGGATTTCCTGAATCTCTTTTTGTTTGTCAACGCCGTAAACATTGGTGTCTGCACCGAATTTTAAGTAAATGTTGTCTGATTCCTTAAGCAGCTCCACTGTTTTATCATATCCAAGTATTTCAGGGAGGTTTCCGCCAACATCAGGTGATAAGGATAATTTTCCATCGGAAAATGCTCCGGCTCCTGCAAAGCCTGTGGTAATGGAGCATGGCTTGCAGCCTACGCATGTTTTTGTTATCCTTTTCGGACAGGTCCGGTTTTCGATCCGGCGGCCTTTTTCGATCATAAGAATCTTAAGGTCCGGCTTTTTCTCGATCAGCTCATAGGCACAGAAAATACCTGAGGGGCCTGCACCAACGATGATGACGTCGTAATTTTTTGAAACATCCTTCATGAACATCACTCCTTTTTCCTTCTAACCCTTATAGTCAACTATTATGGTAGTTGGTAGAAACGATCAACCGATTATGAACTTATATAAGCGCAACAGCTTTATTCTATCATAGTGGATACGGAAAACACAAGAGATATCCATTCTTCGGAAGAACTTTTTTATATGTATTTTTTAATAAGCCGGTTAATCTTATTTCTCACCCCCATAACAATATACTGCTCTAAAAGCTTTAGTGCCCTGTGATCCTGTATGGCTTCGTAAAGAACCATAAGGCGTATGGATTCCTCCGGAACACCGTCAGGCCCCGGATAAACCAGGAAGGCATCACCGGAAGGGAAGCTTCCGTCACAGTCTGTCACCTCATAAGAGTTTAAGTGGCGGAGGGAAAATGCGGAATTATAGAAATTGAATCCCCAGTGAAGGATTCCCTCAATCCCATATTTATATACCTGAAGGCCGTAAACCCGGTTCCTTGCAGAGGGCATTGCCATGAAACGGTTGGCGACGTCCACGCACTGTGCGGTGCAGTAGTAGCTCCATAGATGGGGAACCTTATGGTCTAAGAATGGCTCTATGTGGTCATTGGCACAGGCCGGACGTTCTATTATGCCAGATTCATAAAAGGAATAATCGAATCTGTTCCATAAGAATCTCCTTTTTGTTTTTTAATCTTCACGCCTCTTAAGGCGGCGCCTTCCTGGTGCTTTAAGCGGTCATTCTTCTGATGCAAAATTATCCTTATTATAACTGGATGTATTTTTCTTTACAACTGTTTAAAAATAAAAAGGCGGTGTTTGCCTTTACATCTTAAGAATGAACTGTTAAAATAAAAAAAGCAGCGTTAGACCCCCCGGTTTTGGGAAATCTAGCGCTTTTCGGGCGTTTGAAACCCCTAAAAAGTCATGAATCGGAACCGTAATTAATATAGACAATAATAAGGAGAATCATCATGTATATCATCGCAGGATTAGGAAACCCCACCAGGGAATATGAAAAAACCAGACACAATGTAGGATTTGAGGCTGTGGACGTTCTGGCGGACAAACTGGATGCCAGGGTAACGGAAAAAAAGCACAAAGCATTTTATGGGACCGGAAGGATCGGATTGGAAAAGGTTGTTTTATCAAAACCACAGACCTTTATGAACCTAAGCGGAGAGAGTATCCGGGCCATGGCGGATTTTTATAAGGTGGAGCCAGACCACATCATTATCATCTGTGATGACATCAACTTAACGGAAGGCCAGTTAAGAATACGGTCAAAGGGAAGCGCCGGAGGCCATAACGGCTTAAAGAACATCATAAGCCATCTGGGAACCCAGGAATTTTTAAGGATCCGGGTGGGAGTTGGTGAAAAGCCAAAGGAAATGGACCTGGCAGACTATGTTTTAGGCCGTTTCCCCAAAGAACAGGCAGCGATCATGGACCAGGCGTACAAGGATGCAGCAGAAGCAGCCATTATGGTGGTTACAGAGGGAGCGGAAGCGGCAATGAACCATTTTAACAGGAAGAAGTAAGGAGATTTCATGAGTGATCTATTTGAAAAACCATTGAGGGAATTAAAGGATTTTGAGGACCTTTCCGGTGATCTGTTAAAAAGAGCCGGACCTGTCATGGCCAGCGGCTGTATGGATTCCCAAAAGGTTCATCTGATGTATGAATCGGCAAAACAGGAAGGCTTAAGGCTGGTAGTCACTTATGATGACACCAGAGCCAGGGAGATCTATGAGGACCTGCGCTTCTTTGACCCTGATGTTTGGCTGTATCCGGCCAGGGATCTTCTGTTTTTCAGCGCGGACATCCACGGAAACCTGCTGACCAAGCAGCGTATGACCGTGTTCCGTCAATTAATGGAGAAATCCTCCGGCTGGGTTGTCACGACCTTTGACGGGCTTATGGACCACCTCCTTCCGCTTGAGTACCTTAAGAAACAGGTGCTGTCTGTGGAAGGCGGTCAGACCATTGATGTGGAAAAATGGAAAAAACGTCTTACAGAGCTGGGATATGAACGTATGGCCCAGGTAGATGGCATGGGGCAGTTCTCCATCAGGGGCGGGATCATTGACGTATTCCCTTTAACCGAAGAGCTTCCGGTGCGGATTGAGCTGTGGGATGATGAGGTTGACTCCATCAGAACTTTTGATATTGAGAGCCAGAGATCCATTGAACAGTTAGAGAGCATACGGATCTATCCTGCCACGGAGATGGCTCTGACAGGGAGTCAGATCCAGGAGGGAATCGAAGTCCTGGAAAAGGAATTAAAAAAATACGAGAAGGATTTAAGGGCACAGTCAAAAATACAGGAGTCCGCCAGGATCCGTTCCATTGTATCCGAATTTTTGGAAGGGCTTAAGGAAGGGTTCCGGCAGCATGGGCTGGACGGCTATATCCATTACTTCTGCCAGGAGAGCGTGTCTTTTCTGGAGTATTTCCGCGGGGAAAATTCGGTACTTTTCCTGGATGAGCCGGAACGGCTTAAGGAAAAAGGGGAAACCGTTGAAATGGAGTTCAGGGAAAGTATGATACACCGCCTGGAAAACGGTTACCTCCTTCCGGGACAGACCGGTCTTCTTTATACTGCAAAAGAGATGCTGGCCAGGGTCCAGACAAAGACAACGGTTTATTTGACCGGCTTAGAGCAGAAGCTTCCCGGTTTTACAGTAAAAAACCGCTACAGCTTCCAGGTGAAGAATGTAAATACCTATCAGAATGGGTTTGAGCTTTTAATAAAGGATTTAACCAGATGGAAAAAGGAAGGATACCGGGTAATCCTTTTATCCGCTTCCAGGACCAGGGCCAGCCGTCTGGCAGGAGATCTAAGAGAGTATGATTTAAGGGCCTACTGCCCTGATGATGGGGGAGAGGGTCAGGAGGTAAAGCCAGGGGAGATTCTGGTCACCTATGGAAACCTCCACCGGGGCTTTGAATATTCCATGATAAAATTTATCGTCATAACGGAAGGCGATATGTTTGGTGTGGAAAAAAAGAAGCGGAAACGGAAAAAGACTTCCTATGAAGGAACCAAGATTCAAAACTTTTCCGATCTTTCCATCGGTGATTACGTAGTCCATGAGGAACATGGTCTTGGTATTTACCGGGGAATCGAAAAAATCGAGCAGGATGGAGTCATCAAGGATTATTTAAAGGTAGAATATGCGGACAACGGGAACTTATATCTTCCTGCGACAAGGCTTGACGGAATCCAGAAATATGCCGGTGCCGAGGCGAAAAAACCAAAACTGAACCGGCTGGGAGGAGACCAGTGGAACAAGACTAAGACCAGGGTAAAAGGCGCGGTAAAAGAGATTGCCAGGGAGCTGGTGCAGCTCTATGCGACCAGGCAGGAGACCCATGGATTTCAGTACGGAGAGGATACGGTCTGGCAGAATGAATTTGAAGAGATGTTTCCATATGAGGAAACCGAGGATCAATGGGATGCCATAGAGGCGACCAAGGCGGATATGGAAAGCAGGAAGATCATGGATCGTCTGATCTGCGGGGACGTTGGATACGGAAAGACGGAAATCGCCCTCAGGGCTGCATTCAAGGCGGCACAG
The DNA here is from genome assembly GCF_900105615.1 of Lacrimispora sphenoides JCM 1415. NCBI lineage: Bacteria > Bacillati > Bacillota > Clostridia > Lachnospirales > Lachnospiraceae > Lacrimispora > Lacrimispora sphenoides. The sequence continues at coordinate 4,117,338 of NZ_LT630003.1, read as the reverse complement.
GACGGTAAACAGGTCGTCTACCTGGTTCCGACAACCATTCTCGCCCAGCAGCATTATAATACGTTTGCCCAGCGTATGAAGGATTTCCCTGTCCGGGTGGATTTAATGTCCCGTTTCCGGACTCCGGGGCAGATGAAAAAGACCCTGGAGGATTTAAAACGGGGACTGGTGGATATTGTGATCGGAACCCACAGGGTCTTGTCAAAGGATGTGCAGTTTAAGGATCTGGGCCTTCTAATTATTGATGAGGAACAACGTTTCGGCGTGGCCCATAAAGAAAAGATCAAGCAGCTGAAAGAAAATGTTGATGTGCTGACCTTAACGGCCACTCCCATTCCAAGGACCCTGCACATGAGTCTGGTTGGCATCCGTGACATGAGCGTGCTGGAGGAACCTCCCGTAGACCGTATGCCAATTCAGACCTATGTCATGGAGCATAACGATGAAATGGTGCGGGAGGCCATTCACCGGGAGCTTTCCCGCGGAGGACAGGTTTATTATGTATACAACCGGGTAAGCAACATCGACGAGGTGGCAAACCACATTGCAAGTCTGGTTCCCGAGGCGGCGGTAACCTTTGCCCATGGGCAGATGCACGAGCATGAACTGGAGCGGATCATGTTTGATTTTGTTAATGGAGAAATCGATGTCCTTGTATGCACCACCATCATTGAAACCGGACTTGATATTGCCAATGCCAACACCATGATCATCCAGGATGCGGACCGCATGGGCCTTTCCCAGCTATATCAGCTTCGCGGGCGTGTAGGCCGTTCCAGCCGGACTTCCTATGCATTTCTAATGTATAAGCGGGATAAGCTGCTGAAGGAGGAGGCAGAAAAACGTCTTCAGGCCATCCGTGAATTTACAGAACTGGGGTCCGGGATCAAGATTGCCATGCGGGATCTGGAGATCCGGGGGGCAGGAAATGTTCTGGGAGCGGAACAGCACGGACACATGGAAGCGGTAGGGTATGACCTTTACTGCAAGCTCTTAAATCAGGCGGTTTTAGAGCTTAAGGGACAGAGGAAGGAAGAAGAAAGCTATGAAACCGTGGTGGACTGTGACATTGATGCATACATCCCCACTTCCTATATTAAGAATGAATATCAGAAACTTGATATCTATAAGCGGATCTCCAGCATTGAGAATGAAGAGGAATATATGGATATGCAGGATGAGCTGATGGATCGTTTCGGTGACATTCCTAAGCCGGTTGATAACCTGCTTAAGGTGGCCGGCTTAAAGGCTCTGGCCCACAGCGCCTATGTGACAGAGGTTAATATTAACCGCCAGGAGGTCCGCCTGACCATGTATAAGAATGCAAGGCTTAAGGTAGAGGGAATTCCGAAGATCATTGATCAGTACCGTGGGGATTTAAAGTTCCAGATGGGAGAAGTACCAAGGCTTACGTATCTTGACAGAAAGAAAAATCAGTCCACCGATGCCATGATCGGCCAGGCTGAGGTGATATTAAAGCAAATGTTGGAATTGTCAGAAAAGAATGAAAAAATATGAAAATTGACTTCTAAAATACCGTTCATCTGGTTGATTTTTGTCTTATTTGTGATATAATAATAGTAGAAGAAGGGCTTTAGTCCCAGATGCTTTCTTTGTTCCCATTAATGTTCCGGAGAAAGGTGGTAGCTATGGACGTTTTAGGTATGTATCTTCTACAGAGAGTTTCAAATGAATTGACAATTCAAAAATATGGTTCTTTTGAAAACCATTTTGTAACCCCCGTTCCAGATAACGCAGCTGCAAAAGCAGCCCATGAGGGATATCTGTCATCCTCAAAGCAAGTGATACGCCGTGTCAGACAGGGTGACTTCTAAACTGGGAAAACCCCGGCTTCTTCAAGCAATTTACTAAGTTTGATTAAAAAATCAGGGTTCGACTTTTTTTTAACAAGTCGGCCCTGATTTTAAATTTTGGGAAAAATGGCAGACTTAAGTATAATCTGTTGCTTTCGTAGCAAAATAATATCAGTGATATAAAAACGCACAAGATGGAGGAATTTTTATTATGAAAGCAACTGGTATTGTAAGACGAATTGACGACCTGGGACGTGTAGTTATACCAAAAGAAATCAGAAGGACGCTCCGGTTACGAGAAGGGACTCCGCTTGAAATATTTACAGACAGGGAAGGAGAAATCATTTTAAAGAAATATTCTCCGATGGTAGAACTTACTGCTTTTGCTTCCCAATATGCAGAAGCCATGGCTCAAACTACCGGACTTACCGTATGTATCAGCGACAGAGATCAGATCATTGCTGTGGCAGGAGGATCTAAGAAGGAACTTCTGCAGAAGACCATCAGCAAGCAATTGGAGAACCTTATCAATGAACGCATGGTCGTGGTGTCCGGAAAGGATGACAAGAGCTTTATTCCTCTGTCAGGGGAAACTCTGGAAGGGATAACGGCTCAGGTGGTGGCTCCCATTATCTGTGAGGGCGATGCAATTGGAGCAGTAGCTTTATTGAGCAGAGAACCCAGAGCACGTTTTGGAGATATGGAAATAAAGCTGGCTACAACGGCCGCCGGATTTTTAGGCCGTCAAATGGAAGGCTAACCTTGCCGCAAACCAACATACATGAATCAGGAGGTGAATAGAAATGAAGGTTTTTGTACCAGATGAAGATGATTATAACGATGGCGATATCCCGGAAATTGATACGGAACCATATAAAGATGGATCCTACGTTGAACCATTACCGGAATCAGAACGGCCAAGGCGGGATGGTCCCGGGGGAAATTAACCGGGCGCTTATGCCATAATCCGGGAGAGATATGCCCTTTAAGCATACCTCTCCGTCCGGACAGCATAGACAGTAAAGAGGTAATGACAAAAAAAGAAACGGCATCTGCCGTTTCTTTTTTAGGCGGAAACCGGTTAATAGATGATCTGGTCTCCGTCTTTAATACAATAATTTACCTTTACTCCCAGCTCTTCCATCCATTTCCTGGTTTCAAGTGTTTTCCAGTCCCCGCTGCCGATTCCGCCGCCGTTGTCGTTATTCCACAGCCAGAGCGGACAGGGCCAGAGGGCGATTTGAGGTTTAATGATGGAATATACATTCTGATTAACGCCGTACTGACCGTGGTGGGACATCTGAACGATATCACTTTTTAAATCCTCTGCGCTTCGTTCTGCAGCCAGAAGTTCACCAGCTTCGGGTCCCATATCACCCAGCACCAGGATGCTTACGTCATTTAGAAAAAATTTATAAGCAACGGAGCTGTTATTTACGGAGGTGACATCCAGAAGATAGGGATTGTTTAAAACCTTTGCTTTTATCTGGCCCAGCTGGATCTCCTGATCCTTCTGCACGGTGTGCAGCTTTTCGGCGGGAAGTGTTGCAAGGGCGGATATCAGACTGTTCACCATACTGTTCCTGGAAGGTTCTACTTTTTCATACCAGGATAAGTCCGCCAGGGAATAATAGACATTATCAATGGTGATCTGGCTGTCTGGATTATTCAGAATCTGGACAAGTGCCCCTATATGGTCTGAATGAGGATGGGTAATAAACCATCCGGATACATGCCCGCCCTTAGAACGGAGCACTTCCGTTAAATGGGCCGCATCAATATCCCAACCGCCGTCAATGACTACAAGAGTTCCGTTTTTGTCCTGTAAAATCATGGAAAGCATTTGCCGGTTGTCGTAATCGGATAGCAGGGATAAGCTGCCGCCGTTAAAAATTTTGCTTCCCGGTCCGATATTAAGGGCCGGTCCAAAGCCCATGCCCCGCATTGTCAGCTCTCCGGCTGAAACGCTGGGTGTTAAGAGCTCTGTGGTAAATGCGGTAAATACAATGTTTAAAAATAATACGCAAGCTGCTATTTTTTTCCATATGCTGAAATTTTTCATGGTTACCTCCGTTTTCCTTTGTATAGTCTATTTCTTGAAGATTGGCCGTTTGATGAGCCAAAGGCAAATCGAACTTCCTTAAATAATCTCTCTTATTATATAAGAACAGGCTCTTTTTTAACAGGGGGGAGAAACAATTGTCAGAAAATCTTCAGAATTAAAAAAAGCAAGATCCCATGGACTGCCTTGTCATGATATAATAACGGCAAAAGGAGGCTGATCATGTATACTTTTGAAGATTTAGTAAATATTACAAATAAACTGCGATCCGAAAAAGGCTGTTCCTGGGACAGAGAGCAGACCTATGAAAGTCTGAAAAAATGCCTTGAAGAGGAAAGCAGGGAGGTTCTTAATGCCATCGATCATGAGGATATGGAAAACCTTTGCGAAGAACTGGGAGATATCCTGTTTCTGGTAATGCTTTACAGCCAGATTGCAAAGGAGCGGGGAGACTTTTCTGCTGATGATGTGGTAAACGGAATCTGTAAAAAAATGATACGCAGACACCCCCATGTTTTTGGCGGAGAAAATGCTGGTTTGCAGCTGGAGGGACAAGCGCTTTGGGAGGCAATAAAAAAGCAGGAGAAAGCCTTACAAAAGTGCGAAAAACCTTGACAAAAACGGGAGAAACAGCTATAAATGATATAGTAATCGTGTTATGCGAAAAATCGTAGCCTGGTGCTACATTCTAGGAGGAAGATATCAATGAACAAAGCAGAGTTAATCGCAGCAGTCGCAGAAAAAGCAGAGCTGTCCAAAAAGGATGCAGAGAAGGCAGTTAAAGCTTTAACAGATGTAATATCTGAAGAACTGGTTAAAGGCGAGAAGATCCAGTTAGTTGGTTTTGGTACATTTGAGGTATCTGAAAGAGCGGCAAGAGAGGGAAGAAATCCAAAGAGCGGCGAAGTTATGAATATTCCTGCTTCTAAGACACCAAAATTTAAAGCTGGAAAGGCTTTAAAGGATATGGTAAACGCTTAATCCATGAGACTGGATAAGTTTCTCAAGGTTTCTCGTCTGATCAAGAGAAGAACCGTAGCGAACGAAGCCTGTGATGCAGGACGTGTGCTTGTAGGCGGAAAGCCTGCGAAAGCTTCCTTAAACATTAAGGAAGGCGACATCATAGAGATCCATTTTGGGACTAGCTCTGTAAAGGTTGAGGTTCTTGATGTAGCGGAAACGGTTAAAAAGGAAGAAGCGAAAGAGCTTTATCGCTATCTCTAGTTCACAGTTTCGATACGTACGATAAATTTCAGTAATATTGGAGCGTGCCTCCTAATATACTTTAGACAGGTATATTAGGAGGTTTTTGTATGGAAGAAAAGGTGAATATCCGTCCTCACAGGCTCACAATAGAAAACCGGGGTTCCGGTACGATGACAGGAATACGGGAAGTGGTGTCCTTTGATGAAAACCAGGTAGTTCTTGATACGGACATGGGACTTTTGACTTTAAAGGGAAAGGGGCTCCACGTCAGCCGCCTGACGCTTGAAAAAGGGGAAGTGGATTTAAACGGCAATATTGAAAGTCTTACCTATTCCTCCAATGAAGCTCTGCGCAGGTCTGGAGAATCCATGATTTCCAGACTGTTTAAATAAAAAAGGAAGTTCGATTCCCCTGGTGGTTCATCGAACGGCTGATTTTCTAAGCTCAGCCGGCGCTTTGCTAAGAAAATTATGCCCAGAAGGAGTCATATGAGCGTTCATATCGTATACGAAGTAAAACTTCTGCTCTACAGCTTTTTAACAGGCGCAGGGCTTATGATAACATATGACCTGTTACGCATTTTCCGTATTTTTATTCCTCATTCCTATGTGTTTATAGGAATAGAGGACATGATATACTGGGTTTATGCGGCCTTAGCCACGTTTTCTCTGCTGTATGAACAGAATGACGGAGGATTAAGAGGGTACGCCGTTGCTGGAGTATTTATAGGAATGTTTTTATATGATAAAATAATAAGCAGACATTTCATAAAACTCTTGAAACATTTCCGAATATATCTTAAAATAAAAGTGGATGGTTGTAACCGAAGAAAGAACCGGCATTAAAGGTGATTGGTGATTGTATGGACAAAATGGGAAAATCAAGACGAAAGAGAAAAGATAGGTGGGGCAATCGAATGACGATTATCGGCATTACCTTTGTCGTATTCAGCCTTGCTGTGATTGTTACCATTAAGGGAGTCACGTTAAAAGAGAAGGAGCGGGAGTATGAGCTCCGTCTGGAAAATCTTCAGGCCCAGGTGGACAAGGAAGAGGAGCGGTCTCAAAAATTAGAGGAATACCGGGTTTATGTCCAAACCAAACAATATATTGAAGAAGTCGCAAAGCAGAAGCTGGGACTTGTAAATCCTGACGAGATATTACTGAAGCCGTCGCGCAGGCAGTAGTCCCCCCTATGTCCAAAGAGCTTGGACAATAAAGGGGAAAGCTGTCGTACAATTTTAGATCATGAGTCAGCTGTTTTGACAAATATTTTCCTTCTGCCTGTATATAATGTGGATTATGAGAAACTGTATTTTAGTTTCTCATAAAAGGTGCTGCTTTTGCACCGTCCATCCGATTATGAAAACTTGTTTTCATAATCTGGTTTAAAGCATGATACAGGCAGGAGGGATTTTTGTGTTCAGACGTAAGGCGGCACATCATGATATGGCTGATGTGAATGTATATACGGCAAAAAGATTAAACGACATGGCCAGCTCTTTGGGAGAGCTTGCCAAAGCTTGTACAGATGACTTGTCAGCAGAACAGGGACTTACAAAGGAAGACGGCATTGCGGCCCTTGAAACGGCGGCGGCTATGGTATGCGCAGGCTGCAACAAATGCATTGTGTATTCCGGGAAAGAACAGGACAATCAATATTATCTGCAATATCTGGTTCGTGCATTTGAACAAAAAGGGAGTGTGGACTACGGGGACATGCCCCGTTTTTTTCTGGAAACCTGTAAAAGGAAGGATGACTACATGGTTCAGCTGAACCGGGGGCTTGGCAGAGCCACTATGAATCTGGCATGGAAGAACCGTTTTTTGGAAAGCCGTGACGCAGTCATCGTCCAATTTAAAGAACTGGCTGTGATTTTGGAGGAGTTTTCCCATCAGGTGGAACATTCTGTTGACATAACTCCGGATTGGGAGGAAGAAATTAAGCGGGCTTTCCGCCGCAACCATATTATCATTGAGAAGATGCTCATTTTAGAATACGAGAATCATCAGAGGGAAGCATTTCTGACAATGAGGACCTTGAACGGACGGTGTGTGACGGTAAAGGAGGCTGCGGAGATCCTGGAAAATGCCATAGAGGAAGGGGAATGGACGGTTGCCCCTGACGGCAGGAACTTAGTGACCAAGCAGGCCGACACCATACGGTTTGTTGAAAAGGGAGAGTACCGGGTCATTTATGGTGTGGCCAAAGCAGTCAAAAGCGGAGAAGAGGTATCCGGAGACAATTATACCTTTGGACAAGTCCAGCCGGGACAAGTTATCATGAGCCTGTCAGACGGCATGGGAAGCGGCAGAGTGGCCGAAGAGGAAAGCAGGCAGGTCATTGAGCTGACTCAAAGACTTCTAGAGGCCGGATTTTCCACCAGGGCGGCCCTTAAAATGGTCAATACGGTCCTGCTTCTCACCGGGATCTCCCAGCATCCGGCCACCCTGGATTTATGCTGCATTGATTTAAAAACCGGGATCATGGAGGCCATGAAGCTGGGGGCGGCAGCCACCTATATTCTCAGTGAAAAGGGAGTAGAGCTTTTGGAAGCAGGTGAGGTGCCCATGGGAATCTTAAATCCGGTGGAACCGGTTCTCCTGTCTAAAAAGCTATGGGATGATAACCGGATCATCATGGTGAGCGACGGTGTGTTAGACGCTCTTCCGGCAGACGAAAAGGAACTGATGCTGCAGGAATTCATTGCCGGAATGCCGGTAAAAAATCCTCAGGATATGGCTGATCGGATTCTCCTGTTTGCAAGATCCTTCAGCGATAAGGCGGCGGATGATATGACCGTTCTCACTGCCGGAATATGGAAAAGAAAATAATAATTGCAACAGACATGTTTTGTGGGTATATTTATAATATAGAGGGGAGAAAATCAACTAAGGAAGGTGGCTGAATGTACAGAACGATATTAGATTATATCAGACGGAACCGGCTGTTTTCTCCGGGGGACCGCGTCATTGTGGCGCTTTCCGGAGGAGCCGATTCGGTCTGTCTTCTTGTAGTCTTAAACGAGCTTAAGGAAGTGCTGGGGCTGGAATTAAAAGCGGTTCATGTCCATCACGGCTTAAGGGGGAAAGAGGCAGACAGAGACAGCGATTACGCTGGTAAGCTTTCAGAATCGATGGGAGTGCCTTTTGCCTGTGTCCGGGTGGATGCAGCCCTTTATGCCAGGGAACATGGTATGTCAGTGGAAGAGGCAGGAAGGCATTTGCGTTACCAGATATTTGAAAAGGAGCGCCTTGACTTTTCAGGGACAAAAATAGCGGTGGCCCATCACAGGGATGATCAGGCGGAGACCATTCTTTATAACCTGTTCCGGGGGACCGGGTTAAAAGGGCTTGGAGGAATGCGCCCGGTACGGGACAAAATTGTCCGCCCGCTGCTGTCTGTTGGAAGGGAGGAAATTCTTGCATATCTGGCGGAAAATGGGATATCTTATTGTGAGGACTCTACCAATGCCCAGACGGATTATGTGAGGAATCGCATTAGAAGCCGGATTTTGCCGGAGATCACGGAAGAAGTCAACAGGCGTGCAGGGGAGAACATCCTTCACGCGGGAGAGCTGGCTGCACAGGCAGATGCGTATCTGGAAAAGCAGGCAGAAGCCATATTAAAGGCCTGGGGAATCGGGGAAACGGATGAGGCCGGAACAATAACGGCGCGGGGAGTTGATACAAAGGCTCTTTTGGCGGAAGATGACATTATAAAGAACTATGTGATCCGGATCATGATCCGGTCTGTCAATGAATCCATGAAGGATATTACGATGACTCACGTGGAAAGCGCAGCAGCGCTTCTTTTTGGTTCTTCCGGCAGGCAGGTGGATTTGCCCTGCGGGCTTATTGCTGTGCGTATTTTTGATGAATTATGGATAAAAAGGAAAAAACAGGAAGGATTGGTGGATAAGGAAAAGACTGTTTTTCTTCCAGAACTGGAATTTAAGATCTTTCCCTACAAAAAAGGTCAGGAAATTCCCAAAAACAGGTATACGAAATGGTTTGATTATGATAAAATCAAGTGTGCGCTGTCTGTTAGGTATCGAAAAACCGGGGATTACATGACACTGGCCGGAGGCGGCAGAAAAACCGTCAAGGAATTTATGATTCATGAGAAGATACCGAGAGAGGAACGGGAAAAAATACCGCTTGTAGCGGATGGTTCCCATGTCCTCTGGGTCATCGGATACCGGATCAGTGAATATTATAAGATAACAGATGATACCCGTACAGTAATACAAATGCAGTTAGACGGAGGAAAAAACAATGGATGATAAGATACGTATATTGTTATCAGAGGAAGAAGTAGCGGCAAGGGTAAAAGAAATAGCAGAAGTGATCAGCAGAGATTATGATGGAAAACCACTTCATTTGATTTGTATTTTAAAGGGTGGTGTTTTCTTTACCTGTGAGCTTGCAAAGCGGATCAATCTGCCTCTTACCATGGATTTCATGTCCGTATCCAGTTACGGCGCCGGAACGGTGACCAGCGGAATCGTTAAGATCACCAAAGACCTTGATGATCCCATTGAAGGAAAGGATGTATTGATCGTGGAGGATATCATTGATTCCGGCAATACCCTGGCCTATCTGATTGAGGTATTAAAGCAGAGAAATCCAAAAAGCATTGAGCTGTGTACCCTTCTTGATAAACCGGAGCGCCGGGTGAAGGATCAGGTCAAGGTGAAATATACCTGTTTTACCGTACCGGATCAATTTATCGTTGGATATGGCCTTGACTACGATCAGATATACAGGAATTTACCATATATTGGAGTTATAGAACAGCAATAAGGAGGCAGCATGTTGAAACAACAGCAACCATTCAGAGGCTTGGGCTTTCTGCTCCTTCTGGTCATCATGCTTTTCTTTGCCAGTAGGCTGCCCCAAAAGAGCGGAATTATCACCAACCAGGAGCTGATGCAGGCAATTGATAATGGAACCATAGTCTCGGCAACCATCAGGCAGAACGACCCGCCCCCAACGGGGAGGATCGAGATGACCATGACTGACAACTCAACAAAACAGGCCAATGTGTCCAATGTCATTGAGATTCAGGATCGTCTGGATCGCAATGGAATTACCTATACAGTGGATGCGGTACAAAAGGAAAATTTATTCCTGACGATTACGCTTCCGTTAATCTTAACGGCGGTAGTTTTGGTTTTTCTGTTCATGTTGATGAATGCCAGGGCAGGGGCAGGAAGCGCTAATGCCAAAATGATGAATTTTGGAAGAAGCCGGGCTCATCTTGCAAAGGATGCCAACAAGGTGAACTTCAGCAAGGTAGCAGGACTTGAAGAAGAAAAGGAGGAGCTGGAAGAAGTCGTTGATTTCTTAAAGAATCCTCAGAAGTATACCAGTGTAGGGGCCCGGATCCCGAAGGGAATCCTCCTTGTAGGACCGCCCGGAACAGGAAAAACCCTCCTTGCCAAGGCAGTGGCAGGAGAAGCCGGGGTACCGTTTTTCTCCATTTCCGGTTCCGATTTTGTGGAAATGTTTGTAGGTGTCGGCGCTTCCCGCGTGAGGGACCTGTTTGAAGAAGGAAAAAAGCATGCCCCCTGTATCATATTTATCGATGAGATCGATGCGGTAGCCCGCCGCAGAGGTACCGGTATGGGCGGCGGACACGACGAAAGAGAGCAGACCTTAAACCAGCTTCTGGTGGAAATGGATGGCTTCGGGATCAATGAAGGGATCATCGTTATGGCGGCTACAAACCGTGTAGATATCCTGGACCCGGCAATTCTGCGTCCCGGACGCTTTGACCGGAAGGTAGGGGTCGGTAGGCCTGACGTAAAAGGAAGAGAAGAAATCTTAAAGGTTCATTCCAAGGAAAAACCTTTGGGAGAAGATGTGGATCTAAAGAGGATCGCCCAGACGACTGCGGGATTTACCGGTGCAGATCTGGAGAACCTCATGAATGAAGCCGCTATCTATGCGGCCAAACACAGCAAGAAATTTATCAATCAGGCTGACGTTGACAGAGCTTTTGTAAAGGTTGGAATCGGAGCCGAGAAAAAGAGCAAGGTAATAACCGAAAAGGAAAAAAGGATTACGGCTTACCACGAAGCAGGCCATGCGATTTTATTCCATCTGCTTCCTGATGAAGGACCGGTGCATACCATTTCCATCATTCCTACGGGAGTCGGTGCTGCCGGATATACCATGCCATTACCGGAAAATGATCATATGTTCAACACCAGGGGCAAGATGCTCCAGGATATCATGGTGGATTTAGGCGGAAGGATCGCAGAGGAGCTTATTTTCGGCGATATCACCACCGGAGCTTCCCAGGATATCAAGCAGGCAACCGCTACGGCCCGGGCCATGGTGACCCAGTACGGAATGTCTGATAAAGTGGGTATGATCAATTATGGCAATGAGGGCGATGAAGTCTTTATCGGCCGTGATCTGGCCCATGCAAAGAGCTACGGCGGCCAGGTGGCCAATACCATTGATAATGAAGTAAAACGGATCATTGATGAGTGCTATGAAAAGGCAAAGGATATTATCTTAAAACATGAAGAGGTACTCCACGCCTGCTGTAAGCTGCTCATGGAAAAAGAAAAGATTGGCCAGAAAGAATTTGAAAATTTGTTTTCTGCAGTAGCGGAGGGTTAAGTACCTTCTGCAGGCTTTCACGAGATAAAAGCACAGAGTCCGGGAAAATATCTAAGTTTCCGCCCAGGAATCTGTGCTTTTTTGTGTTCAGTGCTGGACGAAAGGAAAAATGCATAAAAAATCAAAGGTAAAAAAATGATGTTTGTGCACACTTATTTTCTCAGTCGTGTTATAGTAATAATCGTAAACCCCCCCAATACATTATATAGTTTTTGCTACACCCCATAAGAAACGAAATACCTTCTCCGAAAAACGGTCAGCTGCCCCGCTGGCCGTTTTTTCTGCTTTTAACTTAAAAAGGCAGGGTTGTATATTTTGATTCAATCGGATAAAATAGAATGTATAGATGACGAGAAAGGAAATGAAAATCATATGTGCTTCCAGGCTGAGGCGTTAAATAGAGATGCATTATTTACTGATGAGACAGAAAGTTTCCGATTCCCGGCAGAGCCCCGTGTGGGAGATGATGTGATTCTGATTTTCCGGACGGCAAAGGACAATGTGGACCAGGTCTGTTATATCCAGGAGGGGTTAAGCGGAGAGACGGTCATGGAAAAGGCAGAGTCCGACGGCCGGTTCGATTATTATAAACATAGATTGACGGCAGGAGAAGAGAAAATCAGCTACAGCTTTAAAGTGTATAAGGGCAGAGAAGTCTGCTGCTATAACCGGCTGGGTGTTTCCGGGGATAATCCGGAAGGATTTTGCTTTCGCATCGTACCCGGTTTTTCCACCCCTGACTGGGCCAAAGGAGCCGTCATGTATCAGATTTACGTAGACCGGTTCTGCAACGGTGATGTGACCAATGATGTGGCAGACGGAGAGTACGTATATATTGGCCATCCGGTATCCAAGGTACAGGACTGGGGGAAATATCCCAACCAGATGGATGTGGGGTATTTTTACGGCGGCGATTTACAGGGAGTATGGGATAGGCTGGATTATTTAAAGAGTCTTGGTGTTGATGTAATCTATTTTAATCCCATTTTTGTATCACCATCCAATCATAAGTATGACTGCCAGGATTATGATTACATTGATCCCCATTACGGCCTGATCGTTAAGGATGGAGGGCAACCGGTAGGGGCTGATGCAGTGGATAACCGGCTCGCTGAAAAATACATGATCCGTACTACAGATAAAGAGAATTTAGAAGCCAGCAATGAATTTTTCGCCCGGTTTGTTAAAGAGGTGCACAAACGAGGGATGAGGGTCATCCTGGATGGGGTATTTAATCATTGCGGTTCTTTTAATAAATGGCTGGATGGAGAACGGCTCTATGAGATGTCCGGAACGTACGAGCCGGGAGCCTATGTGTCAAAGGACAGCCCATACCGGACGTTTTTTAAATTTTACGACGAAGAAGCCTGGCCTTATAATGGTTCCTACGACGGCTGGTGGGGCCATGCAACCCTTCCAAAGCTGAATTATGAGGACTCCAGGACTTTGTATGAGTATATCCTGCAGATCGCCAGAAAGTGGGTATCGCCACCCTACAATGTAGATGGATGGCGGCTTGATGTTGCGGCAGATTTAGGACACAGCAGCGAATACAACCATAAGTTCTGGAGAGACTTCCGCAAGGCGGTAAAGGAGGCCAATCCGGAGGCTATTGTGCTTGCTGAGCATTACGGGGACCCGTCCAGCTGGCTCCAGGGGGACCAGTGGGATACGGTCATGAACTATGATGCTTTCATGGAGCCTGTAACCTGGTTTTTGACAGGCATGGAAAAGCACAGCGACGAAAGAAACCCCAATCTGTTCGGAGATGGGGAAAGTTTCTTTAAGTCCATGAATTACCATATGAGCCGCATGATGACAGGATCCATACAGGTGGCCATGAATGAGCTGTCAAATCATGATCATTCCCGTTTTATGACCAGAACCAACGGCCGGGTGGGACGGACTTCCACTCTGGGCCCGGAAGCAGCCTCTCAGGGTATTAACAATGGAATTTTCAGGGAAGCGGTTATGATCCAGATGACCTGGCCCGGCGCTCCCACAATTTATTACGGAGACGAGGCGGGTGTCTGCGGGTGGACGGATCCGGATAACCGGAGAACCTATCCCTGGGGCCGGGAGGATTTAGAACTGATCGAGTTTCACCGGTATATGACCGGACTTCATCACAGCATACCGGCATTGCGCCTTGGGTCCTTAAAACAGCTTCTGGCCGGGAGACACCTTATTTCTTATGGGCGTTTCTTAAAGGACAGCATTTGCGCCGTGGCGGTCAACAATCTTCCGGAAGAACGGCAGATCGGGATCCCTGTATGGCAGTTGGGAATGGAGGACGGGGAAATCATGTCCCGGTACATGCTGACCTATGAAAACGGGTATAATGTAGGTAAAATTCCTTATGAGGTGAAAGACGGTCAGGTGCTTGTCTCCATGCCGGGAACAAGCTCTGTTTTGCTGGTAGCTGAACGGGAATAGAAATTTTATTTTTCTAAAAAAACCTTGATTTTTTAATGTCCCTGTGATAAAATAACACTCGCTTGCTTAATAAAAGAGCATGGGTGGGTTCCCGAGCGGCCAAAGGGGGCAGACTGTAAATCTGTTGTCGACGACTTCGAAGGTTCGAATCCTTCTCCACCCAGTCCGTACCGTTGTAAAGAACAAAAACGGTATATGAGAATGCCGGCGTGGCGGAACAGGCAGACGCACAGGACTTAAAATCCTGCGGGACTTACCTCCCGTACCGGTTCGATTCCGGTCGCCGGCATGATGAGAAAAACCTTGTACACTGTTATGGAGTACAAGGTTTTTTGTTGTCTAAAATAAGAAAAAACTAAATTAATAGGATGCCCTTTCATTCATTTTTTGACTACTCCCCGCAATCTTCAAAAACTCCTCCATTGCCCGGGTGAAACGTCTCCCCGTCTTCCAATAGAAATATAGGTTCCGACGGCAAAAATTACTTTCGATCTTATAATAAACAACATTCGGATGGGAGAGAACCTGTGCGATCAGAGTGTCACTGATAAAGGATATTCCCATTCCCGAACAAGTTATATTGTAAGAAGTAAGCTGTTGGTCAAGCTCAAATACTATATCTGGAGTAATGTCACGCTCCTGCAGAATTTCCATCGCGCGCTTCCTTGTGTCGTTCTCTGGTTTCAGCATGATAAATGGTTCCTTTTCAAATAGTTTCAGCGGTACTGGCTTAATCTTTTCTTCCAAAAAGGAGCCGTCAAGAATCAGCTGCACCGGAACCTGGTACTGCTCTGCTTTTCGATTAATTTCAAAGGTTTTCGGTACAGCCAGAAGCAAATGTTCTTCCTTGTATATACTGTTATCAAATATTCCCTTGTCCAGAGAACAATTATCAATCATCAAATCAATTCTGCCGTTCTGAAGATACGATGCCAACTCTGCTGTGCTCTCTTCAATCAGCTCTACCTTAACCATTGGAAAACGTTTTGTAAATTCGCCCATTAAAGGGGGCAGTACCCATGAAGAAAAAAGACTGCTTCCTCCTAAGATCAGCTCTCCAATTTTTAAATCTCCCCAGTCATTTACAAAATTGTAAAACTCACTTTCAATAAAGAGCATTTCCTCCACGGATTTAATATATTTTTTTCCGCATTCGGTTAAAGTCAAAGGCTTTGTACTTCTATCAAAAATCGGATATCCAATTTTAAGCTCGATTCTTTTTATTGTAGCGCTCAGCGAAGGCTGCGATATAAAAAGCTTTTTTGCAGCTTTGGAAAAACTTTGTTCTTTGTATACCAAGTATACATAATCCATCCCTTTAAACACTGTAAACCTCCTCTGCTTCAAGATATAACTTTGAAGTTATACCAATTATAGAAATATACGTATTTGATTATATTATAAATAGATTTTATAATAAATACAATACAAAACGGTATTTTACCGATTACGGAGGATTAGTCATTGGATAGCGTAAATAACATAGATTACAGAGTCGAAAAGGATTCCATAGGAATGAAAGATGTACCGGGGAATGTGTATTACGGTGTACAATCAATGCGTGCGGCAGAAAACTTTCATATCACTGGTCTCAACATCCATCCTGAAATCATTAACAGCCTTGCTTACATAAAGAAAGCAGCAGCTATAACGAACCTTGAGATAGGTCTTCTGGACAGAAAAACTGCAGAAGCGATTATTCAGGCATGTGATGAAATTCTGGCTGGACAATTCCGCAAAGACTTCATCGTTGATCCGATTCAGGGCGGAGCAGGAACTTCTCTGAATATGAATGCCAACGAAGTGATAGCAAACCGTGCGATTGAGCTTCTTGGCGGACAAAAAGGCGATTATTCCATTGTAAATCCCAATGATCATGTAAACTGTGGACAGTCCACAAATGATGTCATTCCCAGTGCCGGGAAAATGACTTCTTTAAGGCTTCTTAAAAAACTGAAAATAGAACTTCTCCGGCTGCATCAGGCATTTTGTGAAAAAGCTGATGAATTTGACCATGTCCTGAAGATGGGGCGCACCCAGATGCAGGATGCAGTCCCCATTCGGTTAGGTCAGGAATTTAAGGCTTATTCCACAGCAATTATGCGTGACCTCCGCCGCATGGACAAAGCCATGGAAGAAATGTGTACGTTGAATATGGGAGGAACAGCCATAGGGACAGGAATCAATGCTGATGTAAATTATTTGAAACGTATTGTGCCTAATTTAGCGAAGGTGTCAAATATGGAATTAGTGCAGGCGGCAGATCTGATAGATGCGACACAAAATCTTGATTCTTTTGTTGCCGTATCAGGTGCTGTCAAGGCCTGCGCGGTGACATTGTCTAAAATAGCCAATGATCTTCGCCTGATGTCTTCCGGACCAAGAACAGGCTTTCATGAAATCGACCTTCCTGCGAAGCAGAATGGCTCCTCCATCATGCCGGGAAAAGTAAATCCGGTGATTCCTGAAGTTGTAAACCAGGTTGCCTTTAATATCATTGGGAATGATGTAACCATCACCATGGCCGTAGAGGCAGGACAATTGGAATTAAATGCATTTGAACCTATCATTTTTTATTGCATGTTCCAGTCTATTGACACTCTTGCCTATGCTGTACAAACATTTGTAGATAACTGTGTATCCGGCATTACGGCGAACGAAGCAAGATGCCGTTTCCTGGTAGATAACAGTATTGGGATCATCACAGCGATTTGCCCCCATGTTGGGTACCAAAAGGCGGCAGATATTGCTAAGAAAGCCATGTTAAGCGGCAAACCCGTAAGAACTCTGATTCTGCAGGAGAAGCTTATAGGGGAAGAAGAACTGGACCATATATTAGATCCGGTACAAATGACAGAGCCGGGGATATCCGGGAAAAATTTATTGTTAAAGAAAAAGCTGGAAGCGTAACCGCCATACCTTTTGAGGTGCGGATTCACAACGATATAACGCCTGACGAAACCTTGCGTTCGTCAGGCGTTTTGACTTTGTTAACTTGATTGTTCTTCTTTCGGCAGGATCTGATTATTATTTTATTTTTTACGATGCAAATGATCCTTCGGAGAATAACCAAACATTTTTTTAAAACGTTTGCTGTAATAAAAAGCATCTGTATATCCTACCAGCTCCGCAATGTCCGATATCTTATATTGATTGGATTCCAATAATCTCTTAGAAGCTTCCATACGTATTATGGTGATATACTGAAGCAGGGATTCATTATTTACTTTTTTAAAGACACTGCCCATATAGGAAGGATTTAATTGAAATAAGTTCGCGAGCCGGGTTACGGTTAATTCTGGATCGGAATAATGTTTATCAATATAAGCAATGATTTTTTTGCTTAAAGAGAGGTCGGAAGGGATGGTTTCACTTTCAGTCATGCATAACCGCCCATATGAAAGAATGGTACTTTTAACCTGGCCCAGCCGATATTCTTCATCAATGATCTGGGAGGCAGATTCTGCCGGATTGTGGCTGAATTCAACCTGGCCGCCATAATGGATATGATAAGTGGTAAAAAATTCCGTAACGATTAAGTATAGGTATTTCACATCGTGCGTTTCTTCCAACGGCTGAAACAGGTCTTTGATATAAGCTTCCAGCCCCTTTGAATCCTTGCTGTTTAAATAATATAGAATCGTTTGCCTTACCTTTGATAAATCAGCGGATCTATTTTCCCAGGTAAGTTCTTCTGTCAGGATAAGCTTTGATTCAGGATTAAAATACCGGTGGTTAAGGGCGTAAAGATTTTTTTTATAATCAGGCAGCCAGGATTCTTTCAATGGGATACAGTCTCCCAGAGCTAAAAATGTGTAGGAGCGGCATTTTGGCATATCATTTTCCAAAACTTCTTTTAACTGCTGCCGTTCCTCTTTCTTGTGAAGGAAAAACTGTATGGTATAGGCATAATCCAGTTCCTTAAAATATTCACAGTCTAGTCCATGACGGCGGATCTTTGCTACCAGTTCTGATATAAAATCTTCATTTTCTTCATAGATAAAAGCACCTAAATAAAGGGTGTAATCATAAGCTGATACCTCAGGATATCTGGCAGTTAACTGTTCAATGCTTTGACAACCATTTAATACATTGGAAAGAAACGTGCATTTTTCAAAATGATAATACTTTTGAATTTGTTTCTGTTGTTTTTTTAACAATTCTATTTTTTCTTTGGTATCCTTTAAAACAGCGGTTAAGGTAGAAGCGTCTACAGGCTTTAACAGATAATCCATAACTCCGAACCGCATCGCGGAACGTGCATATTCAAAGTCATTATAACCAGATAATAGAATAATTTTGGTGGAAGGGTAATTGCGGTATACAGATTCCGCTACTTCAATTCCATTCATACGGGGCATTTTAATATCCAGCAGGATAAGGTCAATGGGATGCTGATTTAATAACTCAAGAACCTCTAGCCCGTTTTCGGCCTCCCCTATAAAATGAATGGCCAGTTCTTCCCGCGGAATGATTTTGATAATTCGTTGTCTGATAAAGTATTCGTCATCTGCAATTATAATATTAAGTGGCATCAGTGGACACCTCCTTTTTTCCAATGGTTATGGTAGAGATACAGCCGCCCTGAGGGTGATTGGCAATGGTAAGCCCATATTCGCTGCCGTAATAGAGTTGGATTCTCTGGTGAATATTTTTAATACCAAAATGAGTATTACCTGTAGTCCATATGCTTTCATAATTCTCTTCCCGGATTCCAATTCCGTTATCCCGGATGGTGAATAAAATGGAATCAGGAGTTTCAGTTACGAGAATATCTAATTGCCCTTTTCCATTCAGCTCTTTGATTCCGTGATAGATACTGTTTTCCACAATGGGCTGTAATAAGAGCTTGAGACAGGGATAGCCTGATATTCTGGAATCACAGGTGATATGAAAGTCGAACCGGTTATAGTATCTTACTTTCATGATTCTTAAATATGCTTCGGTTATGGCCAGTTCTTCCTTAACCGTAATGTGGGTATGACCGTTGCTTAGGCCATGACGGTAAAACGCAGAAAGATTCATGACCAGGTCAATGAGAGTCTCCTTTTCATCTATTTCTGCAAGAGAACAGATATTGTCCAGTGTATTATATAAAAAATGCGGGTTAACCTGCTGCTGAAGCAGATCCAGGGAAATTTTATTCTTTATTTTTTCTGAATTCAGTAAATCATTCTTTAACTTTTTCTGGGCAATTATCATGCTGTTGAATTCCTCGAACAGAAGTCCGATATCACTATCATGATAGGATTCATTGACTGGAATCCATTCCCCCTCCTTTACCTTCTGGGTATGAGAGATCAGCTGGTAGATCGGAGAGGTAATTGTACGGGATACTTTACGGGAGACATTAAGACAGGCAATAATACAGAGCAGGGCCATAATAATGGATATTCCCAAGGTGGTAAAGGTTGGCTGTAAAAAATAGAGCAGATTGATTTCGTTGACCAGATACCAGTTCAGCTCAGGAAAATGTTCAGAAAAAATAATCGTGTTCTTAGTCAGTTTGTAATTGCTCCTGTTGATGTAGTTTAGCTTCTTTACATTCTCATAGCGCCTCATTAATGGAACGGAGCCGTCTGAGCTTTGTACATTGCCATCGGAGTCTACAATAAAAAGCCTGCTGAAGCTGCTTGCATTATCCTTATAGATATCTGAAATAGTACTTTCAGGAATGGCGATTTCCACATACCCAAGCATGGTACCTGTGGAGCTGCTGTAAAACGGCAGCATGAGAGACAGGACATGTATCTCCGCGTCGCGCTCCTTATTGGAGTATTTTATCTCTGGTATCCAGATCTTCCGGTCTGAAGCAGAAGTATCCCGAAGATTTAACGGATAGGGATATATTTCTGTGGTAGCAATCAGCGCATATTCCGGTGAGTAGATGCTGACAGAATGAATAAAGGGAGTGGACTGGATGATATGATTGATCTCGGTTTTCAGATTCATCTGGTCAATGGCATTAAACTCCTTGTTATTGTTATTAAATTTAGATACAATGGCCTGTACACTCTTATCCGTTATAATGGTTTTGGAATAATTATTAACAGATGCGAGATAATAATCCAACTGACTGGAAATATAATCCAGCTGCCGGACAGCAGAATTAGTCTCTAATGCCAGAGTATGTTTATAAAATACGACAGAAGTACTAATCAATAATATTATAATGAATAACAGCAGCGTCTGAAACATAGACCGGAAAAATCTCGAATTAATAGAAGTTATTTTTTGAGCCTTCATATGGTTCCCCTTCTGTATGCAAAGCGTGTTTTGATTTCATGGAAGACTTAAATATAACAGTAATATTAGTACATTTTATTGGCTGTGTCCATATTGAATTTGTGTACTTGAACTATTAAACGGTGGATTTTACAAAGTGGTATGTAAAATATACATAAAAACTATAAAATGACCATTCATTGTATAGTGATATTTTTCTATAATGGGATCGTGAAGAGGGATGGAAATATGAAATAAAAAGGAGGAAACAAATTTATGAAAATAAAAAAGGTAATGGCTTTAACATTAGCAGGCGTACTGAGTCTTTCTATGCTGACAGCCTGCGGGTCTAAAACAGACAGCGTAAGCAAGGAGTCTGGTGATGAAAAGGTAACAATCAGACTCTTAACAAGAATGGCAGGAACCTCAACTCAGGTAGGTATTTATAACGATATCATCAATGAATTTAAAAGTAAACATCCGGAAGTGACCATCATTGACGACTCCCAGGGTGATGAATCGGCATTTAATAATATCCTGACGACTGATATTGCTTCCGGAACCATGGCTAACATCTTCCGAATCCAGGGGGTTGCAAATCTTTCCGACTATATCGATAATGGCTTATTATTAAATCTTCAGCCATATCTTGATGCAGATAAAGAATGGAGCGGTGGATTTACGGAGGGCTCCCTTTCCTATTATCAGGTACCGGGACATGAAGGCACCTATGCAATTCCAATGGAATCTGGCCTGATCGGCGTTTATTATAATGAAATGCTTTTTAAGAAAGCAGGAATTGAAAAATTCCCCGAGACCTGGGAACAGCTGTTAGACGCAATTGCTAAGTTAAAAGAAAACGGAATTATCCCAATCGCTATGGGAGCACAGTCAACCTATATGGCAGGTCATTTACATGACCAGATCTTCTATAAATGGATGGGAACAGAAGCAGCAAAATTATTAGGAAACAGAGAGATGAAGTGGACGGATGAGGGTGTCGTAAAGACATTACAGTTTGAAAAAGATTTAATCGATGCAGGTGCCTTTGATCCAAGTGCTGCAGGTATCACAGATAATATTGCTTTAACTCAATTTCAGCAGGGGGAAGCTGCAATGGTGATTACCGGACCTTGGAACATCAGTACGTTTACAGATAAATCAGCCACTCCTGTGTCAGATAATATTAAAGTCGCGAAGTTTCCCTATTTTGAAGAAAAACCTGAATTTAAAAATCAGGATATGCAGATCCTGAGTCCTTACATGGTAAGCGGTAAATTAGAAGGAAAAGAATTAGACTTGACGATTGAATTATTAAAAATGCTGACCGGTAAAGAAGCAGCTAAGAGATTTGCAGAAGAGGCAGCTTTCTTAATTCCAAGAACCGATCTGGACTTGGATAAGTCAAAATGTACCGACTTATTTATCCAGAATGTAGAGATTGGAGGAACGTCGGAAGGAATCGGCGTAGACGTATTCGACTTTGATCCTTTGACTTCCATGCAGGATAGAACAAGAAATTCAATTGTAAGCTTATTTACAGGGGCCTCTGCCCAGGATGCGGCAGCAGTAATCCAGGCTGAGATTGATAATGCAAAATAAATGACCTGGAATTTCATAATTCAAATGAATTGTGAAATTCCTTTTCATTATAAGGAGGAATTTCATTGATAACATTAAAAAACAGGAAAGTGAAAATATACATAGCACTGTTTTTGCTGCCGGCATTGATCGTATATCTATTATTTCAAATTGTACCATTAATTCTGGCATTTTACTTTTCACTGGTTGAGTGGAATGGTATCTCGGGTGCGGCTCTTAAATTTGTTGGACTTAAAAATTATATCGATGCGTTTCATAATGCGGACTTTTTACTTTCCATTAAAAATATGGTGAAAATGGTATTCTTCAGCGTATTATTCCATACGCCCATTGCTTTATTAACGGCGGTTGCAATTAATACAAGATGTAAAGGATACCGGGCATTTAAAGCTCTCTTTTTTGTACCTACGGTTTTTCCGTTAACTTCCGTGGGTTTGATGTGGTACTTTGTATTCATGCCTACCGGTTCCCTGAATGCGTTGTTAAAGAACATCGGTCTGGCCGACCGGGTGGTTCCCTGGCTGGTGGATCCTGCAACCGCAATGAATACCATTGTATTTGTTAATATATGGGCTGGTATCGGCTATTATATGGTCATTCTCCTTGCCGGCCTTACGACAATTTCTGATGAGCTATATGAAGCAGCCTCCATTGACGGAGCTACTTCCGTTCATAAGTTTCTTGAGATTACGGTTCCTATGCTAAAGTCCACAATTTCCATGTGCATTTTGATGGATATTATCGGTTCTGTAAAAGTTTTTGATCTGGTATTTGCAATGACCGGCGGAGGTCCAAACGGTCTGACGAATCTTCCTACAACATTAATGTACAATGAGGCATTTAAATACAGCCATTATGGACTTGGAAGCGCAATTGGCATTATTATTCTGATTGCCTGCCTGGCAGGAACATTAGGAAGTAATTTTATCATGTCCCGTAAACACGATTAAGGGAGGAGAGCTATGAAAAAAACAGAATCAAAGAGCAAGCTTGGTAAAATCATCATGTACTTTTATCTGCTGGTAATGACAGTGGTATTTGCCATGCCGATGGTTTTTACCTTATTATCCTCTGTGAAAACAAAACTTGAAATCTTTTCAGACCCATTTGCGCTGCCCAAGGTACCGCAGTTTATCAATTATATCGTAGCCTGGAAAGAAGCCAATATGAGCCGGTATTTTATCAACAGTATCCTGCAGGCCGGCGCTACTGTTATTATATTGGCAATTATGGCATCCATGGCGGCATATGTTTTATCCAGGTTCGATTTTAAAGGGAATAAGTTTCTGCTTTTATTCTTTACCGTAGGAATGATGGTCCCCATGCATACGGTATTGGTGCCTGTTGCCTATATTATTGGAGCCTTGAACTTAAAAAACAATATACTGGCCCTGATTCTAATCTACGTATCCTTTAGTCTTCCTTTTAGTATTCTTGTGATGACTAATTTCATGAAAGGCGTCAATCGCTCTTTGGAGGAAGCGGCAGTAATCGATGGCGCAACGTATTTCCAGGTATACAGGCTGGTGATACTCCCGCTTTGTATTCCTGCATTATCTACTATATCAATCTTTAATTTCTTATCGGCTTGGAATAATATTTTATTCCCGCTGTTGTTTATCAACGATAAAAAATTGAAGCCTATTTCCCTGGGGCTGCTGAATTTTAACGGTGAAAGAGGAAGTGATTACGGTCCATTAATGGCAGCTATCGTAATTACGGTTGCATTGCCACTGATTCTTTACCTGTTATTCCAGGAAAAAGTAGAGGGCGGACTGGCAGCAGGGGCTGTAAAAGAATAAACAATGTTCAGATCAGGAGGATAAGCAATGAGCGATTTAAGATTCAGACAGGTTCATCTGGATTTTCACACCAGTGAATACATACCAGAGGTTGGTACAGATTTTAATGGGGAGGAATTTGCCAAGAGACTTGAAAAAGCCAATGTGGATTCCATTACCTGCTTTGCAAGATGTCATCATGGCTGGCTGTATTATCCATCCAGAAAACACCCAGACCTCATCCATCCCGGCCTTACCAATCATAATCTGTTATTAGATCAGATAAAGGCCTGTCATGACAGGGGAATCAAAGTGCCGATTTATACCACGGTACAATGGGACGGCCGCATTATGCGGGAACATCCGGAATGGCTCTCTGTAGACGAGCAGGGGAATTATATCAATACCCAGAATGTGGAAGAACCTCATTTTTATCATACAATTTGTTTAAGCAGCGGTTATCGTAAATTCTTTATAGAGCATCTCCATGATATCATGGATGTGGTGGGAGTGGAGAACATTGACGGATTCTTTATGGATATTTTATTTCAGGTAGATTGCTGCTGTGACCATTGTAAAAAGAAAATGGAGGAACTTCGTCTGGACAGCAGAAAAAAGGCAGTAAGATTAAAATATTCTCTGCAAATGTTAGAGGAATTTAAAACAGAAATTACAACGGTTATTAAAGAGAGAGTTCCTGAGGCCTCTGTTTTCTATAACAGCTCCCATGTAGGGCCGGCATCTAAGGATAATTTTAAGGAGTACAGCCATCTGGAATTGGAATCCTTACCAAGCGGAGGCTGGGGCTATGACCATTTTCCCGCTACCAGCCGATATGCACGAACCCTGGGAAAGGACATGATAGGAATGACCGGAAAATTCCATACCTACTGGGGGGATTTCCATTCCCTGAAGAATCAGGCGGCCTTAGAGCTGGAATGTTTTCACATGCTGGCAATGGGGGCAGGCTGTTCCATCGGAGACCAGCTTCATCCAAGAGGCCGGTTATCAGAAGGAGCTTATGACCTGATTGGAAAGGTATATAAGAGTGTCAGGGAAAAAGAACCTTACTGCAGGGAGGTAAAGCCGGTTGCGGAGATCGCAATCCTTACACCGGAAGAATTCTATCCTGAGGGAGAATATAACCTGGGGATTTCTCCTTCTTTAATTGGAGCGGTTCGAATGCTTCAGGAGCTTTCTTATCAGTTTGATGTGATTGACAGCAAGACGCCCATGGATTCCTATCAGTTAATTATTTTACCGGATTGTATTTATTACAATGAAGAGCTGGAAAAAGTGATGAAGAACTATATTGCCAATGGCGGTAAAGTAATCGGTTCTTATGATTCCTGCCTTAATAAATACAGCAAAGATAATATATACGGTATTACATGGAAAGAGGAATCCCCGTATTACAGGGAATTTGTGATGCCGAATCAGATCATTGGAAAAGATTTATATAAAGAAGAGTACGTCATGTACTTAAGAGGTCATAACGTGGAGGCAAACGGCGGGGAGGTTTTAATGGATAAAATAGAACCTTATTTCGACCGTTCCGGAAAAACCTTCTGCTCTCACCAGCATGCACCTTCTTCCGGGAAGGTTGGATATCCGGAAGTGATCCGAAATGGAAATGTGATTTATTTTGCACATCCCATCTTTAAACTGTACCGGAAAAATGCCGCCAAATGGTGCAAGCTAATGCTAAAGGATGCGGTTGCGTTATGCCTGGAACATAAATTAGTGAGCCATAACGGACCCTCTACTATGATAACAGCCTTAAATCATCAGGAACAAGAGAAACGGGATATTCTTCATATCCTTCATTACATTACAGAAAAACGATCTGAGGATATCTGTACGGTAGAAGATGTTATCCCCCTGTATGGTGTGGAATTTAAAATATATACAGGTAATAAGCAGCCGGCAGCCGTTGCCTTGGTTCCGGGAGAAGCAGCCGTTCCTTTCGTAAGAGACGGACAATATATTTCCTTCCGGTTAGATAAAATAGAAGGTCATTGTATGATAAGCATTCAATATTAATATTATTCTACTATGAGGGTGAGATGATTCCAAGCTTCTTGTCAATTATCACCTGATAAAATTGACCGTACCTGATATGTAAAAAGTTGTCCAAATAAGTGTAAAACTTTAGTAAAATTCATATAGTTATCTGAAAATTATCCGATATACCCATTAGGCCGCTATAAATTGTATTGTCAGAGGGGCAAACTGGATATCGGAGGATAACGTAATATGAAAAGGAAATACAAAGGAATAAAAAAAGAACTGGTAACATTCACCATTGGATGTATCATCTGTATTGTATTTATACTGTCCGTAGGCTCCATTTATCAGACCTATCATACGACCCGGAAATCACTGGCCAAGAGTTTAAAGGAAACATCGGAACTGGTTTCTGAAAAAATAACTCAGAAGCTGGAAGAGTATTCCATCATATCCGAGTCAATTGCCCTTTATATGAAGGGGAATGTGCAAAAAGGAGGCAACATCAATATATTTTTACGGATCTCATGTTCCCAGTACGGCCTTAATAACATCGATATCATTTCGTCTGACGGAACCTCTGTTGTCAATGGGAAATCCTATGAGCAGGACAATGCATACCTGCAGGCAAAAAACGGAACTCCCTTTTTATCCGATCCGATCCTTCAAAAAGATTCTGCCTCCTTTGAATATGCATACCCCTATGATGATCTGGTGGTCATGATTGAATTTCCTTATTCTGTTTTCCAGGAGATGATTGCGGACACAAAGCTTGGGGATACCGGAAGTACTTATATTTTGAACCGGGAAGGCACGAAAGTGGCCCACGAGGATTTTTCCCTGGTATTATCACAGCAAAATGACGCAGAGTCTGCAAAAACCAGTCAAGCTGTCTATGGAGAGATTGCAAAGCTGGAAGCTGCAATGGTAAACGGCGAAACCGGCTTCGGATTCTATCGTTGGAACGGGGAAAATCGGTTCGGTTCCTATACCCCTGTGGGTAACACCAATGGCTGGTCGGTGAATGTGACCGCTTCAGAATCTGAATTTATGCCCGGTGTTGCAACCTCTATGTTAAATGCTGTTATTTTGGGAGCTGTCTCTCTGATATTCGCGGTTTTCGTTATGCTTCGGATCACGGACCGGATAACAAAACCCATTGGGCAGGTGGTAAATTCCATTGACCAGTTATCCGCCGGGGATTTGAGCATTGATCTTAATATGGAACGCCGCGATGAAATAGGGGGAATCGGGGAAAAAGTCAATGAAATGGCAGGGAAATACAGAGATATTATCCACGATATATCCCGGTTTTTACAGGAGGTTTCTTATGGGAACCTGACGGTTCAAAGTAATTGTGAGTATCCAGGGGAATTTAACGGCATACGAAGTTCCATGGAAATCATCGCTTCCCGTTTAAATGATACCATATTAAATATCCGTTCTTCCGCCGAAGAGGTCAATTCAGGAGCCGGACAGGTTTCCGGTGCTTCCCAGGCACTGGCATCCGGAGCCGCCGTACAGGCAGCAACGGTGGAGGAATTAAATGCCTCCATAGTAGATGTTTCAGAAATGGCAGGTAAGAATTCAGAGCATGTACGGAAGGCTTCCGATTATGTAAAGCAATCCGGATCAAGGGTCAGCGCAGGGAACCGGCATATGCAGAGTCTTCATTCGGCTATGGAAGAGGTAAGCTTATCTTCTGAAAAAATATCCGGTATCACAAAAATGATTGAGGATATCGCATTTCAGACCAACATTCTGGCTTTAAACGCCGCAGTTGAAGCAGCCCGGGCCGGGAGTGCGGGTCAAGGGTTTGCGGTGGTTGCAGGAGAGGTCCGGAACCTCTCAGCCAGATCTGCTGATGCGGCAAAACAGACTGCCCAGCTGATCGGGAATACGGTAAAAGCGGTTTCAGAGGGAAAAAGGCAGACGGCTGAGACGGCAGGAATCCTTAAGGAGATCGCCGATAAATCCATTCTTGTAGAACAGGTTATGGAGGAAATTGAATCAGCCTCATTGGAACAGGCCAAGGCTATGGAGCAGATCCTGGGAGGACTATCCCAGGTATCTGCCGTGGTGCAGTCCAATGCGGCAGCAGCGGAGGAAAGCTCGGCTTCCAGTGAAGAACTGGAGGCACAGGCCCAGGCGTTAAGGCAGGAGGTTGCAAAGTTCCAACTATTTGAGGAAACTGTTTCCCACGAAGAAAATGATAATTAAAAAATTAATCCTGGTTTACGATCCTCCAAAAAGGAAGTTTACAAAAAGGATAATTGTTAAGCATTAAGCCTAACGATTACCGATAAATTGTAAATAAATATTATTGGAGGATTTTGTGATTCCGATTAGTTTTACCCTCGAAATGCCCATGAATGGCGGAATATTTACTTCTGGCGGAACGGTTGAGGGAAATGCAAAGGGACAGTATGATTCGTTTCAGGAAACTATCAAGTTTTTTAAGAAACGGTAGGAACGTTGATAAATGATTCAAATCGTTGTATACTAAAAGACAATAAATATATTGCCAATAAATTAGGGGCTACGAAGCAAAACGTTACGCAGTTGATTAAAAGCCTTGAAAAGAAAGGCCTGGTTGCGATCGCCCCAAGCAAAAAGGATAGAAGGAGGGCATAAGAATCGCCGCAGGATTATGATCCTGCGGCGATATTGGAAACAGAGAATGCCTCTTTCCTTGAGTGTACTTCAGGGAATACTTTTTTCGTTACGCCTCTGTTTTCCAGAATCCGTGAAGATTGCAGTAGGCAAAAGCGGCTTTTGGAGAATCACCGTTCTCCAGAGTAAAGCAGGCCACCGGTTCACAGTCAGGGCTTAAGCTTACTCTCATGACACTTCCTGCCGTTGTCTGTAAGCAGACCCAGGAAATGTTGTGTTCCTCGGTCATGGGATGGAACGTGCTGCCCACCTTTACAGTCACATGATTTCCTTCTGTCTCAATGACCGGAACATGTTTTTCCGTGGCACCATCCGAAGTATTAGGTTCCAATATTTCAAAAGGTTTCAAACTGTCCGGAAGCGCAGCATTGGGAGTACCAGAGATGGCTTCCAAAATGACGTTATGATTTTTGTCAGTTAAAAATACAGGTTCATTTTTCATGGGGTTCCTCCAATTGTAGATGATGATAGAAAACGGCTTCATTTCATATATCAGAATTCCCAGTTATTAGGCAAAACATTATGCCAACTTATTCCAGACAGATGCCATATTCGAAATTCTTAAAAAAGTGAAAGAGGTTGAAGCGGGCGTATGGAATGCTTATAATGATCTTACTAAGAAGAAACAGGAGTGAGAACTATGATACTCAGTGTCAGCAGGCGGACTGATATTCCACAATTTTATTCGGATTGGTTTTTTAACAGGCTGGAAGAAGGGTATCTTTATGTAAAAAACCCCATGAACAGCCATCAGATCAGCCGGATCGACCTATCTCCGGAGCAGGTGGAGCTTATGGTATTCTGGACAAAAAATCCGGAGCCTATGATGAAACGAATCCGGGAACTTGGAAGCATCCCTTACTATATCCAATTTACATTGACGGGATATGGAAATGATGTTGAGCCTGGACTGCCGGATAAAAGGCATTTGATCGATATTTTCCGGGAAACGGCAGAAAAAGTGGGAAAAAGCCGTATGGTCTGGCGGTATGATCCCATATTCCTTAACGGCCGTTACAGAGAGGAATACCATTTGCGGGCCTTTGAAGAAATCGCCAGAGGTGTATGCGGTTCTGCGGAAAAAGTAGTGATCAGTTTTCTGGACAAGTATGGAAAGACGGAACGTAACATGAAGGGAATCCCGGTAGAAGAATTGGATGAAGAAGGGATGAAAAGGCTGGGCAAAGGACTGGCTGCGATTGCAGGTACTTACGGACTCAGGATTGAAGCATGTGCGGAAATAGCTGATTTAAGTTCTGCCGGGATTTCACGAGGAAGCTGCATTGACCCTGCGATGGCGGAATACTTAATCGGCGGTCCGGTATGCCGGAGGAAGGATAAAAATCAAAGAACAGAATGTGGATGCATGGAAAGCGTTGAAGTGGGAACTTATGACACCTGCCTGGCCGGTTGTAAGTATTGCTATGCCAATGACAGTGTGGAGGCAGTGAAGAGGAGACGCACATTATACGATGAACATAGCCCGCTGCTTTGCGGAAGGGTGGAAGAAGGAGACAGGATTTCGGAGCGGAAAGGAAGGTCTGTCCGGAAAGATCCGACTCTTCCTTTCCTGTAAGATCATTATCAGCATTAAAACTACAGTTTTCAAAGGATTTCTACTATATGGAGGTTTCCCAAATGTATGAGTTAAATCAGGTTAGCACAAATAGTTATTATGTTCAAAGCCCGGCAAAGATTGGCATTGTTAAGCTTAACGATACGGAAGTATGCCTTATTGACAGCGGAAGTGACAAAGATGCCGGGCGGAAAGTCAGGCAGATACTGGATGCCAATGGCTGGCGGCTGACGGCAATTTATAATACCCATTCAAATGCCGATCATATCGGAGGCAATAAGTATTTACAGAATCAAACCGGATGCAAAGTTTATGCCCCCGGTATTGAATGCGACTTTACGAACCACACCATCCTTGAGCCTTCTTTCCTGTATGGCGGATTCCCGCCAAAGGACTTAAAGCACAAATTCCTGATGGCTCAGGAAAGCAGTGCAGAACACCTTACAGAGGGGGTTCTTCCGAAGGGTATGAGTGTGATTCCTCTTCCCGGTCATTTTTTTGATATGGTGGGTTTTAGAGATATGGATGACGTCGTTTATTTGGCAGACTGTCTGTCGAGCAAAGAAACACTGGAAAAATACCAGATCGGGTTTATTTATGATGTATCCGCTTACCTTGACACCTTGGAAATGGTAAAGACCCTGAAAGCAAAGGTTTTCATCCCTGCCCACGCAGAAGCAACGGATGATATCGCCCCGCTCGCTCAGATTAACATTAACAAGGTACATGAAATAGCAGATAAGATACTTGAAATTTGTAAAGATCCGATTATCTTTGAAAAGGTTTTACAGCAGCTTTTCAATGACTATGGTCTGTTAATGAATTTTGAGCAATATGTACTCGTTGGCAGCACGATCCGCTCTTATCTTTCCTGGCTAAAGGATACCGGGCGAATGGAAGTGATTTTCGAAAATGGACAGCTGCTCTGGAAAACAATAGAATAAAGGGGTATTTAAATGGTATTGTTGGTAGTAGATACACAGGATATGATTGTTACAAATGAATTGTTTCAATATGAAACATTTGTAAATAACATGAAGCAATTAATTCATTTAGCAAGAACCAAGGGCATAGAGATTATTTATGTTCGTCACGATGATGGTTTTGAGCTGACTAAGGGCGTAAAAGGATTTGAAATATTTGAAAAATTTGCTCCAATGAATGAGGAAAAGATATTTGATAAACATGTTAATAGTGCATTTAGGGATACTGGTTTATTAAAATACCTGCGCTCTAAAAACGAAGATACTATTATGATTACAGGTCTGCAGACCGATTACTGCATAGATGCAACAATAAAGTGCGGTTTTGAACATGGATTTGAAATTGTTGTTCCGGCTTATTGCAATACAACTGTTGATAATGAGTATATGACGGCGGAACAATCCTACAAATATTATAATGAGAAAATGTGGAATTCCAGATATTCAAGGTGTGTAAGTTTTGACCAGGCATGTGATATGTTTTAAAGATTTTACTGAGAATTATATTTTTTTGAGATAATTTAGAAAACTTGTCTTGACAATATGGTAGAAATCTTGTAGAATTATTCGTGTTGCAGGTGGTTATGCCCAGATAGCTCAGTTGGTAGAGCAGAGGACTGAAAATCCTCGTGTCGCTGGTTCGATTCCGGCTTTGGGCATTGTGCTTTTCAAAGCACTTTTGAAAAACTTCAGAAATTCCGTGCGGGTGTAGTTCAATGGTAGAACACCAGCCTTCCAAGCTGGATACGTGGGTTCGATTCCCATCACCCGCTTTAGCAAAAGAAACCTATTTTTGGCATTAGTCAAGAATGGGTTTCTTTTCATTCTTGATCGATTCTTAATCCTTATTCCCTCTATAATAAAATGATATAAATATTCGGATTTTCAATAATTTTGCAGTAATGAATTTTATTTTATTCACTTTGGAACATAAAAATGATATTTTGGAACATTGATAGATAACATAAAAGATTTTCTGGTATGCTAGTTTAATAGTGTACTGAAAAGATCCATAATTTTCTTAGGAGAATACAAGAGAAAGCAAACTTTACAACAAATTATTCAGAATGAGTAATAAGCGGACGTTAAATCATGACACATACGCGGTCCCTCCATAGGGGTAGACTTTATACTCTGCCATGAATTATTTAGGACATTAAAAAGGCAATTTGAAACAGATTGTTCATAATAGCAAAATAAATCTTGTACAATAAAATGAATATATATTTCTCCCTATGAATCGTAAGCCTTCCAAGTCTGATGTAAGCCGGTAAAGAGTTATGAACTTTCTCTCGTATGCGATTGTCCAGAATCGGCGGGGGGCTTTGTTATCATTTTACAGTACATATTAAGGAGGAGTTTTTATGATTTATGAAAGCAAACCATCTCAGTTCACCTGGGAATCCCTTGGAAACATTAATGAGGGAAGAAAGAATATGGGCTCTGATGTACCGGTGCTTGTTTACCGTCTGCTGCAATACACCTTAAAGGATATCCTGGCCCGTGAATATGACGAGGAGACTTCCAGCCGCCTGTTTAGGGCTGCCGGGCACTTGGCAGGTAAAGAACTGGCAAAAAATGTACTGGATCTTTCGGGCGATTTTGATTTCTTCATCGCCAATTTAACGAATAAGCTGATGGAGCTGAAGATTGGTATCCTGCGTATGGAACGAATGGATATGGATTCCCTGTCATTTACACTGACCGTTTCAGAGGATCTGGATTGTTCCGGCCTTCCCATTTCAGGAAAGACGGTTTGTGATTATGATGAAGGCTTTATAGCGGGGATTCTGGAAGTTTACAGCGGTTGTCAGTTCCGAGTGAAAGAGATTGACTGCTGGTCTACCGGAGACCGAACCTGCCGGTTTGCGGCTGAGAGCCTTGGATAAGGGGCGGCAGGAGTATAGGTATGAGTCATGATTAGGAGGCAGGGGATGAACCAGGAAGATCATACGATGCTTATAACAATACAAAATTTTTTAGATAACTTGCTGTCTGGGAAACAATGCGGCTTTTTGGAGGCAGAGGACTCTTCGCCGGAATGGCAGGAACTTATTGGACAGATCAATCAATTGACTCATGATATCAATGAAATGAACCATCTGGCGATTGACTTATCGGAAGGAAGGCTGAATGGACCACTTCCTACCAGGCACAATTATCTGTCCGGTCCCCTAAAGCAGCTGCACTCGCGGCTCTCTGTTTTTACCCAAAGCGGGAAACTGCTTAAAGAAGGATATGTGGTCAGCAAGCTTGAGTATACCGGAGAACTGTTTGAGATGTTTAATGGATTGATTGACCGGGTTGCAGGCGCATCGATACGAGATAACGGGGAGGCTGCCGGGAAGATTCCAGCTCCTGTCAGCAGCTGGCGTTATCATCAAATCCTTCAGGCGCTTGATCTCCTTCATATTTCTGTGTTAGAGGTAGATTTTGGCGGACATGTGGTATATGCCAATCGCCCTGCGAAACGGATATTGAGGGATATTGAATATTTAACGATTCAGCAGGTTCAGGGCAATGCCCTGCTGACATTGATCGCAGAGCTCGGAGAGCAGGATAACTTTCCGGTTTTTCGTGAAGTTTATGATGACAGCAATAATACATGGTATCGGATTATGTCAAACAGGTGCATACTGCCCAATGGTCAGGTCCTGTACCTGTATGTTATCGAGGATGTCAGTGATTGGAAAACCAGAGAACACCGCTTGCAGATGACTGCGTCGACAGATATCATGACGGGTGTATATAACCGGGAAGCAGGGCTGAAGGAACTGGAAAAGACCTTGTTATACGGCGACGTTCCAAGTTGCCTGGTCTTTATTGACATTGACAACTTAAAGGTAATTAATGACACATATGGACACGATGAGGGTGATTATACCATTAAGAGCATTGCGAAGGTGATTTTACACTCTGTTCGCAGTTCGGATGTTGTCTGCCGATATGGCGGCGATGAATTTTTCATCATCTTTAAAAACTGTATGGAGAATACTGCTGAAAAAATCATATCACGTATGCACTGTTTACTGAAAACGCTGGAGTGCACAGCTTCAAAGCCCTATGGGTTGTCGTTCAGCCACGGCATTTTGTCTTTTAACACAGAATCTGGATATACTACGTCAAATCTTTTGCAGGAAGTGGACCGGAGAATGTATGCATGCAAAAAAAGCAAAAAGAAAGAGCAGATTTAGCCTCATCAAGCAGCGAAGGAGAATGCAAATATCCGATTGACTGGCCGGGATTGTAAATCAGGGCAAGGCAGGAAACAGCTTGCCCCAATTCTTTTTCATTTGGTCAGGTTCTCGCTTAACCTTGGAATATGGACCCTGACCAGGAATTTCTTGTTTTTAAAATCCTCTTCATATATTACAAATCCACCTAAACCTTCTGCAATTTGTTCCACGATTACCAGCCCCAGTCCATGACATTGCTTTTCTGGCTTGGTTGTAAGGAATTTTCCGTTATGTACGTGTGATTTGCCGTCATAGGAATTGACCACCTGAAGCGTGACCCACTTCAGTTCGTTAGCACTGACAATTTCTATAAACCGATCTGAAACCGGGACCTTTTGGCATGCTTCCACTGCATTGTTTGTAAAATTCGAAAAAATACGGACTGCATCAATTGTCGACAACCCCGTGTTACGAGGAATAAAAACGTTTGATGAAAGAAGAATTTGATTTTCTTCGCAAATATTGGTAAGATCCTGAAGCATGGCGTCCAGAACAACGCTGTCGGAGTATTTTTTATGGACAACCACTTTTTTCTGCATCTCTTCAAACATGTCATCAATCAGAAGAAGAGCCTTTTCATTATCATTTGACCGGATCAATGATTTTAATACTACCATCATGGATCGGTAGTCATGCTTGAAGGCCCGGAAGCTTTCCGTGTATTTCTGATATGATTTGTAATGCCGCACCTGACGTTCGTACTGCTCCTCCAGCATTTCCATTCTGCATTGGTACTCCTGCAGTTCCGTGCTCCGGACCGATTGGTAAATGGCGTAGATGAGCATGCCAATGGTAAGGACATAAGCTCCTAAGCCTATTTTTACATACCACCAGCCGTAAGGAGATAAGAAGCTATCGGTTGAAAATATATCACAAGGAAATAAATCACGTCCGGAATTAATGACAACCAAATTTGCTGCGGCTGTAATTTCATATGTGACGACATATTTAAGCTGATTGCGGTTATGCAAAAAGAGCTTTACCTTGTCATCGGGGAGAATGGTCTTATTTAAGATTGTAAGGAATAAAAGCACTAAAGGAAGGACCATAACGGTACTTGCATAGTAAGTCTCTATATTAGAAAGATCATGGCCGCAGAAAATAATCGCGCTGATTACTGCAAGTATGCCGCGGAAGCAGTAAGCGTTTAACACTGAGAAGCTTCCGCCGTAGACTGCCTGCAGCAAGTCCATGCCGGTGGAAAAGCGTAGCCCTATGGTCATTGCGATCATGATTATCGGAAGCCTTAGCCATCGTATGCCTAATGGGTTTAGGAAGATATACGTTGAGGCTATAATTGCCAGAATAAGCATAACTTGAATAGGCCTTCTCTTTTGCATAGGAAAAA
Source organism: Lacrimispora sphenoides JCM 1415 (assembly GCF_900105615.1). NCBI lineage: Bacteria > Bacillati > Bacillota > Clostridia > Lachnospirales > Lachnospiraceae > Lacrimispora > Lacrimispora sphenoides. Next base: position 4,081,754 of record NZ_LT630003.1, on the reverse strand, counting down.
GCTTACGGTAGTAAAGCAGAAAAAAATAATAATACAGGAGAACTATTGGGATAACAATATAGATCATAGCTTCTCCTTCTTCTAAGATAAATTTTTGGAAGCATAAATATGAAAACGCGAAATATAATCAGAAAATGCCTTTTTCAGGGATTGAACGTAAGTGACTCCTACTGGAACTGTTTCTCCGGTTTTTAACTGGACGACCTGCTGCCTGAAAGTCACGATATAGGGCAAGTGAATCAGGTAAGAACGGTGTGACCGCACAAAGTCTTTTCCAGAAAGCCCTTTTTCTATGCGTTCCATGCTGCCGTAGAATTTGGCCGTTTTTCCTTCGCTGTAATGTACCGTTACAATTCTTTGCCAAATTTCAAAATAAGATATTTGATGGATCGGGATCGCGCTTGTCTTGCCGTCAAATTCAAAAGTAAATAATTCATCATCTTTTTTTGAGGCTAGCTCTGCTGCTTTCAGGAAAACTTCCTCAAATTTTTCTGAACTTGTGTTATCTTTTAAAAGATATTGGAGAGCATTTACATCAAACGCCTCATAAACATAATCTTCATAACTGGTTAAAAAGACGATTTGGGCTTTGCAGTCGCAATCCCGCAGTTTACGTGCCGTCTCCAACCCGTCTGTTTTACCCATCATGACATCTAAAAATATAATATCTGTTTGTTCAGGGGCTTCGGAAAAATGAAAAAGCAAGGACTCTCCGCTAAGATAACTGGAAAGCTGGATCTTTATCTGATGCTTCTCCGCAATTTGGGAAATTAACTCCGCGTATTGATTAATCGAACACCGGTTGTCATCGCATAATGCTATTTTCAGCATATTTTGTTTAACTCCCTTCTTCATATTAACTAGTTTATTAATTGTCTATTATGATCCTCTCTTCCTATTTCCCCGTTGATCAGCTCATTTCCTTTTATGTTGGGAAATGCCAGATAGTCTAAAGGGATTTATCATTCATTTATACCTTACGGTTATATGATAATATTTAGGAATGGATACGTCAAGTGATTAATCATTAACAATTGCTTGTAACCAAAATTAAAGCAATAATGTTATATTTTTTACTTATATGTTATAATAATAACTGGATGTATTGCGTTTATAGGAGGATTGAGCCATGAAGATTACCGTGATTTATGCAACGCAGAGAAAGTCAAAATCCAGTACTTACAACATTGCACAGAGATTTATTCGGAATCTTTCAGGAACAGACTCCGTAAAGGAATTTTTTCTCCCAAACGATATGCCAAATTTTTACATTGGGTGTTGGAACTGCTTTACCAATTATAGGAAATGTCCGGATTATGGTTATCTGAAGCCGATTTTAGAGTCTATGCTTGAAGCCGACTTACTGATTTTTACGGCACCAGTTTACGTCTATCACGTTCCGGGGCAGATGAAGGCATTTCTTGACCATTTTGGATACCAATGGATGGCCCATCAGCCGAGAAAGGAAATGTTTCATAAGCAGGTTCTTCTCATTTCCACGGCTGCAGGCGCAGGTACCAGGTCTGCGCTTCGGGATTTAAAGGATAGCATGACCTTTTGGGGCATTTCGCATATTTATACATTCGGAAGGAATGTCTATGGAAGCGATTGGGATACTGTGGCCGGCAAAAGGAAGGCAAAACTGCAAAAGGAAATTGACAGGCTCTCGGATACAATCAAGAGAAAAAGTAAACCTGTAACATCTTCTTTGAAGGTTAAAACTCTATTTTATGTCATGAGGTTTATGCACAAACAGTTTCGTTTTAATCCGGCAGATGTGAATTACTGGGAATCCATGGGGTGGCTAGATAAAAAAAGGCCATGGTGATGTAGTTATCAAGCAGCGAAGCCGCTAGCGAAACTACCAGTGACTTGGGCAGCCATACTCTTTACCATGCTGAAAATAAGAATAATTCTCATTTATGTAACAATGTCACTGAGACATTGCCCTATAACCATTATAATGAAATCATCGTTATAAGAATATTTTAAATGAGAAGGAGATGCCGAAATGAGCATATTTAACTTTTTTTCTAACCATTCGGATTTTGCCTCAGGAATTGAGCAGGCAAACAACACGTCCAATGCAGTATTGCTGGATGTACGTACGGTACAGGAATATGCCAATGGCCATGTTCCCGGCAGTGTTAATATGCCGCTGGATCGTTTGGAATCCATTAAGCTTAACAAAAACAATCCGGTATTTGTTTATTGCCGCAGCGGATCCCGCAGCAGACAGGCTTGCCGTTACCTGCGGACCTATGGTTATTCTGTTACAGATATAGGCGGAATCGCGGATTACCGCGGCAAACTGGAAAAGGGAGTATAAGCATCGCAGAGAAATGGACGGTAACGGCAATGGATAAAATCGAAGAATTAGTAAATGGGTTAAGAAATCAAGATAATAATTATGCTTATCAATGCATGAAACAGCTTGAGGAGGAATGCGGCAGTTCCGATGCTGTTTACCCCTATTTTGACGTTTTCACGGAAATGCTTCATGATCCAAACTCATATGTCAGAACAAGAGGCATTATCCTGATTGCCTCCAATGCCAAATGGGACAGGGACAACCAGATTGATGAAATAATCGATGAGCTTTTAATTCATGTGATGGACGAGAAGCCCGTCACGGCAAGACAGTGTATTAAGGTTCTTCCTCAGATTGCTGTAAGCAAGTGCCATTTGGCTGAGTGCATCATCGATGCGCTGGAAACAGCCAATCCACAAAGATATAAAAACAGTATGCAGCCACTGATTTGCAAGGACATTCAAAATGCACTGGAAAGCATCAATTGTATTCAACGAGAACTATAAACATTCCATCAAGCCTGTAAACTTTTATAATTTTTCTATATGGAGTTTCGCAAAATGACTGGATCCCGGTCATGGAGCGAGGCTCCTTTTTCTTTATGAAAAGGGTTTGTTTATCGCCTTCTGCACTACGATAGAGGCGGATTTTTGAAGATTGCAAGGCAACTTGTATGCAATCTTTTAGCTAGAGTATTTTTGGGAAAATATGGCGCTTATTTGTGAAAAAAACCATAAGTATGCCAAAAGATTAAAAAATAATGTAGAAAATGCTAATAAAATAGTTGATTTTAAATATCGGATATGATATATTTTACAAAGTAAACAAATAAAAAATGAATGCAAAAACGCGTATTTCAAGTACTGATATGCATTTCGCGGGATACTGATGTGCAATCCTGACAAATGCTTGTGTGCAATTAGATACAACAGTTTTCATAGGGAGGCAAAAGAGTGATGGAAGTGGAAGTAGGAAAAGGTGACCAGAGAAGCGACATCTACAATCAACTGCGCATGCAGATATTGAATCTGGATATTCGGCCAGGTGAACGCCTGAGTGAAAATATTCTTTCCAGTCAGATGAATGCCAGCCGGACGATGGTGAGAGATGCACTTTCCCGCCTGGTAGAGGAAGGATATATTGTCGTTTATCCTCAGAGAGGAACTGAGGTCACGCTGCTTGACAGCGAACGAATCAGGCAAGCTGTTTTTTCTCATAATGTGCTGGAACAGGCAATCATTGAGGAAATCTGCCGCCAGGGTCTAACAAAATCTCAGCTTGAACAGCTGGAGGAGGTCCTTAGCTATCAGAAATTCGAGGTTGATAAAGAAAATCCCATTGATTTTCTGATCGTGGAGCAGCAGCTTCATTATCTGCTTTCGACCTTTTGCGGTCATGAGTATGTCTGGGAGGTTTTTAGGACCATGGATTGTGATTTGCTGCGTTTGAATTATCTTCAGTATACAACATTTAACTATAAGACAGACATGTCTTCCCTGACGAGCCTTGAGCATGTCCAGGTGGAAGGACGTCTTTTGCTTGATAATCTAAAGCGCCGGGATGCGGAAGCTGCATGCCTGATCTGCGCCAATCACTTTAATTCGGTTCTTTGGAATGCGGGAACGCTTCGGGGAATCTATCCGCAGTTCTTTTACGGACAGGCGTAAAAACCGGCCCGGATAGAAATAAATATTTATTATTATGATGAACGCCCTGCGGGCATACCTTTATGTCCAAAAGGCATGGGCAGAAAAGATGAAAGGAGTATGGGTAAAGATTTGAGAGAGACTGCCGCCTTAAGGGAGCGGCAAAAGAGTTTGCATTGTATGGAGAATAAAAAGTCATAGGAGGTATTATTTTGGAGTACATTATTGGAATCATTTTATTAATTTCGTTCTTTGGCCTGGCGTATTACTGCATCAAGGGTCATAACCTGATGATCGGCTTCCTGCTGATTACGCTTCTTTGGACCATCCTTCCAATTGGAGGAACATTTTTTGCAAGTGAGTCATTCCTGGCGTCTAATCCAATTCTGCAGTTTGGAAAAGACAACACACTGATCGCTGCCTTAAACAAGATTTACCAGTCTGCCCCTGAAGGTTGGGGAACCACTCTTGTAAACGTTTGCTGGGGTGCCTGGTTTGGCCGCGTGCTTATGGATACCGGAATTGCATCCACTCTGATCCGTAAGACCGTTGAATTAGGCGGAGATAAGCCATTTGTTACAGTGGCTCTGTTAAACATTGTTACGGCTTTGATCTTCACTGCCATGACAGGAGCTGGCCCGGTTATCGCAATCGGCGTTATCGTGCTTCCAATTCTTATGTCTTTGGGAATTCCCAAGTCTGTTGCACTGTTTACTTTTATGGGTTCCGTTGCATCAGGTATTTACTTAAACCCGGTAAACTTTGCACAGTACCGTGCATTCTTTATTAAACCAGAAGAGATGCCGGAGTTTACCCTTGGCTGGTACGCATCACACTGGGGTTATGCTGCCCTGATTATCATGCTGGTTGCAACAACAGTGCTGGCCGCATTCTATTTAAAGCGTGCAAAAACCGTACATGCATGGGCTGCTCAGACCCGCAGTACAGCATCTGAACAGAAGAATGCTCCTTTCTACACACTGCTTCTTCCTGTTGTACCTGTTGTTCTTAAGATCTGGCTGGATTTCTCCGTAATCGGCGGCTTTGTAATCGCCGGATTCCTGGCTCTGTTCCTTTGCGGAAGAATGAATGGAACGTTCAAAGAGAACTGCCAGCTTGTTAACAAGCTGTTCTATGATGGTGTGGTTGATACCGCTCCACTAGTAGGTTTCCTTCTTACTCTGCCTATGTTTAACCAGGTAGCAGCTTATGCTTCTCCTTATTTTAAAGTGATTTTAGGTAACGTAATGCCAAAGAGCGAGATCGTAGTCTGTATCGTGTTCGCTGCTCTGCTTTGCATGGGATTATTCCGTGGACCGATGACTCTGGTAGGCTGTGGAGCTGCAACCCTTGGTGTGTTATCCAATGTTGCATCCTTCTCTGTACCGTTCTTATATGCGGTATTCGCTATTCCGACAATTACAGTAAATATCGGAAGCTGTATCACCCAGTCATGGGTTGCATGGGGACTTGCTTATACAAAGGTTGAATCAAGAGATTTCCTAAAGCTATCCATCCCCAATGCATATCTTACCGGTGTGCTGCAGTATGTCGCAATCTTTATTATGCTAGGCGGACTTGGAGCCACATGGTTCCTATCATAGGAATATTTTCGCTGTTCGATAAGCAGCATGCAAACCGAGCTGCACAATAAATATGAAAACTCGAACTCTCCTAATCTAAGATAGATCCCCCATAGGTCCGGGCGCGCCTTTGCGCACCCGGACGCTTTTCACAATTCATCTGAATGAGAGAATCAATATTGTTAAAACTAAGGTGCAAACACCTAACAAGTATACCTTTATGCCAGAATGCGTGGCTAGGAAATAGAAAGGAATGGAAAATTAATGGCAGAACGAATACACAGACCGGTTCGTATGGGAATTGACGTAGGCGGTACCTATACCAAATGCGTTGCAATGGATAACGATACCCATGAAATTATCGGAAAAAACGAAGTAAAAACGACACATGACCATAAAGACGGCGTTGCTGCCGGTGTTGTGCAGAGCTTTAAGAACTGCATGAACGAAAATAATATCTCTCCGGAAGATGTGGTTTTCGTGGCTCACTCCACCACCCAGGCTACCAATGCCTTTATTGAGGGCGATGTGGCAAGCGTTGGAGTCGTAGGAGTAGCAGGGGGTGGTCTTGAGGGCTTTCTGGCAAAGCGCCAGTTGGCTTTAAAAGACATTATGCTGGATGAAAAAGTCGGCCGTATGATCAAGGTGTATAATACATTTATTAAGAAAAAAATGCTGACAGAAGATATCATCAATAAGAACATCGATGATCTGCTTGCCCAGGGCTCTCAGGTAATGGTAGCATCCATGGCCTTTGGAGTGGACAGTATGGGGGAAGAGCAGATGATCCATGACTGCGCAAAGAAGAAAAATGTGCCTGTAACAATGGCTTCCGATATTACAAAACTTTACGGACTTACCCGCCGTACCCGTACGGCGGCAATCAATGCTTCCATTCTGCCGAAGATGATGATGACTGCAAATGCAACAGAAACCTCAGTAAAATCTGCGGGCGTCAACGTGCCCTTAATGATTATGAGAGGTGACGGCGGTGTTATGGAGATCGGCGAAATGAGAAAGCGCCCGATCTTAACGGCACTTTCCGGTCCGGCAGCATCAGTTATGGGCTCCCTCATGTATCTTCGTGCTTCCAATGCCATCTATTTTGAGGTTGGAGGTACTACCACCAATATCGGAGTCATTAAGAACGGCCGTCCTGGCGTGGATTATGCCAAAATCGGCGGTCACGACACCTATATCAACTCTCTGGATGTTCGGATCTTAGGCTGCGCAGGCGGTTCCATGGTCCGTGTCAATGATAAATGCGTGGTAGACGTAGGCCCACGTTCCGCCCATATCGCCGGCTGTGAATATGCCTGCTTTATGCCGGAAGAAGAGATCGTTGATCCACAGATCGAAATGGTCAGTCCAAAGCCAGGAGATCCGGGCGACTATGTGACCCTGCGGTTAAAGAATGGAAAACGCATCTGCTTTACCAATACGGATGCTGCAAATGTCCTGGGACTTATTGATGAAAAATACTTTGCCCACGGCAATGCAAATTCCGCCATAAAAGCTATGCAGCCTGTTGCTGATAAGCTTGGCATAACAGTAGAAGAACTGGCTACCCAGATTCTGGATAAGGACTTTGAAAAGATCAACGCCTGCATAAACTCTCTGGCTGAAAAGTACAAACTGGATCATGACAGCATGAAACTGGTAGGCTGCGGCGGCGGTGCTGCTTCCCTGGTTCCTTACTGCGCAGGCAAGATGGGACTGCAGTACAGCATCCCGGAAAATGCGGAAGTAATTTCTTCCATTGGCGTGGCACTGTCCATGGTCCGCGACGTGGTTGAGCGAGTCATCCCAAACCCAACACAGGAAGACATCCGTGAGCTGAAAAAAGAGGCGGCAGATCTGGCAGTCAGTTCAGGCGCTTCTCCTGATTCAGTAGAGATCCATATAGAGATCGACAGCCAGACCGGAAAGGTGACGGCCATAGCTACAGGATCCACAGAGGTAAAGACCACAGATCTCTTAAAGGCCTGCGAGGAGCCGGAGGCTTGCGAGCTTGCATTACAGGATTTCGGTCCCAAGATCTGCAATGT